>NZ_JAIBNX010000169.1:0-10131 GCF_026130045.1 Micromonospora sp. CPCC 205371
TCGATCAAGGGCGAACGCACGCGGAAAAGAGATCGAACCACGTGCGTTTGCCCTTGATCGACGCAGGCCGCGTGGGCGAACGCACGCGGTCGCTCACGCGGGCTGCCGACGCGCGGTCGCTCACGCGTCGCGTAACGCGCGGAGCGCGTTACGACTATCGACGAGGGCAGCGGGTCAGCGGCGGTCGGGGAGGCGGGTCGGGTCGGGCGTGAGCACCACCGTCGCGCCCGGCGTCGCGGCCGCCTGGATGGTGCGCAGGTGCAGCAGAGCCGGGTGCTCCTCGAGCAGCCGTGCCGCGTTGGCGAGCGTGCGCAACGCCGCTGCCTCGGCCCGTGCGCGCTCCAGCGCCGCCTTGCCGCTCTCGCGGGCGAGCAGCGTCTCGGTCGCGGCCCGGCGCAGTTCGCCGGGGAGCATGAGGTCCTTGACGGTGGCGGAGAGCAGCTCGATGCCGTGCTCGGCTACGCGCGGCGCGGCCGCCTCGGCCAGGCCGGTGGAGAGCCGGCCGCGGTCGGCGAGCACCTCGTCGAGTGTCAGTGCCGCGACGGCGTCGCGGATCGCGAGCTGCACCGCCGTGTACAGGTCCTGGCCGGTGTCGGCGGACGCGGTGAGGTACGCCAGCGGCTGACTGATCCGCCAGGTAGCCACAGTGGACACCCGCAGCGTGATTCCGTCAGACGTGAGCAACTCCTGGCCGGAGACCACGATGGTGTGCGGGCGCACGTCGAGGATGTGTAGGTTGGTGCGGCGCCGGCGGTACCGGTGGCGGCCCGGCGACAGCTCGCGCGTAAACCGGCCATCGGTGAACAGCAGGCCGCGCTGCCATTCCATGATTGTCGTAGTCGCCATGTCGTTCACCTCCATTGTGGACCGGGAGCGGCTCCGCGCGCACCGCGGCGGTGCCGGCGGGGGCCTCCGCGACCGTGGTCGCGAGCCCGCATGGCCGTACCGTCGCCGCCCGAGGGCAGGATTGCGCGGAACCGCTCTGCGAGGAGTCGAACCTCGGCCTTTTCGGCCATACCTGAAATGGACGGAGAGCCCGACGCGCGGGACGCGGGCCGGCGATGCCGGTGCGCCGCTTGGCATCTCCAGCACGAAACGGTACGGGATCATGCCCGCGTCACGCACCGGCTTTTCCGGAGCGGATGTCCGCCGCGGAGTGTCGAGAAGATCTGATGCTCGGCGAGCAGTTGACAGCTCACTCATGACGGCCCTGTATCCGCTGTCTGTACACGCTGGGGAGAGTCGATTCCGTCCGGACAATGCGCCAGATTGCTACGAGGCAAAGCGCGTTGACGATAAAGATCAACACCGGCACCGATCCGGCGCCCGCGCGCTCGATCCCGGCACCGAGTAGCGGCGGGAACGCGACGCCGCCAAGCATCGAGGCGGCGAACACGTACGCGCCGGCGCGGCTGGCGCCCGGCACGGCCCGGTGCAGCCAGGGCAGGCCGGTGGGGAAGACCGGCGCGATGAACAGGCCGACGCCCGCGTACGCGACGACAGCCAGCCCGGGCACGGTCGCCAAGGCCAGGCACACCGCGATCCCGACACAACTGCCGATGACGATGGCGCGGTCGGAGACGCGCAGAGTGAGGGGCACCACCAGGAACCGGCCGATGGTCATCATCAGCCAGAACACCGAGGTGGCGGTCGCGGCGTCCGAGGCACTGTGGCCGATCGCCTCGAGGTGCGTGGGCTCCCAACCACCGACGCCGGCCTCCACGCCGACGTTCATCACGTACAGCACGATGAAGGCGACCAGCAGCCCGCGACGGCGGATGCCCGCTGGGGTGGCGGCCGGTTCCGCCGCTGCGGTGGGTGCTTCCGCGGAACCGCGGAGCCCCGGTACGAGCAAAAGCGACACCAGGGCGAAGCAAAGGAAGATCGCCGGATACCGGTGGGGTCCGAGCACTCCGAGGAGCAATGGGCCGGCAATCGCGCCGATTCCAAAGTGCGCGTTGAGTACATTCAGCATCGCCGACCCACGCCGCCGAAAAGCTCGCGCGAACATGTCGTTGCATCCGTAGTCGATACCGCCGAAACCGACTCCGGCGACGAGGGCCGCCACCAGCGCGAGCGGCCAGCTGGGTGCCAGCGCGACGCCCGCCGCGCCGGCGGCCATCGCGACCAGCGAGACGGCGAGCTTCCGGGTACCGGCCAGCGGCGAGCGCGCGTACCAGAGCACGCCGGCGATCCCCCCGACGAAGTGGGCGCTCAGCGCCAGCCCAGCGACCACCACGGAGATGCCGAAGTCGGCGCGGAACGCGGAGACGGCCGGCCCGTACAGCGCCTGGAGCGCGCCGATGAGCACGAACGCCAAACAGGCGCTGACCACGCCAAACCACTTCACCGGCAGCCTCCGTTAACGGTCACGTGAACGTTCACGGTAGTCTGACCCGGGTCGAGACTGGCGTCAAGATCGGATTACGATTGGGAGCATCGTGGATAAGCGGCAGGAAAACTCACCTCGCCGGGCAACCCTGCGGGACGTGGCCCGGGCCGCCGGCGTGTCTCACCAGACGGTGTCGCGGGCGATCAACGACAAAGGCGAGATCGACCCGGAGACCCGGCGCCGGGTCCTGGAGACGGCGCGCCAGCTGCACTACCGGCCCAGCAGGTACGCCCGCGGGCTTGTCCGGCCGGGGCTGGTCACGGTCGGCCTGATCGTGCCCGACGTGGTAAACCCGTTCTTCCCCGAGTTCATCGCCGGCGTCATCCAAGCCGCCGACGCGCAGGACTGGCAGGTCGTCGTCGCCAGCACCGAAAGCGACCGCCGCCGCGAGCTGCCGCTGGTGCGCTCGCTCGGCCGGCAGGTCGACGCCGTCGCCGGATACCTCAGTCACACCGACGCGGAGCTCGCGCCGTACGCGGAAGGGCTTCCGCTCGTGATCGTGGACCGCGGCCCGGAGCCGTCCGCGAACGGCACCGTGCGCGTCGATCTCGCGGCCGGCGTGCGCGCCGCCGTGGCGCACCTGGTCGAGCGCGGCCATCGGCGGATCGGCATGATCGACTGCGAGTCGGTGTGCGACCCGCACATCCGCCGGCTCACGTTCCTCGCGGCCGCCGCCGCGCACGGGCTGCCGGTGGGGGAGGAGTGGATTGCTTCGGGCACGCAGTCGATGGAGGGTGGGGCGGAGGCGTGCGCCGCGCTGTGCGCGGCACACCCCGACATGACCGGGGTGTTCGCGTTCAATGACCTGGTCGCGATCGGCGCGATGCGCGAGGCGCGCCATCGGGGCCTTCGGGTACCGGACGACTTCGCGATCGTCGGGTTCGATGGCCTGAGCCTCGGCGAGCTGCTCGACCCTCCACTGAGCACCGTCCACATCGACAAGCGACGCCTCGGTGAGCTGGCGGTGGAGCAAACCCAGGCGCTGCTCGCCGGAGACGTGCCCCCACCCGCGATCCTGCCACCGACGCTCCTGGTCCGGGGCACCACCTGATGCCCACGGACCCACATCCGTTGCTCGGGTACCTGCTCGACGCCGCCAAGGGTCGCTTCCCGCCCGCCGACGGAAGCGTCACCGTGGTGCCGGCGCTGCCCGGCGGCCTGGAATGCTCGGTCGCCTTCACCGGCCACGCGGTGGTCGCGACCACACTGCCCACAGTGGACGTCTACGCCCAGCGGCCGGACGGCTTCGGCGGCTCCATGTCTCCCGACTTCCTGCGCTGGCTAGCCGGTCCCGGTGGATGGATCGGCGTCATCGACGCCACGCTCACCCGCGGCGGCACCGGCGGGGAGCCACGCCTGCACCCGCTCGACGGCGCCCGTGACTATCCCAGGGTGCGCTATGCCAGCGAGGTGCGCAGGCGGGTCCGGGTCTACGGAGACGAGCGCGGGCTCGTCATCCTCTCCGAGGGGCTCGCCGGGCGCACCGAGCTTAGCCTCGAATTGCACCGACCGAATGATAGCGGCCGCGGGCGCGGGCGCTCGCTGATCGCCGACGCGCTGAGCCTGGTGCCCGAGGGCGAGCCGGTGTTCGCGGCGGTCTCGCCGGGCAACGCGCGATCGCTGCGCGCGTTCCTCGCTGTGGGGTTCGCCCCGATCGGCTCGGAAGTCCTGCTCCGTCCCGCCCGCGGACCCAGCTGACACGACGCGAGCCGCGCCACGCTGCGCGGGCCAGTCATGCCGGCTTGGTCGTGCCGGCTTGGCCGCGCGCCCCGGGGCCTCCGCGCGGAGCCCCTTCGAGCGTCGATCAAGGGCAAACGCACGTGCTTTGATCTCATTTCCGCGTGCATTTGCCCTTGATCCATGCGAATGCCCTTGATCGCCGCCCGCCGCCCGCCGCCCGCCGCCCGCCGCCCGCCGCCCGCCGCCCGTCGTCCGCTGCCCGTCGTCCGCTGCCCGCCGCCCGCTGCCCGTCGTCCGCTGCCCGTCGTCCGCTGCCCGCCGCCCGCTGCCCGTCGTCCGTCGTCCGCTGTTCGCCGTTCGCCGGCTGCCGTTCGCTGCCC
This sequence comes from Micromonospora sp. CPCC 205371, assembly GCF_026130045.1. Lineage (GTDB taxonomy): Bacteria > Actinomycetota > Actinomycetes > Mycobacteriales > Micromonosporaceae > Phytohabitans. The sequence continues at coordinate 4,453 of NZ_JAIBNX010000169.1, forward strand.
GCCGCTTGTGCCGGGCTGGTCGCGCCGGGTCGGTCGTGCGGCGCTGGCCGGCGCGGGCTGGCCGGCCTGGCCCGCCAACCCAGGTGCTCCGGCCCGCGCCCCGCGATCAAGAAGACAACGCCGTTGAGTTAAGCGAGCCGGACCGTCGTCAAGGGCGGTTCATTCGCCGAGACGTTGCTGCCAGAGCGGCCAGAGCAGCAGCAACTATTCAAGAATCACGTCGCCATCGGTAGCGGCGCGGGCCGCGAGGGTCTAGGTCGTGTGCCGCCGGAGCCTTGAGAGTGTGCCGCGATGCTCAAGTCAACGGCGTCGATCAAGGAGATCTCCATCGATCAAGGGCAAATGCACGCGGAAAAGAGGTCCAACCACGTGCATTCGCCCTTGATCGGCGGTGGAGGGGCCGCGGGCGGCGCGTCCCGGAGCTAGTGGATGTATGGCCAGGCATCGGGGTCCCAGCCGAGCAGGTTGATGCCGAGACGGGCGGCGCCGCTGTCGGTGTAGTAGTGGTAGAAGAGCACGTCGCTGTCGGTGTCGGGCAGCACCGCCTGATGGCCAGGGCCATGCACCGACCCATGCCCCGCGAGCACCTCGGTGCCGCCGCCGGCGGTGAGCGCTCTGCCGCTCCGATCGACGTACGGGCCGGTGACCGATGTGGACCGTCCGACCATGACGCGGTACGTGCTGCTTGCCCCGCGGCAGCAGAAGTCGAATGACGTGAACAGGTAGTACCACCCGCCGCGGCGGTAGATGACCGGCGCTTCGACGGCGCCACTGGCGCTGGACGGCCGGGTTGCGAGCGCCCGGACAGCGGTGTCCGAAGCGGAGCGCAGGCCGGTCGCGGGGTCGATCCGGATCAGCTTGATGCCGCTCCAGAACGAGCCGAACGAGAGCCACCATTGCCCGCCGGCGTCGACGGTGAGGTGGGGGTCGATCGCGTTGTAGTTGACCGATGAGCTGCTCTCGATGACCAGGCCCCGGTGACTCCAGGTGCCGGCCGCGCCGGTGGGGCTGGTGGCCAGGAAAATGGCCGAGCGCTGTGATCCGAAGGTCGAGGCGGAATAGTACAAATAGTACTGTCCATTGTGGTGCGAGATGTCAGGCGCCCACAGGTTGGCGCTCCCGCCGGTGTACGCGGTGGTCCAGGGTGCGCCGCCGGGCCAGACGGCGCCGGCGTTGCGCCAGGCTATGCGGTCGGTCGAGGTCTTGATGGCCAGGTTGTTGCCGGTGTGCACGAGCAGGTACGTGCCGTTGGGTGCCCTGACGACGCTTGGGTCGTGCACGCCGGTGGCGCCGGTGACCCGGCCCGGGTTCGGGTAGTCCGCCGCTTCGGCTCCCGTCATGACCGTGATCGCGCCGGTGATCGCGGTCGCCGCAGCGACGGCGAGCGCGGCAATCAGACGCCCTGACCTGTTTCTATCGATCATCGTCAACCCCCTTGGGTGGGTTGAAACGATACATGGCCTTGGGTGAGTGTGGAAGGCCTACTGGGCTCGCGTGGCGAGAAAGTGGTCGGCATCGATGGCGTCGACGGCATGGCGGGTGCCGTCGGGCTGATGCGGCTGGCGCTGTGGTACGCCGTGAACGCTCGACCGGACCCCGCGCGGCCGCATGACGCGTCCCACCGCGCGTTCTGAGCCCGGCGCGGCCGATGCGGGCCGGCGAGGATGCCCATGACCCCGGCGGCGGCGGTGGCGCGCCGGGCGGTGCTGTTGCCGAGCCGGTCGCGCGGCTGCCTCACCCTGACCGGACACGCAGCTGGGCACCGTCGATCAAGGCCAACCCCATCGATCAAGGGCAAACGCACGCGGATCCGAGATCAAAGCACGTGCATTTGCCCTTGATCGGCGGGAGTCGGGAGGAGCGCATCCGCGCGAGTCCGCGGGAGGGTGCCGCGCGGAGCGGGAGGGTGCCGCGCGGAGCGGGAGGGTGCCGTGCGGAGCGCGGGGGGAGGGTGTCGCGGGGAGCGCGGAGGTCGCGGGGAGAGGGGGTTGCGCGGAGTGCGGACGGGAAGTGGTGGTGGCTGTTAGGGGCCGTATGCGGTCAGGAAGCGGTCGCGGAAGGTGTTCATCGGCCAGACCGGCGACTGCGGGCTGGGGCGCAGGCCGTCCTGCCAGCCCCAGCTCGCGATCCGGTCCAGTACCGCCGGGTCGCGGGCCACGATCGAGATCGGTACGTCGTGGCCGGCGTCGTCACCGGCGACGAGCGGCGACGGTTGGTGGTCGCCGAGGAACACCATGACGAGGTCGTCGTCGCCGTACGTCTCGATGTACGACGTCAGCACGGTGAGCGTGTACTCGATCGAGTGGCGGTACTCGGTGCGCACCCGGGTTTGGTCCCGCCACACCTCCTCGGCGTTCAGGCCCTGCTTGCGGATCTCGTGGTAGATCGAGCCGTCGCCGACCTGGTTCCAGTCGAGGAAGCGGGGGAGCGGCGCCCACGGGCTGTGGCTGGACACCAGCGGGATCGTCGCGAATACCGGGCCGCGGTCGGTCTTGGCGTGTTCGAAGCGCTCGTATGCCAGCATCGTGTACTGGTCGGGCATGGTCGCCCAGCCGAACCCGGGACCGCGGTAGCCGAGGTTCGGCAGGTCGTAGACCTGGTCGTATCCGTAGAAGTCGCCCTCGGGCCAGGCCCGGGTGATGCCCGGCATTACACCGACCGTGCGCCAGCCGGCGCGCCGGAATGCACTGACCAGTGTCAGCCGGTCGCTCGATGTGACGGTGCGGAAGCGCTGCTGGTTGTCGACCCACAGCCCGGACAGGAACGTGGAGTGCGCCAGCCAGCTACCGCCGCCCGAGGTCGATGAGGTGAGGTATCCGCTCCGCGCGCCGTACCCGGCGGCCCGCAACCTGCCGTAGCTCGCGTCGAGCACCGCACCGACCTGTGCGGAGAACTCGGAGTCTTCGACGGCGTCCCGCCCGTAGCTTTCGACGAACGCGAGTACCACGTCCTTGCCGCGCAGGGCGGTCAGCAGCTGGTCGCCCGGCGTGTCGCGGAACGCGTCGACCTTGGCCTCCTCGGCGAACAGCTGCCGGTCGCGCAGGCCGTCGCGCACCATCCCGGCTCGCTCGTACACGAGGATCGTGCTGCGCTCCGTCGCGATCGGCGCGTTGGTGACCAGCAGCGCACCGAGGATCGCGCAGGCGATCCACGCGACCGCGCCCCGACTGCGCGGCACGACACTGGTCAGCCGGAGCACCGAGAGTGTGGTGAGCACAAGCACCGCGATTGCCAGGAGGATCGCTCCGACCACCGTCGCCGCCACGCCGCCCTCGCCGACCGAGCCCTTGAGTACGGTCAGCGCGTCGTCGAAGAGCACCCAGTCGAGCACCAGGTCGAACGGGCGGTCGAGGATCGAGTTGAAGCCCATGTCGAGGAGCTTGACGATTACCAGCGTGCCGAGCAGAGGGCCGACAACCAGCGCGAAGACCCGGCGCCCTCGCGGCGGCAGGAGCAGGAGCAGAACCGCACCCGCGAGGGCCTCCACCGGGATGTAGAGGAACTCGCGGACGGTCAGCAGGTCGAGCTCGTTCGGCAGTACCAACGCGGCCAGGACGACGGCGGCTGACAGTACCGTCAAAACCCACGCGACCACCGTGCGCCACCGCGGCCGCTCGCGCACGACGGCGGCCGGCTCCGGGGCGTCCTCGACGGCGGCTGGCCCCGCGTCGGCGTCAGCCAGGGCCGCCGCCGGGCGGCGGAAGCGCGTCATGAACGACATGCCGACTCACGCTACCCGTCCGTGGTGCGCCCCCGGCCGGCGCCGGGCGGCTCGTATTATCGCCGGGTGGCCCCTACGGATCTGGACCTCAACCGCGACGCGGCAGAGGCATTGAGGCGGGTCTTCGGCTACGACGCCTTCCGGGGCGAGCAGCAGGAGATCATCGAGCACGTCGCCGGCGGCGGCCGCGCGCTCGTGCTGATGCCGACCGGCGGCGGCAAGTCGTTGTGCTACCAGATTCCCGCGCTGGTGCGCGAGGGCGTTGGCGTCGTCATCTCGCCGCTGATCGCGCTCATGCAAGATCAGGTCGACGCGCTGCGGGCGCTCGGCGTGCGCGCCGGCTTCCTCAACTCGACGCTCGACTTCTCCGAGCGCCGGCTGGTCGAGGCCGAGTTCGTGGCCGGCGAGCTCGATCTGCTGTACCTGGCGCCGGAGGCGCTCGGCTCGCAGTCGACCCGAGCCCTGCTCGACCGCGGCCGGATATCGCTCTTCGCGATCGACGAGGCGCACTGCGTGGCGCAGTGGGGTCACGACTTCCGCCCCGACTACCTGGCGCTGTCGATGCTGCACGAGCGGTGGCCGGACGTGCCCCGCATCGCACTGACCGCCACCGCGACCACGGCCACCCGCACCGAGATCGCGACGCGGCTGCGGCTCGACGAGGCTCGGCACTTCGTGTCGAGCTTCGACCGGCCCAACATCCAGTACCGGATCGTGCCGAAGAACGAGCCGCGCCGGCAGTTGCTGACGCTGCTGCGCACCGAGCACGCGGGTGACGCCGGCATCGTCTACTGCCTGTCGCGCGCGTCAGTCGATAAGACCGCCGAGTTCCTGACCCAGAACGGGATCACCGCGCTGCCCTACCACGCCGGGCTCGACGCGGCCACCCGCAGCCGGCACCAGGCTCGCTTCCTGCGCGAAGACGGCCTCGTCATGGTGGCGACGATCGCTTTCGGCATGGGTATCGACAAGCCCGACGTGCGGTTCGTAGCGCACCTCGACCTGCCCCGCTCGGTCGAGGGCTACTACCAGGAGACCGGCCGCGCGGGCCGCGACGGGCTGCCGTCTACCGCCTGGCTCGCGTACGGGCTGCAAGACGTGGTGCAGCAGCGCAAGCTGATTGACAGCTCAGACGGCGACGTGGCGCGCCGCCGGGTGCTCGCCGCTCACCTCGACGCGATGCTGGCGCTGTGCGAGACCGTCGAGTGTCGACGGACGCAGATCCTCGCGTACTTCGGCGAAAGCAGTGCCGCGTGTGGCAACTGCGACACGTGTCTCGCGCCTCCTGAGTCGTGGGACGGCACGGTCGCCGCGCAGAAGCTGCTGTCCACTGTGTTGCGTCTGGCACGTGAGCGCGGCCAGAAGTTCGGCGCTGGGCAGTCCATCGACATCCTGCTCGGCAAGAAGTCAGACAAGGTGACGCAGCACCGCCACGACTCACTGTCCACATTCGGCATCGGCACCGAGCTGAGCGAGAGCGAGTGGCGCGGGGTGGTGCGCCAGCTGCTGGCGCAGGGGCTGCTGGCGGTCGAGGGGGAGTACGGCACCCTGGTGCTCACCGAGGGCAGCACCGCCGTGCTGCGCAAGGAGCGCGAGGTGCGGTTGCGGCGCGAGGCCCCGCGCGCGGCGTCGGCGCGGGTCGCCAAGGCGCGGGCTGCCAGTGGCGCGGCGGCTGCCGAGATGCCAGCCGAGGCGGCACCCGTCTTCGAGCGGCTGCGCGCCTGGCGGGCGGCCACCGCGAAGGAGCAGGGCGTCCCGGCGTACGTCATCTTCCACGACGCGACGCTGCGCCAGATCGCGACCGAAGCCCCGACGACCCTGGCCGCACTGGGCACAGTGAACGGCGTAGGCGAGGCGAAGCTGGCCAAATTCGGCCAGCAGGTCCTGGTCACGCTGGCCGAAGCCTGACCCGGTGCCCCCAACCATGGGTGGGTCCGCGTGGGGGGTGGCCACACCCG
>NZ_JAIBNX010000169.1:10141-14317 GCF_026130045.1 Micromonospora sp. CPCC 205371
CGCCGATCCTGCGGTTGCCCAAGTTGGGCCATGACAACCGCAGGATCGGCGCACGCTGGTCAGGCGATGCGGCGGATTCGGCGGATGGCCAGGTAGAGCAGGAGTAGGGCCAGGGCGATGAAGATGCCGGTTTCTATGGTCTGGAAGAGCCAGAAGCGGTCGCCGGGCTGGTACTGCTGCCAGTTGTAGGCGCCCGCTTGCAGGCCCAGGTCACGGCCGCACGGGCTGCCGCCCGGTCCCGCAGCGCCCGGTGGGCAGGACACCTCGGCGTTCGTGGCTACGACGCTGCCGTCCGGGTTGCGCACCTGCTTGGCGAGCACCCAGTCGCCGACCAGGTTGCCCCGCTCGCCGACGTTGCCCTGCACCAGGTGCGTGCGCACCTTCGGGGGCATCAAGCGCGGGCGTGCCAGCACGGTCAGGGCGATCCGTAGGACGGCGAACCCGGCGAGCGCCACCCCCATCGCGGGCAGCACCTTGTGCCACACGGTGCCGGCGAACACGCCGAGCGCGACCGCGAAGAGGGTGTATCCGATGGGCACGATCCCCTGCATGTCGAAGAGCCCCGACTCGAACCGGCTCAGGTGCCCGGCGTTCATCAGCGGCGCCATCCACCAGGACGTGCCCAGGCCGTACACGACGGCCACCGCGAGCGTGAAGCCGCCTACCGCCGCGATCTTTACCAGGGCCCAGTGGCGCCGGCTGATGCCTTGCGTCCACACCAGACGGTGAGTGCCCTGCTCGGTCTCGCGGGCGACCAGCGGTGCGCCCCAGAAGAGCCCGACCAACAACGGGAGCACGAGCAGCAGTATGCCCGCGAAGGTGAGACCTCCGTACTGTTCGTTGAACGCGTCGAGCGCGCGCATGCAGGTGTTGCTCGCCTCCGGCGAGAGGTTGCCGTCCCGGAGCCCGTCAAGGCACGCCCGCAGTCCCTTGTCGGCGTACGTGCCGCGCATCGCCAGGCCCGTCGGCACGATCAGGGCGGCCAGGGCCAGCAGGCCGGCGAGCGTGTACAGCGCCTGCTTGCGGTGCTGCCGCCAGGTCAGCCAGATCATGCCGGTACTCCCCACTCGGTGTGGCTAGCGCGGGTGTCGCCATCGGCGAGGTACGCCAGGATGGTGTCTTCGAGGCTCACGTCCCGCACCGTCCACATCGGATCGGTGATGGGACCGTCGGTGCGCACCAGCAGCGTCGATTGCCGGTCGGTGTGGCTGGCGCGGACGACGGCCGCGACGCCGCCGATCGGTCCGCCGTCGTGGCGTGGCCCGATGAGCTGCCGGTGGCTCGTCGCGAGTTCGTCGGTCGGGCCGGCGAGCCTCACCTGCGATGCGCTGAGCACCACGACGTAGTCGCAGGTGCGCTCCAGGTCGGCGAGGATGTGCGAGGAGAGCAGCACGGTCGCGCCGGTCTCCGCGACGCTGCCCATCAGGGCCTGCAAGAACTCGCGCCGTGCCAGCGGGTCGAGGCTGGCCACCGGCTCGTCGAGCAGCAGCAGCGACGGTCGCTTCGCCAGGGCCAGGGCGAGCGCGACCTGGGCGCGCTGCCCGCCGGAGAGCTTGCCCACGGGCCGGTCGGGCGGCAGGCCGAGCTGGGCCAGCCGGGTGCGGGCCAGCGCCGCGTCCCAGCGGCGGTTGAGCTTGCCGCCCATGGTGACCAGCTCGGCGGCGGTGAAGTCCCGGTACAGCGGGGTGTCCTGCGCGACGAACCCGATCTCGGACAGCACGTCCGTGTCGCCGTACGGGTTGCGGCCGAGGACCCGCATCGCGCCGGCGTCCGGGCGCAGCAGGCCAACCGCCATGTGCAGCAGCGTGCTCTTGCCCGCGCCGTTCGGCCCGACCAGCGCGGCGACCCGGCCCGCGGGCAGGCGCAGCGTGCAGTCCCGCACCGCCCACCTGCTGCCGTACCGCTTGCCGAGCTGGTCTGTCTCCAGCACGTACTCCATCCCCGTTCCTCTCGTTCCGTTCACGCGTGCTCCTCTTGCCGCGGATAACTCGCGCGGATGGTGGTTTGGACCAGGGCGGTGACGTCGTCCGGCGTGAGGCCGGCATCGCGGGCGCGGTGCACCCAGGCCACCAGGTCGTCGCGCAGCTCGGCCTGGCCCGTCAGGGGTGCGCTCCCGAGCGTGCCCTTGACGAAGGTGCCGACGCCCGGCCTGCCCTCCACGAGTCCTTCGAGCTCCAACTCCCGGTACGCCTTCAACACCGTGTTCGGGTTGATGGCCAGCGACTGTGCGACGTCTCGCACCTTCGGCAGTTGGTCACCGGGGGTCAGCATGCCGACCCGGAGGGCCTGCTTGACCTGCTGGACGAGCTGCACGTACGTGTTCACCTTCGACCGGCCGTCCAGCACGAACTCGATCACTCGCGGGTCCTTTCTGCTTGTCCTACGACAGTAGAACAATAAGACAGGATCGCCGTCAAGATCTTCGCGAGTGCCTACGCGGTGACGTGGGCGGTGAGGTCTGGGGCGCCGGGGCCGGAAAGCTCGGGCAATGCGACGAATCGCCCCGCGCCCACCAGCAGGATCGCACCGATTGGCCCGCGGACCTCCGGGCCGTCGCCCGCGGACCACAGGGCGTCGGTGGCGGTCACCCGGTAGCCCTTCATCACGAGCGTCGCGGGGAACGGTCTCGGCCAGCGCATCGTCCACATGCGACGGAGCGCCAGGGCGGCGGGCGCGGCCGGCGTGTCCAGGTGGCGGCCGAGGGGCACGGCGATGTCCTGACCGTGTACGAGGATGTCGATCAGCGGCTCGCGGTCGGTGACCCCGGTGTTCTTGCGGCGCGAGCCCACCATGCCGCGCAGCATCGCGACGAGCTGCGCGGGCGTCGTGCCGGCGGCGCGCTGGCAGGCGGCGTCATGGGTCGCCCGGTGGAGGTCGCCGCGGGCCCGCAGGAACCGCGGCAGGGACTGACGGAGGGTGACCTGTTGGAGCGTGGGGGGTGGGGCGACGGCCCGCACCGTCCAGCCGGCGGACCACAGCGACGGCTGCTCCCACTCGCCGGGCGCTAGCTGGTCGAGCAGGTCGGCCACCCGCAGCCGATGGGCGTCGATGGCCCGCCAGATCTGCTCACGATCGGTCATGTGCTGCCTCCTTTGGCCGGATGAGGCTGGTAACGAGCGTGGTGATCTCCTCGGTCGGGTCGAACGCCGGGTCGGGGTTGGCCATCTGGTGCAGCACCAGGCCGGCGACGTAATTCATGATGATCGGGCCGTCGCGCTCCGGGGCGGTGCTGCCCGCCAGGCGCAGCCAGGCGAAGACCCAGGCGCGAACGCGGGCGCCGCCCGCCGTGAGCCGCGCGCGCAGCGCCGGGGTGGTCGCGGCTTCCACGAGGATCGCGTACCGCGCCAGCGTCAGAGTCTTGTGTCGACCGGCGCTGTCGCGTGCCGCCGCGGCGATTGTCTCGGCCAATTCGCGCGGTGTTGTCGGAGCGATCGTCGTAGCGATCTCCTCCCAATTGGCCTGCTCGCGCACGACAAACCGCCCGACAACCGCGTCGAGCAGCGCCTCGCGCGTGCGGAAATGATTGGAGGTCGAGCCTGAGGGCAACCCGGCGGCCGCGTCGACGGCCCGGTGGGTGAGCCCATGGATGCCGGACTCGCCGAGCACCGAGATCGCCGCGTCGAGCAGCACCTCACGCCGGTTTGCCATGCCCGCCACACTACCATCGTAGTGGTCGGCACTACAATGGCTGTTTGACGCACCGATTGGCGTAACCGGTCAGGAATGGAGAAGCCGGACGGCGCACTCGGCTCCTAGATTGATCGGAAACAGAAGGGGGAGAACCGTGTCACTACAGGCGAGCGTCATCATGCTTGGCGTCAAGGACGTGGAGCGGGCCAAGAAGTTCTACGTCGACGGCCTTGGGTGCCAGGTCGAGCAGGATTTTCCCGGCTTCGTCAGGTGCCGGCTGGGTGAGGGCTCCTCGGATCTGGCCCTGTACGAGTGGGAGGCCGTGGCGCGGGACGCGGGCGTCTCCGCGGAGGGAGCCGGGTTCCGCGGCGTGTCGTTCCACTTCATCACCGAGACGAGGGAGGCGGTCGACGACGTCATGCGGGCCGCCGCGGCTGCCGGCGGCGCCGTGGTCAAGGAGGCGGGCGCCGCCGACTGGGGGGGGGGTTACGGGTACTTCAGCGACCCGGGCGGCCACCTGGGGGGGGGCGCCCCCCCCGCGCGGGC
>NZ_JAIBNX010000169.1:14327-18765 GCF_026130045.1 Micromonospora sp. CPCC 205371
GGGGGCGCGGCCCCCGCCCCGAGTGGGGGGGGTATTACGGTTACTCCGGCGACCCGGACGGCTCCCTGTGGAAGGCCGCCACCAACGCGTGACCTTCTCGTCGCCGGTCAGCTACTGGTGCGGCCTCAGCGGCCGGCGGGTGCCGTGCCGGGCAGGGGAGCGGTGTCGACGTACCTGACCTCGTAGACGCGTTCTGCGAACCTCCAGCCGTCCGGGGTGCGTTCGTAGCGGTCGTGGTACACGGAGTAATTCAGGTTCGAGCCGCCGTCGCGGAACCGTCCGAACTCCGCGATGTACGCGCGACCGATTGCGGTGTCACCGTCCAGCTTGATCATCCCCGGGTGCGTGTTCTGCACGAAGAATTCCCAGAGGCCACGCAGCCGTTCGACGCCCGCGCGGATCTCCGCGCGGCTCACCAGCTCGACGTCGATGTGCGGCATCCGCCACGCACCGTCCTCTGTGAACAGTGACGCGAAGCGATCCCAGTCGTGCGTCAGCGACGCGTCACTGAACTCGGCGCGCAGCGCCTCGATCTCGACGCGGTCGGCGATGGCCTGAAGGTCGCTCATCGCTCACTCCTTTCCGGTCGGGGCCCCGCGGTCCACCTTGAGAGCGGCCGCGGTGTCGGGTTCCATGGTCTGTATGACGAAACGGCACCCCGAAGTGTGAGGCGAGGCGATGAGCACGCGGCCCGAGCCGGAACTGAGCGCCATCATGAGCGAACGGCGGCGGCTGATGAATCTCGCGTACCGGCTCCTCGGCTCGCTTGCCGACGCCGAGGACGCCGTCCAGGAGACGTACGCACGCTGGTACGCGATGTCGCGTCAGGAACAGGACGCCATCGACAACCCGGCCGGCTGGCTGACGACGGTCGCCAGCCGGGTCTGCCTCGATCTGCTCGGCTCGGCACGGGTCAGGCGGGAGCGCTATGTGGGCGAGTGGATACCGGAGCCGCTGCCCGACCGTACAGAGTGGATAGACGGGCGGTCGGGGCGCGTCACCGTCGATCCAGCCGACCGCGTTACGCTCGATGAGTCAATCAACATGGCGTTTCTCGTCGTGCTCGAATCCATGACCCCGGCGGAGCGGGTGGCGTTCGTCCTGTACGACGTCTTCCGGTACACCTTTGTGGAGGTGGCCGAGATCGTCGGCCGCTCGCCGGCCGCGTGCCGCAAGCTGGCCTCGTTGGCCCGCCGCCGTGTTCGCGAATCGCGGACGTCCGCGGCCCCCCCGGCCCAGGGCGCTGGCGGGGGCAAGGGCTTCCAGCTGGCGTGGGGGGGCCAAGGCATCGGGGCCCCCATTCATCGGCCTGCTAGACCCCGCCGTGACGGCCATCGGCGACGGCGGCGGCCTCGTCAGCGCCGAGCTTCACCCGGTCGAGGGCGGCGAGCGGGTCGCGCGCTACTTCGCCGATCTGGCCGGCAGGAAGACAGACCTGGTGATTCTTGAGCGTACGGTCAGCGGCCAGCCCGGTTTGGTGGTCCAGGAGGCCGGCGTAACCGTGACGGTCATGGCGTTCGACGTCTCGGGTGGCCGGATCAGGCACATCTGGGCGGTGCGGAACCCGGAGAAGCTCGGTCCTTGGAAGGACTAGGCCAACTCGCGGCGCAAGGCGGCGAGCGGGCCGTCCCAGTCGCGGGCGAGGGCGGCGAGGAACTGCTGCGCCACCTTCATGGGCGCCGAGTCCAGCCGGTACCGGACCCGGCGCCGCTCGCCCGGCTCGGCCACCACGAGCCCCGCGTCGGCCAGCAGGGCGAGGTGCTTGGCGATGGCCTGCCGGGTGATCGGCAGCCGGGCGGCCAGATCTGTCGCGGTGGCCGGCCCTCCGGCCGCGAGCGCGGCGAGGATGCCTCGCCGGCTCGGGTCGGCCAGTGCGGCGAAGACCTCCTGTGCGACCGCTTCGAGGTCAGAGTCGGCCATCGAGGTATGCGACGAGCTCGCCCAGCTCGTGGGTCCAGCCGTCGGTATTGGCCGAGTAGGCCTGTGTGTGGTCGCCAGCGTCGGGCAGCTGCCCGAACCCGGTCTCGACCATCGTCAGCGTGGTGCCGGCGCTGGTGCCTCCAATGTGAACTCCACATAGGTACGGCGCGGATCGCCTTCGGGAAGGCCGTAAACGGGCCAACTGTAGCCGAACACGCGCGGTGGCTCGACCCGCTCGATGGTGAGCGTGGCGGTGTCGCCGCTGTCCCAGCTGAGCTTGGCCTGGCCGCCGACGCGCAGGTCGACCTCGGCCTTCTGGCCGAACCACGTGCCGAGGCCCTCGGCGGTCGTCAGCGCCTGCCATACGCGCTCCGGCGGGTGGCCCAGCTGGAGCGTGCGCTCGATGCGGTCGGGGAATGCCATGACGCCTCCTTACTCCGGTCCCAACAGCGTGTCGATGACGTCGCCCAGCGGCCCGGCCAGGTCATCGGGCGTGGCGTCGCGCAAGGGTTGCAGGCCGACGGCGGACCGTACGACCGCGATGCCGACACCCAGTGCGACCACTAGTTCTGCTCGCAGGAGGGCGTCGTCGCCGTCACCCTTCGAGGGAGTACCGGCGGCGTGGAGCACCTGCTGGGCGAAGTCTCGCAGGGCCTGTCGGCGCAGGCTGTCGACGCGTTCGTCGCCGGAGACGCGGAGCAGCATGAGTGCCGGGTGCTCGCCGGAATCCGGCCATGATCGGTCCGCCAACTGGCGGCTGAGGGCGTCGGCGAGCTCGGCCCGGTCCCGCGGAAACGCGCCGTCGCCGCCCAGCAACCTCGGTGTCGCGGCGAGCGCCTCCTTGAACAGCCCCTCCTTGGAGTCGAAGTAGCGATTGATGAGTGCCAGGTTGACGCCCACGTCCGCGGCGACGTCTCGCATCGTCGTGCGGTCGTATCCGAGGCGCAGGAACCGGCTGCGCGCCGCCGCCAGCAGTTCCAGCCTGGTCGCCTCGGCGTCCCGGCGCCGCCGGCTCGGTGCGCCGTTCGGCCTGGTCGTCACGGTGACCTCCCCGTCCGTCGTCCCGCGTGCCGCAGCATAGCCCCAGGGTCGGCGACGACACGGCCATGGCGATCCATCCGGAGGTAGCGCCCGGACCCGACGACATCGTCGTGACCAAGCGGCGGGTCAGCGGGTTCTCCGGCAGCGACCTCGACGTCGTCCTGCGGGCCGGCCGCGTCGAGCAGCTCGTGCTCACCGGCATCGCCACGAGCGGCGTCGTCCTGTCGACCCTGCGGCAGGCCGCCGATTTGGACTTCGGCCTCACCGTCCTCTCCGACGGCTGCCTCGACGCCGATCCTGAAGTGCACCGGGTGCTCACCGAGAAGGTGTTCCCGCAACAGGCCGAGGTCATGACCGTGGGCGAGTGGGCGGGAGTGCCGGGTTAGTCCAGGGTCGGCACGGCGGCGGTACCGCCCGCCGGGAAGTCGACGCGCATCACCACGCGGCGCTTGGAGGGATGGCTGACCTGCGTGAAGCCGGCCTCCTCGAAGACCTGGCGGGTGCCTACATGCGTCTCGCCCCAGGTGATCTCCCGGCCCGGCTCGGTGATCATCGGGTACGCCTCCAGCGCCCGGGCGCCGCGCTCACACGCGAACGCGATCGTGGCCTGAGCCAGGGGATAGGTCAGGCCACGCCCCCGGTAGCCCTTGCGGACCACGAAGCAGGTCACCGCCCAGACACCGTCGTCGTCCTTGTCCTCGTGCCGGCCGGTCCAGGGCACCCGTGACGTGCGCAGCTTCGGATACTCGGTGCGCGGCTCGACGGCGACCCAGCCCACCGGCTCCCCGTCGGCGTACGCGACCAGGCCGCTTGTCCTCGGTGCGTTCGGGTCACCGCACGCGGTTTGCACTCGGAGCATTTCGGTGCGCTGCTCGTGCGTCGAGTCCCGCCAGATCCAGCCGACGACCTTGAACCGCTGACACTGGCAGTGCCCCGCGTCGGTACTGCCGAAGATCGTAGCGAGGTCGTCCCAGGACGCCTCGTTGGCGGGCACGATGCGCAGCCGATCGGCCGGGATGGGCGTATGCATGCGCCTATCGTCTCAGGTGTTGATCATTTGGGCTGGGTTGAAGCGTGGTTGAGGTCCTACGGCGCGCGAACGGCGCCTGTTGTGGAGACCAAGGCTCGCACCGGTCGTTCCGGCGCTGGTCAGCGCCTCTTGCGGCGCTGTCAGGTGGCTGCTGCGAGAAAGGACAAACGCCGGACATAGCGGTTGTAATGGCTCGAAGATCGGAGCATGACCACCACGCTCGACCGGAGCGCCGCCCCGCCGGACCTGAGCCGCCGCCAGACCAACGTCGTCTTCATCACGATCGTGCTCGGCATGCTCCTGGCCGCGCTCGACCAGACCATCGTCTCCACGGCGCTCCCCGACGATCGTCGCCGATCTCGGCGGCGGGCGGCGTGCGGCGGGCCGCGTGCGGCGGGCGGGCGGCGGGCGGCGTGTGGGGTGCGGGGTGCGCGCGGCGGGCGGCGC
>NZ_JAIBNX010000017.1:0-36304 GCF_026130045.1 Micromonospora sp. CPCC 205371
GACCGGAGGGGGGGGGGGAGCGAGGCGACGGGGGAAGGCGTCGCCTTCGGCGCCGCGCGACCGAGCGAACGGCAGGCCGGGAGTACGTTCTGGGGTCCGGACTTTGCCCAGCTTGAGGCTGTCGATCCGGAGATCGCCCAGGTGGTCCTGGGCGAGTTGGAGCGGGTGCGCTCCGGGCTCCAGCTGATCGCGAGCGAAAACCTCACGTCGCCGGCCGTCCTGGCGGCGCTCGGCTCGACGCTCACCAACAAGTACGCCGAGGGGTACCCCGCTCGGCGGTACTACGGTGGCTGCGCCGAGGTGGACAAGGCCGAGGCGCTGGGCATCGAGCGGGCCAAGGAGCTCTTCGGCGCCGAGCACGCCAACCTCCAGCCGCACAGCGGTGCCAGCGCCAACCTGGCCGCGTACGCCGCACTGCTCCAGCCGGGCGACACGGTACTGGCGATGGACCTGCCGCACGGCGGGCATCTGACCCACGGCAGCAAGGTGAACTTTTCCGGCAAATGGTTCGCCACGGTCGGATACACCGTCACCCGCGACACCGAGCTGATCGACTACGACGAGGTACGCGAGCTCGCGGTGGCTCATCAGCCAAAGATGATCATCTGCGGTGCGACCGCGTACCCGCGGCTCATCGACTTCGCGCGGTTCCGCGAGATCGCCGACGAGGTGGGCGCGTACCTGCTCGTCGATGCCGCCCACTTCATCGGCCTGGTGGCGGGCAAGGCGATCCCGTCGCCGGTGCCGTACGCCGACGTCGTGACCTTCACCACCCACAAGGTCCTGCGCGGCCCGCGGGGCGGCATGATCCTGTGCCGCGGAGGCCTGGCGCAGCGGGTCGACAAGGCGGTCTTCCCGTTCGTGCAGGGCGGCCCGCTGATGCACGCGGTGGCCGCCAAGGCGGTCGCGCTGCGCGAGGCGGCGCTGCCGGAGTTCCAGACGTACGCCGCCCAGGTGGTGAAGAACGCGCAGGCGTTGGCCGCGGGGCTGGAAAGTGAAGGTATGCGCCCGGTGTCGGGCGGCACCGACACGCACCTGGCGTTGATCGACCTGCGCGACCTCGGCGTGACCGGGCGTGACGCGGAGGCGAGCTGCGACGCGGCCGGAATCACGTTGAACAAGAACGCGATCCCGTACGACCCGGAGAAACCGATGGTGGCTTCCGGGGTACGGGTCGGCACGCCGAGCGTCACGACGCAGGGCATGCGCGAGGGGGAGATGCGCCAGATCGCGTCGCTCATCTCGCGGGCTGTGCGGGCCGACGGCGACTCGGATGAAATCGGCCAAATAAGGGCAGAAGTGGTAGATCTGGTACACAAATTTCCGGCGTATCCGCGATGAACAATGACCGACGGTGGCGCCTGCGCCATCTGCCCGTGTTGCTCGTCGCGTCAGCGGTCGCGATGGTCGGCGCGGCCGTCGTGGGCGGCCTGACGCGCGGCGCAGCCGGTGCGGTCGGCGCGGCGGTGGGAGTGGCGCTCGTCACGGCCAGTTACACGCTTTCCACTGTGGTCCTCGCATGGGCCGACGCGATCAACCCACAGCTCGTTCTGCCCTTTGGGCTGGGCATCTACGTAGCGAAGTACAGCCTGCTCGGCGGCGTGATGATGATCGTCGCGACGGCCGACTGGGCCGGCTTGGTGCCGATGGGCTGGGGCGTCGCGGCGGGCGTCGTCGCGTGGACCGGCGTGCACATCTGGTGGATTACGAAAATCTGGCCGGCTAGCCGGGGCCCGGGAGTGGCGATCGAGGAGTAGCGTACGGGCACAGACGACTCCAGTATCCCCGGCGCCCGCACAAGTGCCTTGCGTGGGGGGTGAGTCCTATCCGCCGGTAACGCGCCTGATATGGTTCGCCGCGTCATGGCCGGTGACCAACCCCCCCAACAACCTGACGGCGGAGCCGGTCAGGGATGGGTGGCGATTGGATACCTCATTACCGGTATCGCGGTGTGGGGTCTCATCGGTTGGCTGGTCGATCGTTGGCTCGATCTCGGCGGGGTTCCCATCGGGATCGGAGCAATGGTCGGCGCGGCGGGTGGCGTCTACCTGATCGCCCGCCGGCTCGGCGCCTAGAGGAGGATCAATGAGCGTACGGAGTCTCGCGAGCGAAGTCCCGTGGCCACCGAGCGTTGACGACTTCTACCTGCCCTCCGTGGTCGACGGCGCCTACCCCTGGTTGACCAAGGTCACGATCCTGGTCTGGATCGCAGCCGCGGCTCTGATCGTGTTCTTCCTGGTGACCTACCGCAATCCGCAGCTCGTGCCGACCAAGAGGCAGTGGCTGGCCGAGTCGGTCTACGGCTTCGTGCGGAACAACATCGCCAAGGACATGATCGGGCACGAGGGTGTGCGTTTCGCGCCGTACCTGACCACCCTGTTCTGCTTCGTCCTGCTCACCAACCTCTTCGGGATCATCCCGGGCATCCAGATGTCGCCGAACTCGCACATCGCGTTCCCGACGATCCTCGCGGTGATCAGCTACGTGCTCTTCAACTACGTGGGCATCCGCCAGCACGGCTTCGCCAAGTACATGAAGGCGTCCCTGATCCCGCCGGCGCCGTGGTACATCCTGCCGCTCCTGGTGCCGATCGAGTTCGCATCGACGTTCCTGTTCCGGCCGTTCACGCTGGCGGTCCGTCTCTTCGCCAACATGTTCGCCGGCCACATGATCCTGCTGGTGTTCACGCTCGGCGGCTTCGTGATGCTGAACTCCAGCGCACTGCTGGCGCCGGTTTCGCTGGTGTCCTGGCTGATGGCGATCGCGCTCACCTTCCTGGAGGCGCTGGTGGTCATCCTGCAGGCGTACGTGTTCACGGTCTTGACCGCCAGCTACGTGCAGGGTGCTCTCGCCGAACAGCACTGATTCGTAAGGTCATCGTCGTCCGCGCGTGAAGGTGCACGCGCGATAACCAGGAGGAAAGCACACATGTTGCTCGCCGAAGTAACTGGCAGCACCGCCGCCATCGGTTACGGTCTCGCGGCCATCGGCCCCGGCATCGGCGTCGGTCTGGTCTTCGCCAGCTACATCCAGTCGACCGCTCGCCAGCCGGAGTCGTCGCGGCTGACCCTGCCGTACGTCTGGATCGGCTTCGCCGTGGTCGAGGCGCTCGCCCTGCTGGGCGTCGCGTTCGGCTTCGTCTGGGCCGGCAACTAGCCAGCCATCCCTGACCGGGAGGTAGTCATGTTCGTTTTCGCCGCCGAGGGGGGCGAGGAGCACAACCCGATCATCCCGATCTGGCAGGAGATCGTGGTCGGCACGGTCGCTTTCGCGATCCTCTGCTACGTGCTGATGAAGTTCGTGTTCCCCCGCATGGAGCAGACCTTCAAGGCTCGGGTCGAGGCCATCGAGGGTGGGATCAAGCGGGCGGAGTCGGCGCAGGCCGAGGCCAACCAGCTCCTCGAGCAGTACAAGGCCCAGCTGGCCGAGGCGCGCACCGACGCCGCCCGGATTCGCGACGACGCGCGCGCTGACGCCGAAGGCATCCGGCAGGACGTCTTGGCGAAGGCCCGCGAAGAGTCCGACCGCATCATCGCGGCCGGCAAGGAGCAGCTCGCCGCCGAACGTCAGACCATCGTCCGGGAGCTGCGTGCCGAGGTCGGCACCATCGCGGTCGACCTGGCGAGCAAGATCGTGGGTGAGTCGCTGGCTGACGAGGCCCGCCGCAAGGGCACCGTCGAGCGGTTCCTGAGCGATCTCGAAAGCGCCGGGGCACGCTGATGCAGGCCGCCAGCCGGGAGTCGTACACCGCCGCCGCCGAGCGGCTGGAGGCGTACGTCCGCCGGGCCAAGCCCGAAACCATCGCGGGCGCCGCCGACGACCTGCTCGCCGTGGCCGACCTGCTGCGGCGCGAGCCGCGGCTGCGCCGGGCGCTCTCCGACCCGGCCCGTCCGGTCGAAGACCGCACCGAGCTGGTCCGCAGCCTGCTCGGCGGCAAGGTCGGCGACGCCAGCCTCAAACTGGTGGCCGCGCTCGTCGACGGCCGCTGGTCGGCGCCGATCGAGCTGCTGGAGGCCAGCGAGCGGCTGGGCGTCGAGGCGCTGCTGGCCAGCGCCGATCGCGCCGGCGACCTCGGCGAGGTCGAAGACGAGCTGTTCCGCTTCGGCCAGCTCGTCGCGGGCGATCCGCGACTCGCGGGTGCGCTGGGCGACGTGGTCGCGCCGTCGGCGCAGCGGGCCGAGCTGGCCCGGGCGCTCCTGTCCGGCAAGGCCAAGCCGGCCACCGTCCGGCTGGTCGAGGTGGCGCTCGGTGGCTTCGGCGGGCGCTCCTTCGATGCCGCGCTGACCCGCCTGGTCGAGCTGTCGGCCGAGCGGCGTGACCGGCAGGTCGCGTACGTCACCGTCGCGGCCCCGCTCAGTGACGAGGATGAGCGCCGCCTGGGCGCCAAGCTTTCGGAACTGTACGGTCGAGAGGTCTCCGTCAAGCAGTTGGTACATCCGGAGATCCTCGGCGGGATGAGCGTCCAGGTCGGTGCCGACCTGTACGACGGGACGGTCCTGCGCCGGCTCACCGACACCCGAAACGCGCTCGCGAAGCGCTAGACCCAACGTCGAACCCCAGAGCAGAGGAAGCAGAGGATGGCCGAGCTGACCATCTCGTCGGAGGAGATCCGCGGCGCTCTTGAGCGCTACGTCTCCTCCTATTCGCCCGACATCTCCCGCGAGGAGGTCGGCACCGTCGCCGATGCCGGTGACGGCATCGCGCACGTTGAGGGCCTGCCCTCGACCATGGCCAACGAGCTGCTGGAGTTCGAGGACGGCACGCTGGGTGTGGCGCTGAACCTCGACGTCCGCGAGATCGGTGTCGTGATCCTCGGCGAATTCGCCGGTATCGAGGAGGGCCAGCGCGTCAAGCGCACCGGCCGGGTGCTCTCCGTGCCCGTCGGCGACAAGTTCCTGGGGCGCGTGGTCAACGCGCTCGGCGAGCCGATCGACGCCATGGGCGACATCGAAAACGAGGGCTTCCGCGAGCTGGAGCTGCAGGCGCCGAACGTGATGGCCCGGCAGGGCGTCAGCGAGGCGCTGCAGACCGGCATCAAGGCCATCGATGCGATGACCGCTATCGGCCGGGGCCAGCGCCAGCTCATCATCGGCGACCGCAAGACCGGTAAGACCACGGTCGCGATCGACACGATCCTCAACCAGCGGGCCAACTGGCAGTCGGGTGACCCGAAGAAGCAGGTGCGCTGCATCTACGTCGCGATCGGCCAGAAGGCGTCCACGATCGCGTCGGTGAAGGGCATCCTCGAAGAGCACGGCGCGATGGAGTACACGACCATCGTCGCGTCGCCCGCGTCCGACCCGGCCGGCTTCAAGTACATCGCCCCGTACGCCGGCTCGTCGATCGGCCAGCACTGGATGTACGGCGGCAAGCACGTGCTCATCGTCTTCGACGACCTGAGCAAGCAAGCCGAGGCCTACCGTGCCGTGTCGCTGCTGCTGCGCCGCCCGCCGGGCCGTGAGGCGTACCCGGGTGACGTCTTCTACTTGCACTCCCGGCTGCTGGAGCGCTGCGCCAAGCTCTCCGACGAGATGGGTGCCGGCTCGATGACCGGTCTGCCGATCATCGAGACCAAGGCGAACGACATCTCGGCGTTCATCCCGACCAACGTCATCTCCATCACCGACGGCCAGATCTTCCTGGAGTCGGACCTGTTCAACCAGGGCGTCCGGCCGGCGATCAACGTCGGCACCTCGGTCTCCCGGGTCGGTGGCGCCGCACAGGTCAAGCCGCTACGCAAGGTCGCCGGCCGGCTGCGGCTGGACCTCGCTCAGTACCGTGAGCTGGAGGCGTTCGCCGCGTTCGCCTCGGACCTGGACAAGTCGTCCCGCGCCCAGCTCGACCGCGGTGCTCGCCTGGTCGAGCTGCTGAAGCAGCCGAACTACTCGCCGTACCCGGTCGAGGAGCAGGTGGTGTCGGTGTGGGCCGGCACCGAGGGCAAGCT
Organism: Micromonospora sp. CPCC 205371; assembly: GCF_026130045.1. Taxonomy (GTDB): domain Bacteria; phylum Actinomycetota; class Actinomycetes; order Mycobacteriales; family Micromonosporaceae; genus Phytohabitans. Next base: position 5,945 of record NZ_JAIBNX010000017.1, read on the forward strand.
CGACGACATTCCGGTCGGCGAGGTTCGGCGCTTCGAGGCCGAGTTCCTGGAGTTCCTGCGCCACTCGTACAAGGGCACGCTCCAGTCGGTCGCCGACAACAACTGGGATGACGACGTCATCTCCACGCTCGACGAGGCGATCGCCAAGTTCAAGCAGATGTTCCTTGCCAAGGAAGACAAGCACCTTGGCAAGGAGGCGGAGGCGAAGGCTCTCGAGGGCGAGGAGAACCACGAGACGGTCACCCGGTACCGCAACGCTCCTCCGCCCGAGAAGCAGTAGGGACGATCGATGGCGGCCCAGGTTCGCGTCCTTCGCCAGCGAATCCGCTCGGCGAAGGGGATGAAGAAGATCACCAAGGCGATGGAGCTCGTTGCTACGAGCCGCATCGCCAAGGCCCAGGCCCGGGTGGCGGCGTCGCTGCCGTACGCCAGGGCCATCACCGGCGTGCTCACGGCGCTGGCGTCGAACGCCAACGTCGACCACCCGCTGCTCGTCGAGCGGCCCCGGGTGCGGCGGGCAGGCGTGCTGGTCATCACGAGCGACCGCGGCCTCGCTGGCGGCTACAGCTCGAACGCGATCAAGACCGCCGAGTCGCTCGTCGCGCGGCTACGGGCCGACGGCAAGGAGCCGGTCATGTACGTCGTCGGCCGCAAGGGCGTGACGTACTACCGGTTCCGCAACCGGCCGATCGAGGCGAGCTGGACCGGCTTCTCCGAGCAGCCCTCGTTCGCCGACGCGCGGGTGGTGGGTGAGACGCTGATCGAGGCGTTCAGCCGGGGCGCGGACGACGAGGACGACCATGCGGGCGCGGATGGTGTGCACGGCGTCGACGAGCTGCACATCGTGTTCACGCAGTTCCAGTCGCTGATGACGCAGATTCCGACGACTCGGCGGATCGGCCCGATGGAGGTCGAGGAGCGGCCGCGTAGCGAGGCTGCTCCGGGGCTGCTCCCGGCGTACGAGTTCGAGCCGGAGGCCGAGGCGCTGCTCGACGCGCTGCTGCCGAAGTACGTCAACACGCGCATCTACGCCGCGTTGATCGAGTCGGCGGCGAGCGAGTCGGCGGCCCGGCGGCGCGCGATGAAGAGCGCGACCGACAACGCGGAAGAGATGATCCAGAACTACACGCGCGAGATGAACGCCGCGCGGCAGGCCGGGATCACCCAGGAGATCAGTGAGATCGTCGGCGGCGCCAACGCGCTCGCGGCGGCCGGGAGTGAAGTGTGATGACTGCTGCTGTAGAAACCAAGACCGCGACCGGTCGTGTCGTCCGGGTCATCGGCCCGGTCGTCGACGCCGAGTTCCCACGCGACGCGATGCCCGAGATCTTCAACGCGCTGCACGTCAACGTGTCGCTCGCCGAGGGCGACAAGACGCTGACCCTGGAGGTCGCCCAGCACCTGGGTGACAACATGACCCGGGCGATCTCGATGCAGCCGACCGACGGCCTGGTCCGGGGCGCCGAGGTGCGCGACACCGGGTCGGCGATCTCCGTCCCGGTGGGCGACATCACCAAGGGCCACGTGTTCAACGCGATCGGCGAGTGCCTCAACCTCAAGGAGGGCGAGAAGCTCGAGATCAACGAGCGCTGGGGTATCCACCGGAAGCCCCCGGCCTTCGCCGACCTGGAGCCGAAGACCGAGATGCTCGAGACCGGCATCAAGGTGCTCGACCTGCTCGCCCCGTACGTCAAGGGTGGCAAGATCGGCCTGTTCGGCGGCGCGGGCGTGGGCAAGACGGTGCTCATCCAGGAGATGATCATCCGCGTTGCCAACAACTTCGGTGGTACGTCGGTGTTCGCCGGCGTCGGCGAGCGCACCCGTGAGGGCAACGACCTCATCACGGAGATGACCGAGTCCGGCGTCATCGACAAGACGGCGCTGGTCTACGGCCAGATGGACGAGCCGCCGGGCACCCGTCTCCGGGTCGCGCTGTCGGCGCTGACCATGGCCGAGTACTTCCGCGACGTACAGAAGCAGGAAGTGCTGCTCTTCATCGACAACATCTTCCGGTTCACCCAGGCCGGTTCCGAGGTGTCCACCCTGCTCGGCCGTATGCCGAGCGCGGTGGGTTACCAGCCGACCCTGGCCGACGAGATGGGCGAGCTCCAGGAGCGGATCACCTCCGTCCGGGGCCAGGCCATCACCTCGATGCAGGCGATCTACGTGCCCGCCGACGACTACACCGACCCGGCGCCGGCCACCACGTTCGCCCACCTGGACGCGACCACGAACCTCGAGCGGGCGATCTCCGACAAGGGCATCTACCCCGCCGTGGACCCGCTGGCCTCGTCGTCGCGAATCCTGGCCGCCGAGTTCGTGGGCCAGGAGCACTACGTGGTGGCCTCCGAGGTCAAGCGGATTCTCCAGCGGTACAAGGACCTTCAGGACATCATCGCCATCCTGGGCATGGAGGAACTGTCCGAGGACGACAAGGTGACGGTCAACCGGGCGCGCCGGATCGAGCGTTTCCTGTCGCAGAACACCTACGCGGCTGAGGTCTTCACCGGCATCAAGGGCTCGTACGTGCCGGTCAAGGACACCGTCGAGGCGTTCAAGAAGATCAGCGAGGGCGAGTACGACCACTTCCCCGAGCAGGCATTCTTCATGTGCGGTGGGCTCGACGACCTGGAGCGCAACGCGCGCGAGCTGATGAAGAACGACTGATCCACGAGCATTCGGTCGCAGGCGTTCACCGGTTTCCGGTGGGCGCCTGCAACCGTTCTTGGCTGCCATCCGTCTTCCTAATTAGGGAACGGAGGCAATGTTGCGAAGATCGTCCGGCAAGCGCCGCCGCCTGCCGCGGTGGGCACTGGTCTGCACGGTGTTCGGTGCGCTGCTCATGCTGAGCAGCGGCGGCTTGCTGCTCGGCCAAGAGGTGCTGCTCGCCCGTTACGAGGGTGCGGTCGAGACCGCCGACCTCTTCGGCGACGAGGCGGCCGCGGCCGAGCCCAAGAAGAGCGACATCAAGGGTCCGCTGACCATGTTGCTCGTGGGCATCGACCCGCGCGCCAGCGACCCCAACAAGCCACCGCTCGCCGACTCGATCTTGATCCTGCACGTGCCCGAGGAGCTCGACCGGGCGTACCTCTTCTCCCTGCCGCGCGACCTCATCGTCGAGATCCCGAGCTTCCCGAAGGCGGAGTTTCGCGGCGGCAGGGACAAGCTCAACTCGGCCATGGCGTACGGCAGCAAGGTGCCCGGTCAGGTGAGGCCTGACCCCGCCCGCGGGTTCGAGCTGCTCTCCAAGACGATCAGCAACTACACCGGCATCAAGCGCTTCGACGCCGGCGCGATCATCAACTTCGACGGGTTCCGGAAGATCGTCGACGCCATGGGCGGCGTGACGATGACGCTCGACATCGACGTCCGGTCGGAGCACCTGCGGCCTGATGGCAAGGGCCGGACGGGCAACCCGAACGGCGAGGGCTACATCGGACCGCAGAAGGTGTACAAGAAGGGCACCCATCACCTGAAGGGCTGGGAGGCTCTCGACGTCGTGCGGCAGCGCAAGACGGTGGGCGGCGACTACGTGCGCCAGAAGCACCAGCAGCAGTTCATCAAGGCGATGGTCAACCAGGCGTTCAGCAAGGACGTGGTGACCAACCCGCTCAAGCTCGACAAGGTGCTGCGCGCCGCGGGCGAGTCCGTGGTCTTCAACGGGCGCGGTCACAGCGTCGTCGACTACGGCCTGGCGCTGCGCGACATCCGGTCAAGCTCGATCACGATGGTCAAGCTGCCGGGGCGGTCGATCGTCACCGGCGGTGACTACAGGGGCGAGGAGTTGCAGCCGGGCGCCAAGGACTTCTTCGCGTCGGTGGTCGACGGCACCGTCGACGAGTTCGTGGTGGCTCACCCTGATTTCATCAACAAGTAACGCTCACCACCCTCTTTGGGTCGGCGGTTCGGGCCCGTCTAGACTCGATCCAATCCCCCGGGTGCAAGGAGACAGTGGTGGCACAGCAGCTTCACGTCGAGCTCGTAGCCGTCGAGGAGAAGGTCTGGACCGGCGAGGCCGAGATGGTCGTCGCCCGGACCACCGAGGGTGAGCTGGGTGTCCTGCCTGGCCACGCGCCGCTCCTCGGCCAGCTGGCCGAGCCCGGTCAGGTGCGCATCAAGCTCGCCGGTGGTGAGCAGATCACGTACGACGTGGCCGGCGGATTCCTCTCCGTCACGGGCGAGGGTGTAACGGTCCTTGCCGAGAGCGCCACGCCGGCGTCCCCGACGTCTCCCGCCGCGACGCACTGACTCCGGCCGCCGATGCAGATCTTGGAGTGGATCGGATTCGGCGTACTAGTCCTGCTCGCCGCGCTGGCGGTCCTCTTCATCCGCCGTGCGCTGATTGCCGGCGCCGGCAGCATCAGGCTCAACCTTCGCGTGTCCACGCTGCTCGTCGGGCGTGGCTGGTCACCGGGGTTCGGCCGGTTCGTCGGTGACGAGCTGCGCTGCTACCGGATCTTCAGCTTCGCGATCCGCCCGAAGCGGGTGCTGTCGCGGCACGGGCTCGTGGTCGAGCGCCGGCGCAGCCCCGAGGGCCAGGAGCGCTTCTCGATGCCGTCCGACTGGGTGATCCTTCGCTGTCTCAGCCACCAGGCCCCGGTCGAGATCGCGATGGCGAAGTCGACGGTGACCGGGTTCATGTCGTGGCTCGAGGCCGCCCCTCCCCGGGCGGTCTCGTCGTTTCTGGGCCCTTCCCCGTCCCCCCCCCCTGCCTGGGTCCGCGGGTCGCGCCCGGCACCCATACCACGTCGCCGTCCGGGTTTGCCGTTCTCGCCAGGATGAACAGCAGATCCGACAACCTGTTGAGATACTTTGCCGGGAGAGTACTGGTTCGTGCGGGGTCCGCCTCGATCAGCGCCCACGCCTTCCGCTCGGCCCGCCGGGCGGTCGTGCGCGCCACATGAAGCAGGGCGGCGCCCGGCGTGCCGCCCGGCAGTACGAAGGAGTTCAAAGTGGACAGCCGGTCGTTGAACTCGTCGCACCAGCCTTCGAGGCGCGTCACGTACTCCTCTGTGACCCGCAGCGCGATCTCCGACTCCAGGTCGGGGTTGCCCAGGTCGGCGCCCGCGTCGAAGAGGTCGTGCTGCACCCGGGTCAGCACGGCGCGCACCTCCTCGGAGAGCTGGCCGAGCGCCAGTGCCACCCCGATGGCCGCGTTGCACTCGTCGACGTCGGCGTATGCGGCGATGCGCGGATCGGTCTTCGGCACCAGCTCGTTGTTGACGAGCCGGGTCGAGCCGGTGTCGCCGGCCTTCGTGTAGATGCGGGTCAGGTGCACGGCCATGAGCCTCAGCCTAGAACCACCCGCTGCCTCTACGATTGCCGGCGTGGATGTGATCCAGGTACACGGCGGTGCCCGGCTGGCCGGTGACGTGTCGGTGGTGGGTGCCAAGAACTCAGCTCTCAAGCTGATGGCGGCGGCTCTCCTCGCCTCGGGCGAGTCGGTGATCACCAACGTTCCCCGGATCACGGATATCGCGATCATGGCTGAGGTGCTGCGCCGGCTCGGCTGCTCTGTCTCGTACGACGAGGGCGACGTCACGATCGAGGTTCCTGACGAGCCCGGCACCGAGGCCGACTACGACCTGGTACGCCGCCTGCGCGCCTCCATCTGCGTGCTCGGGCCGCTGCTGGCCCGGCGCGGGTACGTGCGGGTGGCCCACCCGGGCGGCGACGCGATCGGCTCGCGCGGGCTCGACATGCACGTCGACGGGCTGGCCAGGATGGGCGCCGAGATCTCCGGCGAGCACGGGTTCGTCATCGCCTCGGCGCCGCGCGGGCTGCGTGGCGCGACGATCTGGCTGGACTTTCCGAGCGTCGGCGCCACCGAAAACCTGCTGATGGCCGCCGTGTTGGCGCGGGGCGAGACGGTGATCGACAACGCTGCCCGCGAGCCCGAGATCGTCGACATCTGCGCGATGCTCACGTCGATGGGCGCCCGGATCGAAGGCGCCGGCACGTCCACCCTGTACATCCAGGGCGTCGACGGTCTGAGCCCCGTGCGGCACGCCACGATCGGTGACCGCATCGTGGCCGGCACCTGGGCCTTCGGCGCGGCGATGACCCGCGGCGACGTGACGGTGAGCGGGGTCGACGCGGCGTGGCTGGAGATCGCGCTCGACAAGGTGGTGGCGGCGGGCGGTCTGGTGGAGTCGCAGCCGGACGGCTTCCGGGTGCGGATGGACCGCCGGCCGACCTCGGTCGACGTGGTCACGCTGCCGTTCCCGGGCTTCCCGACCGACCTGCTGCCGATGGCGATCGGGCTGGCGGCGGTCAGCGACGGAGCGTCCCTGATCACCGAGAACATCTTCGATGGCCGCTTCATGTTCGTGAACGAGATGGCCCGGCTGGGCGCCGACATCCGCACCGACGGCCACCACGCGGTGGTACAGGGGCGGGAGCGGCTGTCGAGCGCGCCGGTGGCGGCCACGGACATCCGCGCCGGCGCCGGGCTGGTGATCGCCGCGTTGTGCGCCGACGGGATGACCGAGGTGTCGCGCGTGCACCACATCGACCGGGGCTATCCCGGCTTCGTGGCAGATCTCCGGCGCCTTGGCGTCAAGGTCGAGCGCGTCGAGGCCCCAGAAGACCCCACGTTCACGTTCTGACCGTCAGTACTCGTAGAAGCCCCGGCCGGTCTTGCGGCCCAGGTCGCCGGCCGTCACCATGCGCTGGAGCAGCTCCGGAGGGAAGAACTTCTCGTCGGCCGTGTCGGTGTAGATGTTCTTCGTCGCGTGCAGCAGAACGTCTACGCCGGTCAGGTCGGTCGTCGCCAGCGGGCCCATCGCGTGCCCGAAGCCCAGCTTGCACGCCACGTCCAGGTCTTCCGGACTGACCACGCCCGCCTCGACCAGCTTGACCGCCTCGACCACCAGCGCGGCGATCAGCCGGGTGGTGACGAAGCCGGCGACGTCGCGGTTGACCACAATGCACGTCTTGCCGATCTCCTCGGCGAATGCCTTGGCCGTCGCGAGTGCCTCGTCGGAGGTCTTGTACCCGCGTACCAGCTCGCAGAGCTTCATCATCGGTACCGGCGAGAAGAAATGGGTGCCAACGACCCATTCTGGCCGTTGTGTCACCGCGGCGATCTGTGTGACCGGGATAGCGCTGGTGTTCGTGGCCAAAACCGCGCCCGCCTTGCACACCTTGTCGAGCTGCCGGAACACCTCGTGCTTGATCTCCAGCCGCTCGAACACCGCCTCCACCACGATGTCAGCCTCGGCCGCCGCGTCGAGATCGGTCGTCGTCGCGATCCGGCCGATGGCCGCGTCCACGTCGTCGGCGCCGATCACGCCCTTCGCGGCGAACTTCGACAGCGACGCGCGGATGCCGTCGACCCCGCGCTTCAGCGCCGCGTCGTCCAAGTCGCGGATGGTCACCTGCCAGCCTGCCTGAGCCGCCACCTGCGCGATGCCCGAACCCATCAGACCGGCCCCGATGACCGCCAGTCGCCCCGCCATGTGTCCTCCTCGAATCGTTCCCTGTGGAACTCTAAACGACCATTCAGGGTGACCTTGAAGTGTCACACTGTCGCCATGGCCATCAGCGACGGCTGGTACCTCGCGGGGCCGGTGATCGCGCTCGCGGTCGTCGGAGTGCTCGCCGTGGTGTTGCGCCGGGCGCTGGGGCAAGACGCGGTGCGGCACGAGCCCGCACCGGTGCTGGACGACTTCGGGCTGCTGCGGGTCGCCGCGCTGGCAGACCGCTTGGATACGGCTGCCGGCGTGCGAAGCGCGCTGACTCAGGCCGGCATCCGGTCGACAATGGCGGTCGGGATGGACGGCTTGATCCAAGTGTTGGTCTTCCCTGACGACGCGGCTCGGGCTCGCCAGGTTCTGGACCACCCCGCGCCGCCGCCCGCCTGATGCGTCAGCGGTCCAGAGACCAGCGGAACGTACGTAGGCAGAGCACCAGGCCGATCACGCACCACGCCACGAGGATCAGCGCCACCTTGCCCAGTTCCCATGAGCCCGCCGGTTCCTGAGCCGCGAAGCTCTCGGGCAGGAAGACCGAGCGCAGCCCCTGGCACATCCACTTCAGCGGGAACAGGGCCGCGACCTGCTGCATCCACGTCGGCAGGTCGGTGAAGACGAAGAACACCCCGGAGATGAACTGCAGGACCAGTGCCACCGGCGTCGCCGTCGCCGTGGCGCCGCGCGCGTTGCGTGACACCGACGAGAACGCGATGCCGCACAGCGTGCACGCGGTCAGTCCCAGCAGGGTCACCCAACCGAACGTCAGCCATTTACCCACCGTGGAGGGCAGTTCCAGACCGAAGAGCCCCACGGACACCACGAGCAGCAGCGCGATCTCCACCACCGCGATCGCCGTCACCATGATGACCTTGCCGGCGAAATATGCCCATTTGGGCATCGGCGTCCCGCGCAACCGCTTCAGCACACCCCGATCCCGCTCGATCGGTATCTGGATCGCGAGGCTCTGGAACCCCACGGTCATCAACCCGGTCGCGATCATGCCGGTGACGAAGTACTGCGTGAAGCTCACGCCCGGCGTGATGTCCCACGTGAAGATCGACGCGAAGATCAAGATCATGATGACCGGGAAAGCCATCGTGAAGACGACCGACTCCCGGCTGCGCAAGAACTGCTTGATCTCCAGTGCGCCCTGCCGCTGAGCCAGCCCGATCACGCCTTCTCTCCGATCATCCGCAGGTAGACGTCTTCGAGCGTCGGCCGGGTCACGGTCAGTCCCGGTACCTCGCCGCCGAAGCGCGCGGCCAGTTCGACCACGAGCGCCGTCGGCGTCTCGCTCTCGGCCGCCTCGACAGCTCCCTCTTTGGTACGCCAGGCGACCGTCGCCGGAGCCCGATGGCGATTGCCCAGCCGGCTCGGCGGAGCCACCTCGACCAGTTCGCCCCGGGCGATCACCCCCACCCGGTCGGCGAGCGCCTCCGCCTCGTCCAGGTAGTGCGTGGTCAGCAGGATTGTCGTACCGGCGCCCGCCAGGTCACGGATCAGCTCCCAGAACTCGCGGCGCGCCTCCGGGTCGAAGCCGGTCGTCGGCTCGTCGAGAAAGAGCAACTCGGGCCGGCCGACGATCCCGAGTGCCACGTCGAGGCGGCGCTTCTGCCCACCGGAGAGGGTGCGGGTACGGGAGCGTGACTTCTCGGTGAGCCCCACCCGGGCGATCACCTGGTCAGGGTCGTCGGCGCCGGGGTAGAAGCCCGCGAAGTGGCGCACCACCTCGCCGACGGTCAGCTCGTCGAACTCGCCGGTGCCCTGCAGCACGATGCCCACCCGGGCCCGCCAGGCGGCGCCCGCCTTGTCGGGGTCCTCGCCGAGCACGCGTACGTCTCCCGCGTCCCGCCGGCGGTACCCCTCCAGGATCTCCACCGTCGTCGTCTTGCCGGCGCCATTGGGCCCCAGCAGCGCGAAGACCTCGCCCTTGCGTACCTCCAGGTCCAGCCCGGCCACGGCCGTGACGTCGGCGTACGCCTTGCGCAGCCCGTGCACGGAGATCGCGGAATCCATGGGCACACACTATGGACCGCCCTGCTGTGCGGTTTTTCACCGACCCTAGTGACTTAACGGTAACTTAGACTCCGGACATGGAGAGCCGTCTGCCGGAGCGCGACCGCCCATGGGTGATGCGGACCTACGCCGGGCACTCCTCGGCCGCCGCGACCAACGCCCTCTTCCGCCGCAACCTGGGCAAAGGGCAGACCGGGCTGTCAGTCGCCTTCGATCTGCCCACCCAGACCGGGTACGACCCCGACGACGTGATGGCCGCCGGTGAGGTGGGTCGGGTCGGGGTGCCGGTGGCGCACCTCGGAGACATGCGGGCCCTCTTCGATGGCATCCCGCTCGCCGACGCCAACACGTCCATGACGATCAACGCGACGGCCATGTGGCTGCTCGCTCTCTACGTGGTGGCCGCCGAGGAGCAGGGTGTGCCGGCCGCCACGCTCGCTGGCACGACGCAGAACGACATCGTCAAGGAGTACCTGTCTCGCGGCACGTACATCTTTCCGCCCGCGCCGTCGCTGCGGCTGACCACCGACACGATCGCCTGGACGGTCACCAACTGTCCCAAGTGGAACCCCATCAACGTGTGCTCGTACCACCTCCAGGAGGCGGGCGCGACGCCAGTGCAGGAGGTCGGGTTCGCGCTGGCGACCGCCGTGGCGGTACTCGACGCGGTGCGCGACGGCGGTCAGGTGCTGCCCGAACGGATGGGCGATGTCGTGCAGCGAATCTCGTTCTTCGTCAACGCCGGGGTGCGCTTCGTCGAGGAACTCGCGAAGATGCGGGCGTTCGCCGCGCTGTGGGACGACCTGACCCGCGAGCGGTACGGCGTTGCCGACCCGAAGCAGCGCCGATTCCGGTACGGCGTGCAGGTGAACTCGCTCGGCCTGACCGAGGCGCAGCCGGAAAACAACATCCAGCGGATCGTGCTGGAGATGCTCGGCGTGACGCTCTCTCGCAGCGCACGGGCTCGTGCGGTGCAGCTTCCGGCGTGGAACGAGGCGCTCGGCCTGCCACGCCCGTGGGACCAGCAGTGGTCCCTGCGGATGCAGCAGGTCCTCGCGTACGAGTCGGATCTGCTGGAGTACCCGGACCTCTTCGACGGCTCGCACGTCATGGAAGGGCTCGTATCGTCCATCGTGGACGGAGCACGGATCGAGCTGGAGAAGATCCTGGACCTCGGTGGCGTGGTGGCCGCCGTGGAGACCGGGTACCTCAAGAGCGCGCTCGTGTCGTCGCTCGCCGACCGGCGCCGCCGCATGGAGACGGGTGCCGACGTCGTGGTGGGCGTCAACCGGTTCCAGGAGACCGAGCCGTCACCGCTCACCGCAGCCGGTGCCGAGGCGATCGAGCAGGTCGACCCGGCCGTCGAGCAGGCCGCCGCGGCGGCGGTACGGCAGTGGCGAGCCGGGCGCGATCAGTCCGAGGTGGACGCGGCCCTGGCTGTACTGCGCGAGAAGGCGGCCAGCACGGCGAACCTGATGGACGCGACGCTCGCCTGCGTGCGGGCCGGCGTGACCACGGGGGAGTGGGCCGGGGTTCTGCGCGAGGCGTTCGGCGAGTACCGGGCGCCGACCGGGCTGTCCGCCGCAGCGGTGTCCACAAGCGACACGACGCTCTCCACCGTGCGGGAACGCGTCCGGCGGACCGCCGACGAACTCGGTGCAGGACGGCTGCGCCTGCTGGTCGGCAAGCCCGGCCTCGACGGCCACTCCAACGGTGCCGAACAGATCGCGGTGCGCGCCCGGGACGCCGGCTTCGAGGTGGTGTATCAGGGCATCCGGCTCACCCCGGCGCAGATCGTGGCGGCGGCCGTCGAGGAAGACGTCGACCTGGTTGGGCTCTCCGTGCTGTCCGGATCGCACCTGGCGGCGGTACCGGCGGTGCTGGACGGGCTGCGGGCCGCTGGCCGTGCCGACCTGCCCGTGGTGGTCGGCGGCATCATTCCCCAGGCGGACGCCGGCAAGCTCCGCGATGCCGGGGTGGCGCGGGTCTTCACGCCGAAGGACTTCGCGCTGAACGCGATCCTCGACGACCTGGTGACGGTCGGGCGGGGGGCCAACGCCCTCCCGCACGACTCCTGATCGGTCCGGCAGTTTGTGGTGATCACTACGCTGCCGCCGCCTATCGCGGTGCTGCCGTCAGCGGAGCGGCTGTCGTAGACCACCTCGTCGGTGGCCTTATCGGTGATCTTGATCCAGAAGCGGTCCTTGCCCGCGCCACGCTTCGCCTCGTCGTTGAGCGTGACCATGTAGGCGTACTCGCGACCGTTCATCGTGCCCACACCGTTGTACTGCGCCCGCGGGCCGGTGAGCACCAGCCGCTGGTACGAGGTGGCCTCGAAGGTCAGGTCTCCGGCCTGGAGCCGCAGCGCGATGCCGCCCTTGGCGGCAGCCGTGCCGCCGGTGACACCGAAGACGGCGCGCCCGCCCGGCGTGTCGATCCAGCCGCTGCCGGTGACGTACGGCTTGCTCGGGTCGAACACCACCGCGTAGGCGAACGTCGCGCTCGACGAGCCGCCCCGGTAGTCGGCGACCGTCACGGTCGGCTGGTAGACGCCCGGTGCCGAGTAGACGTGCGTCGCCTTGCACGTGCCGCCGTCGGCGGTGCCGACCGTCGTGCTGCCGTCCTTCCAGTCCACAGTGCACCGGTGGAAGTCGGCTCGGTTGGCGTCGCTGTACGGCACGGACAGCGCGACCGGGGTGCCGAGGGCCACCGGTGCCTCCGGACCCGTCACCACACCGGCGACCGGTGCGGCGTTGACGACCGGGTCGACGCTCTCCAGCGTCGGCACCACCTTCACGATGTCGCCGTCCGCGTCGAACTCCAGGCGGTCGATCGTCGTCTCGCGGTGCGTGCCGTCGCCGCCCGGGATCGCGAACCGGTGGTACGCGATGTACCACTCGTCCGTGCCCGGCACCTGGACAACCGAGTGGTGCCCCGTGCCCTTGATGCCAAGGGACAGGTCCTTCTGCAGGATCAGGCCCTTCCGGTCGCTCCACGGGCCGAGCGGCGAGCTAGCCGTCGCGTACGCCACCTGGTAGTTCTCGTCCCGGGTGTCGTTCTCCGACCACATGAAGTAGTAGACGCCGTTGCGCTTCACCACGAACGAACCCTCGTTGTAGTTCGTCGGGTGATACGTGCGCACCTGCGCCGGGTCGAACGACACCATGTCGTCGTTCAGCGGCACCTGGTACGAATTGCCGTTGCCCCAGTACAGGTAGGACTGTCCATCGTCGTCGGTGAAGACCGCCGGGTCGATCATCTGACCGCTGTAGGTGCCGGCGGGTACCAGCGGGTGGCCGAGCGCGTCCTGGAACGGCCCGGTCGGCGAGTCGGAGACGGCCACACCGAGGTGCTTGCGGGTGTCGCCGGTCGCCATGCCACCGCTGAAGTAGAAGTAGTACTTGCCGTCCTTCCCGCGCGCGATCGTCGGCGCCCAGGCGCTGTTGTCGGCCCACGTGACATCCGGACCGAGGTCCAGGGTGACGCCGTGGGCCTCCCAGGGGGGCATGTCGGTCGACGGGAACGCCTTGGACTGCGTACCCCTCCCGCCGGCGAAGCCGTCCGTCGTGGCGTACATGTAGAACTTGCCGTCGAACACCGCGATGTTCGGGTCGGCGTACAGCCCCGGCAGCACCGGGCTGCGCATCACGCGTGCCGTGACGGTCCACGTGCGGGTGTCGCCGTCCGAACCGGTCACCGTGTACGTCACCGGGTTGGTGAAGTCGCGGACCGCACCCGATGCCGGGCTGATCGTCGCGCCCCTGGCCAGTACGAAGTTTGGGGCCAGGGCCTTCAGATCGGTGCCCTCCTTGACGGGCAGTACCACCCGGCTGTTGGCGTCGTCGACCAGCGCGTCGACCTTCAGTTCGGGCAACGACACCTCGGCCAGCGCCGTCGTGTTGCCAGCCAGTTCCAGCACCTCCGATGTGGGCAATGCGCGGCGGTAGATCCGGAAGTCGTCGACCTCACCCGCGAAGTAGGGGTCCGCGCCGTACAGCGACCGTCCGATGTAGCCGGTGTAGCTCTTGGCCGCGTCGTACAGGTCGGACGGCTTGGCGGTCACGTTCGTGGCGCGGGCGACCGGAACACCGTTGAGGTACAGCACACCCGTCTTCGCGGCACCGTCGATCGTGACGGCCACGTGCTGCCATTCACCGCCCTTCAGCGCGGCGCTCGACGGCATGCTCGACTCCGCCTGCCAACTGCCGGTCGTGATCGCCGAGTACAGGACGCGGCCACCGTTGGACGGCGAGGCGAACAGGTACTTGTTGTTGTCTGGTCCGAGCCCGAAGAGCCACTGGTTGACCGTGGTCGAGGCACTCCATTTGACGTGCGTCGCCACCGTTACGCTCTCCGCGCCGCCCAGTACGCCGTTGGGGATCGTGACGTACGGCGCGGTCGTCGAGGAACTAGACCCGCCCGACATCTGGAACGAGCCGCCCTCGACACCGGTGCCGAACGCGGGCGTCCGGGCGTACGTGCCGTGGTAGCCGTGACCCGACGAGTCCCGGGCGATGTTGCCACCCGTCTCGTCGAACCTGTAGCGCACCACCAGGTCGTTGGGGATGTCCGGGCCATCGGTCGAGACCGTGACGGTTGCGGTTGCCCGCACCGTGTCGCTGCCCGCGACAGCCCCGCTGACCGTGAACGTGCCCACCGACTGGTACGCCGACGGCGGCACCGCGTCCCAGGTGACCGAGGCGGGCCGGTCGATCCCGTCGGCGTACCGGGCGATGACAGTCGCCGGCAGCACCGGAGCGTTGCCGACGCGGGTCTCCACGGCCACACCTTCCGCGCTCTCGACGAGCTGGTCAGCCGCGTACGCCCGCAGCAGCCGGTCGTACTCGGCCTGCGTCACCGGCAGCACCGTGCCGTGCCGCGGCCGGGACGGCAGGCTGTATCCGGTCGACATCTTCCAGACGCCGGAATCCAGATCGGTCGACTCGAACGGGATGTAGCCCCGGCCACCGAACTCGTCGATGAACAGGTACCACTTCTCCTCGGTGTTCGACTTGAAGATGGTCGGGCCCTCACCCTGGCTGATCGAGTCTTTGCCGATGCAGTCGGCGACGAAGCTCCAGTTCAGGTTGAGCAGCGTGGTCGACTTCTCTTCGAGAATGAACTTGCTGCACGGCGTGGTCGACGTGTTGTTGCGCTCGTCCTTGGTGAAGCGATAGTACGTGCCGCCGTGCTTGACCACAGTGGAGTCGATGACCGAGTAACCGGGGTCGACCCACACCTTCGGCTCGCTGAACGTGTAGAAGTCGCGCGTCGTCGCGTACAGCATCTTGTTGTACGTATTGCCGGTGTGGTTCGGGTCGTCGGCGGCGTAGAGCTTCGAGGCCCAGAAGACGACGTACGCGCCGAGCCCTTCGTCGTAGTACGCCTCAGGCGCCCAGGTGTTGCCGGCGGTGTCTGGTGAGACCTTCACCAGGCGCTGGTTCGTCCAGTTCACCAGGTCGGTCGACTCCCACACCATGATGGACTTGCTGCCGGTGCGCTGCGCGGCGTCCCAGTTGCCGTTGCCGTAGATCCGCAGGTCGGTCGCGATCTGGTAGAACTTGTCACCCTCCGGCGAGCGGATGATGAACGGGTCGCGCAGGCCCTTCTCGCCCAGCGTCGAGGTGAGCACCGGGTTGCCGCCGTTCAGCTCACGCCAGCGCAGCGGGTCGTTGCCGTGGCTCAGTCCGAAGTAGACCTGCTCGCCGTTCGAGGTGCCCTCGCCGGTGAAGTAGCTGAACATGTACCCCTTGAGCGCGGCGGGAACGGGCAGCTCCGGCACCTTCGCGGTGAACGTGCGGGTGGCCGTCGCGTCGTTCTTGCGTACCGTCGCCGTCAGCTCCACCGTGGCGTCGCCCGCGCCCGGCGCTGGCCGGGTGACCTCGCCGGTCGTGGAGATGATCGCCGGGGCGTCGGACGCCCAGGTGACGGTGGTGCCATTGGCGCCCGTCGTGGGCAGGGTCAGGTTTCCGCGTACGTCATCGACGCTGCGCACCACCAGCGCGGCTGCCGCGTCGGCGGCGAGCTGCTCGTCGTCCACCTGCGCGAGCACCGTGACGTCGAAGCTCTTCGTGTCCGTGACCGCTCCTCTCCTCAGCGTCGCGGTGAGCGTGGCGTGGGCGTCCGGTTGCCCGTACGCCGGCCGCGTGATCACGCCGGAGTTCGACACTACGGCCGGAGCACTGCTGCTCCACGTGATGCTCGACCCATACGTGCCGGTAATGGGGAGCGTCAGGTTTGCGGTCACCGCGGAGGTGTCGCCGAGGTCGAGCGCGGCGCTGTCCTGCGTGACCGCCTGCTGGGCCATTGGTTGGGCGAGCTGCTGCACCTCGGTGTCCGCGATCGCGCGGTCGTACACCCGGAAGTCGCGGATCTTCCCGTTGAAGTACCGGTCGCCGGGGTACACCGAGCGCCCGATGTAGTTGGCGGTGGTGACGCCGCCGCCGATCGAGCCGGGCGTGATGGTGACCGCGGTGTTGCGGCCCACCTCGACGCCGTCCTCGTAAAGGATGCCGGTGTTGCCGGTCTGGGTGTACGCGACGTGCTTCCAGACGCCGCGGGTGAGGTTGCGGCCCACGGCGGGCCGGGTGTTCTGCTCGGTCGACCAGTTGCCGCTCGCGATCGCTGAGCGGAACTGGTCACCCGTCGTGAAGAGGTACCCGTTGCCGGCTGTGCCGCTGGTGTTGCCGAAACCGTAGATGAAGTACGGGGTGCCCTGGGCGGGGTCGATCAGCAGGTCCATCGAGACAGTGATCGAGTTCAGGCCGCTCATGACGTTGTCGGGCACCTTGATGTACGTGTTGGTGCCGTTGAAGCCGAGGCCTTCGGCGCCGGTCCACGTGGCGGTGCCGTTGACGGTGCCGTCCCGGCCGTTGCCGGAGGAGTCGGTCGCCACTGATCCCGAAGCGGCGTCCAACTTGTACCAGACTGCGAGACCGTCGGTGATGTCCGCTTGCGCCGCGCCGGCGGGCGCGACGACGAAAGCCGCGGCAGCGGCCGCGGTGGCTAGGAGAGCGCGCATGTCCCGTCCAGGTGTTAGCGTTAACATTTCCCCCCGATTGCGGAAGTGTTAACCACCGGCGTGTCGCCCGTCAAGAGGGGTCGCCCACCCACGCCCCGCATCTCTACCGTGCGTGCCATGCCCAGTGCAGAGCACGAAACCCCCATCGCCTTACTCAAGCTGGACCCCAGTGTGGCGGTCTGGCTGCTGGCGAACGTGTTCGATGTCAAGGTTCCCGACTATCACCACGCTCGCGCGGAGGCGACGGACGTGCGGGTGCTGGTCCCGCGCACCTTCCACGCCGACGGCATTTTCGTGTTTCGCGACCCGGCCGACGAGCCGCAGATTGCGGTCGTGTTCGAGGTCCAGCGCGAGTGGGACATCAGAAAGCGGCGCACCTGGGAAGCTCTACACAGCCCAGCTCGAAGCCGAGCTGGACGTCGACGCCGCGCTGCTCGCGCTCTGCCCTGATCCGGCGATCGCTCGCCGGTACCGCGACCTGTTCGCCTTCGAGAGTCTGAGCCTGGTGTTGCGGCCCTTCGTTCTCACGTATGACGACGTGCCGCTGGTCGTCGATGTGGAGCTGGCTCGGGCGAAGCCGGCGCTGGCCGTCTTCTCGGCCATCTGCCACCTCAACGATGCCGAGGTAGAGACCGCTTTCCCCGCGCTGGCGGAGGCCCTGCGAACACTCGGCCCGACGGAGGCGGACGCGTACTATGACGTTGTACTCTCTGGGTTGCCGGTGGCAGCCCGGACTCGCTGGGAGGCGTTCATGACCACCGCCATGAACTACGAGTTCAAAAGCGACTTCGCCAAGCACTACCTGGGCCTCGGCAAGGCGGAAGGCAAGGCGGAAGGCAAAGCGGAAGGCGAGGCGCGGGCGGTGCTGATCGTGCTCGAAGGGCGCGGCGTGGCTGTGCCTGACGACGTTCGTGACCAGATCCTCAGCTGCACCGACCTGGACCAGCTCGGCACCTGGCTGCGCCGCGCCGGCAACGCGACGACCATCGACGACGTCATCGGCAGGTAGGTCTTGGCGCGCACTCGCGAGGCGCGGTGCGCAAGGTTTTGGCCGGTGGGGGATTACGGCCAATCAGTTCAATGGGTAGACCATTCCCATGAGCTACGAGTTCAAAAGCGACTTCGCTAAGCACTACATAGGGATTGGCAAGGCCCGGGGCGAGGCCCGGGGCTGGGCGCGAGCGGTGCTGATTGTGCTCGAGGGGCGCGGTGTGGCGGTGCCTGACGACCTTTGCAAGCAGATCCTCGACTGCACCGACCTCGACAAGCTCGAAACCTGGCTACGACGCGCCGCCACCGCGACAACTGTCGACGCGAGCAGGTCGGCGGCCTGGCTAGCGGGCGAAGAGTAGTGACAGGGCGCAGCCGGCGCACAGGCCGCCCAGGACCGTCAGGCCGGTTGCGCCGGTGTCGAGGCGGCTGTTGAACTGGCGGTCGACCCAGATCGCGGCCACCGGCACGCTGGTGAACGGTGCGACGAGAAACGCCAGCCAGCCCAGCAGTCGCAACGGCCACTGCAGCCCGGTGTCGAAGTGTGCGATGGTCACCAGCCCGCCCGCCACCAGGCCGGTCATGGTGGCGCCGAGTGCGCCGAGCGGTGGTAGGAGCGGCAGTATCCAGCGCGGCAGCGGAGGCCGGGGCGCGCCCCGGCGGGCCTGGTCCATCCGGCGGGCGGGGCCGTCGAGGAGTTCCCCCGCAGCCATGGCGGGAGCGGGACTGGCCGGGAGCAGGTCGACCGGCGTGGGCGGCGGCAGGTCACCGAGGCGGCGGCCGCGCCATCCGCGTACCCGGCGAAGCTCGTCCCACAGGCGGGTCGCCTCCCGATCGGCCTTGACCACGGCGGTGGCCGCGGCACCGGCTCGCCGGTCGGCCTCGCCGGCTTGGGCGTTGGCGAGCGCCAGCTCGGCCGCGGCGACCGCAGCGCCGTCCTGGTAGGAGCGTTCCGCGTTGGCCAACTCGGCGTCCCGCCGGTTGGCCGCGGCGGCGAGGGCGCCCACCAACCGCCGGTAGTCGTCAGCAGTCATAGGGGATGATGACCTCCGGTGCCCGGTGCACCGAGCGGTCGAAGAAGAGGGCCCGGCGCGGTCGGGGGTACCAGGCCGGGCCGCCCGGTTGCGGGCTGAGCGGCGCCAGCTCGCTGCCGTGTACGTCGAGCGCTACCCAGGCGCCCATCGCGTCGAAGCGCGCACCGACACCGCCCAGGTCGTCACGCAGCCGGGAGACGCCCCGCCACCAGCCCAAGACGTGGGTACGCCGTTCGGGACCGCGGGTCAGCACGGTGCGCAGCCCGGAGAGGTTGCCGGCGTCCCACGCGTACCCGAAGACGTAGTGCGGCTCGTCGGCCGCCGCCTCCGCGAGTTCGTCGCAGAGTGCGGCGATCAGGTCGGGCGCGGTGTCGGCGTCGTACCAGCGGGCGCCGGGCAGCGCCGCGTGCAGCAGGCCCGCGGCGGAGGAGGCGTCGTCGTCGAGACAGACGATGCTGTACCGGGCGGGTTTCCCGGACGCGGCCAGTGACCGCCCGGCGGCGCCCAGGATCGCGCACGCCTCGGCGGTCCGGGTGCCGATGACGGCGAGGTTGCGTCCGGGCGCCCGGGGCAGCCGCAGCACCGCCGGACGGGGCCGCACATCGATCGTCTCGCCCAGAACGGCCCCGCCCAGGGCGGCCGCGTCGAACGACTCCGGCAGCGTGGGGACCGCGTCGCCGTCGAAGAGGCGTGGTGGCTCCAGTCCTTCCGGCCGGGCGTGCCACAGCTTCTCCTGCAGCGCACGCCACGTGGTCCGGTCGCTGGCGTCAGGCAGCCGCACGATCCGGTTGGCGGTGGAGACCCCCGAGTCGGCGTTGACGACGGCGTGAAAGCGCGGGATCACGTCTGCGGCCAGGTTCGTGTCCGCCAGGATGCGTCGCGCCTTGGGCAGGCCGATCCGCAGCGTGAACTGGGCGACCAGCGCCGACCGCCCCCAGAGCGCCTCGATGCCCGACACGTCCTGCGACGCGAGCACCAGGTGGATGCCCTGCGAGCGCCCTCGGCGGGCGAGGTCTTCGAGCAGGCTGACCGCCTCGTTGGCGAGCGCGTCGCGGCCGGCGAGCAGCACCTGGAACTCGTCGATGACCGCCACGATCCGTGGCCAGTGACCACTCGGGTCTTCGGCGCGTAGCTCGGCGAGCTTGGTGGCCTCGTGGCGCTTGGCCTCGGACGCCCGGCGGCGCAGTTCGTCGCCGAGGTGGCGCAGCAGGGCCAGTCCGAACTCCCGATCGCTGTTGACGTTGACACCGACGAGCCGCACCTGGGGCAGCCAGCTCGGGTCGCGGCGTCCCGGTGCGAACCGGGCGAACGACACACCCTCCTTGAAGTCCAGCAGGTACAGCGCCAGCTCGTCGGGGGAGTACCTGGCGGTGAGCGCGCCCAGCCAGGCGTAGATCAGGTTGGTCTTGCCCGACCCCGACGGCCCGCCGATCAGCGCGTGCGGCGGGTCGTCGCCGAGCAGTACCTCGACCAGGTCACCGTCCGGGCCGTCGCCGAGCGGGGCGACCAGGCCGCTGGCGGAGCACTCGTTCCACAGCTTCTCGGGCAGCAGGTCGGCGAACTCGGCGGCGGGAGGGCCGGCGTTCATCAGATCGGCGAGTTCGCGGCAGACGGCGGCGATCCGATCGGCGGGCGGCGCCGGGTCGAGCTTGACGGGCAGGTCACCGGTGATGTCGCAGCTCGCCGTGGCGGCGCTTACGGCGATCCGCTCGACCGTCGCGTGCGTCTCGATCGGCAACCCGCGAGCCAGCACGTGAACGCCGCACGCCACACCGGTGCGAATGATCCTGTCGAGCTGCGCGCGCTGCCCATTGGTCAGGCTGCCGGCGGTCGCCTCGTCGCCCAGCAGCACGACGAGCCGCCACGGCTCGGGCCGGCGGGCGGCGGTGGCGGCCGTCAACTCGGCCAGCGACGCGTACTCGCCCGCCAGCACGCTCTCGTTGATGCGGCGGATCTGTTCGACCAGGTCGTCGAGCATGCCGGTAAGGCCGCCGGGCCCGACGAAGGTGAGCAGGTCCGCGTTGCCCAGCGGTGCGAACCCGGCGAGGCTCCCGCCGAGCTGCTCCGGGTCGTACACGGTCAGCCGCACCTCGCCGGGGCGGGTGCTGCCGAGTACCCGCAGCAGCAGGGCGGCGATCACACCGTCCACTCTGGAGGCGTCACCCGTGAGGGACAGGTGCGCGTGGTCCAGCAGTGGCACCAGCGCGGGCAGCGCCGGCTCGTACCCGAGCGTCCCGATCCGCAGTAGGCCGGGGCGCCGGCCGCGCTCCGGTTCGGTCGGGCGCCAGGCGCTCCACGACGCGCCCGCCGCACCGGGCGCGCACGCCGCCGCGATTGCCGTGAGGTCGGCCGACAGCGTGGCGGTCTGCTGCTGGAAGCGGTCCTGGATCGCGCGCCGCGCGGCTTCCCGCTCGGCGGCGAGCGCGATGAGCCGGTCGGCGTGCGCGTCGTTCGCCTCGTCGCGGTGGCGGTGGGCCTCCACCCGCGCGGTCTCCGCCGCGCCGAGTGCCGCCAGTGTCAGCCCGCGCGCGAGTGCGAGGTCGCGTCGCACATCGGCCACGAGGCCGGCTCTGGCGCTAGCCACCGACCTTCTCCTTCTCCGCCAGCTCCTTGATGACCATGGCCAGCTCGTCGGCGTTCCGGCCGGTGGCGCCGAGGAGGGCGGCCACGAGGACCGCACCGGTGACCGCGGAGTCGACCGGGTGGACCGGCGCCTCTACGGTCGGCGGCGGCGCGTGGCAGGCCCGGGCCAGCAGTTCGTCGACCACGACCTCGTCCACCGCGGGCAGCAGTGGACGCACCCGGGGGAGCGCGGCGCGGCGTACCTCCGGCAGGTCTTCGGCCTGCGGCGGGTGACCGAGCAGTTCGGCGGCGAGGTACCGCAGCGGCGCGGCCCCCACCGCGGACAGTCCGAGCCCCACCGCCGGGCCGGCGCCGATCAGCTCGCGGCGCAGCTTCCCGCGGTCTTCGGCGAGCGCGGCCCGCGCGCAGCGGTGCAGCAGCTCGGGGCTGCTCAGAGCGCCCCCGCCACGAGCTCCGGTTTGGTCTCCCGTTTGATCGGTCAGCCGGTCGATGGCCTCCGCCCAGAAGTTGCCGAGCTTCGGTGGCTCCTGCTCGCGCCGGGTTCGGCGCGGGCCGGCCGGTGCCAGCGCCGCCCGCCAGTCCCGGTCCGGCGGCGGTACCGCCTCGCGGGGCAGGCCGATCGACTGGAGGTACCCGGTCAGGGCCTCGCGTGCGGCGAGCATGGCGCCGGCGGCATGGTCGAGGTGCTCACCCGCCGCGGTCAGCGACGGTGTCGGCGCCACCGTCGCGCTGGCCTGTGTCACCCAGGCGAGCAGGCCGTGAGCGCTGCGCAGCCGGTCAGCCGCCGAGGCGACCTGCCCGATCGGCAGCTCCTCGCCGACCTCCTGGATGCGATACGCCAGCGCGTGCAGCAGCGAACTCATGGCTTCAGAGCGCCGCGGCGTACTGCTGGGCCTGTTCCATCGCGCCGAGCGTGGCGGTCAGGCAGTCCTCGAGCTCGGTGGCGGCCTGAGCGAGCGCGGCCTGGGCGGAGGTGACCGACTCGTGCCCGCTGCCCTCGACCGCCGCCGCGAGGCTGATCTGTGCCTCGCCGAGCTTCTCGTTGGCGGCCCGGACGGCCTCCTGGCCTTCCTGCACGTGCGTCATCGCGGCGTCGATGGCCGCCTTCACCTCGGCAACACTCGCCAACGGAACCCCCCTTTAGGTATGAAACAAGGGGATTTTAGGCCATTTATTGCTGAGCTCGGTCACGTATGGCTGCGTGGCGTTCACAGTGTGTCGCAGGGGGTTCCTGTGTTGCGTCGGTCACACTGGCATCGGCGGTGCGTGGGATACATTTGTTAAACAGACGGTAAAATTTCCGCAAAAGATAGCTTCCCGTGGATGTGCGCCATATGCAAGACACCGACCCGCTTCCGATGGGACGGATCGTCCAGCTCTCCGGGCCTAAGCTGGTCGAGGTAGTGGATCAACAGCCGACCGCGATGAAGCCCGGCCAGGTGCGGGTCCGGACACGATACTCCGGCATCTCCGCGGGCACGGAGCTGACCGCGTACCGCGGCACCAACCCGTACCTCAACCGCACCTGGGACCCCGACCGCCGGCTCTTTCTCGACGGAGGCGCGGCGCACGTCGACTACCCGATCGCCGGACTCGGGTACTCGGAGGTCGGCGTGATCCTCGAGGTCGCCGACGACGTGCGGGACGAGCCCGGCATCCCCGAGGTCGGCGACGTGGTCTGGGGCATCTGGGGTCACCGCAGCGAGGCCCTGCTGCCGGCGGACCGGTTCCTGTACCACACCATGCCCGAGCACCTCGACCCGATCGCGGGGACCTTCGTGCGGGCGGGCGCGGTGGCGCTCAATGCCGTGCTCGCCGCCGGCATCCATCTCGGCGAGACTGTTGTGATCTTCGGCCAGGGCGTGATCGGTCTGCTCGCCACGCGCCTCGCCACGCTCAACGGTGGTGAGGTCGCGGCCGTCGACGCGCTGCCCGTGCGGCTCGACAAGGCCAAGGAGTACGGCGCGCTGATGACCCTGAACGCCGCCACCGGCTCGGCCGCCGAGGAACTGCGGCAGGTCACCGGCGGGCGGGGGGCGGACGTCGCCATCGAGATCAGCGGCTCGTACCGGGCGCTGCACGAAGGCATACGCTCGGTCGGTCAGGGGGGCCGGGTGGTGGCCGCCGGCTTCTACCAGGGCGACGGCGTCGGGCTGCGGCTCGGCGACGAGTTCCACCACAACCGCGTCGAGCTGATCTCGTCGCAGATCAGCGGCGTGCCGCCGGTGGCCTCCGGGCGGTGGGATCAGGACCGGCTGAACCGGACGTTCCTCCGGCTGGTCGCGAACGGGCAACTGGACCCGGTCGGGCTGGTCAGCCACGTCGTGCCGGTCGAGCGGGCGGCTGAGGCGTACGAACTGCTCGACCAGCGGCCCGCCGAGGCCCTGCAAGTGATCCTGGAGTTCTGATGGTGAAGATCGCCTGTCAGGAGCAGTTGCTGCCGGGTACGACGCTCCAACGGAAATGGGAGTTCGCCGTCGCGGCCGGATACGACGCGATCGAGCTGCGCGGCCACGGCGCATACGCCTTCCGCCAGCGCCTGCCCGAGCTGCGGCGCGCGATCCGCGACGGGGTGATCCTGCCGACCGTGTGTGTCGACATGCGGCATTTCTTCGGCGCTTTCGACCGGGAACTGCGGCGCGACGCGCTCGACCAGATGAAGTCCCAGCTCTCCGTGATCGCGGACATCGGCGGGCGGGGCGCGGTCACCCCGGCGTCGTACGGGATGTTCTCGCTGCGGCTGCCGCCGTTCACACCGCCCCGTACGGCCGAGGAGGACCGCGAGGTGCTCCTGGACGGCCTGACCGAGCTGGGCAAGCACGCCGAAAAGGAGGGCGTGCGGCTGTTCCTGGAGCCGCTCAACCGGTACGAGGACCACATGGTCAACCGGCTGGACCAGGCCATGGACTTGATCCGGACGGTGGGTTCAGACGGGCTGTCCATCGCCGCCGACACGTACCACATGAACATCGAAGAGGACGATCCGGCGGCCGCTCTGCGCGCTGCGGGTCGCCTCGTCGGCCACGTACAGGTCAGCGACTCCAACCGACTCCAGCCCGGCGCCGGCCACCTCGACTGGCACGGCATGCTCTCCGCGCTGTCCTGTATGGGTTACGACGGCTTCCTGGCCGTCGAGTGCCGCCTCCGGGGTAACCCCGCCGAGGCGGTCGCGGGCATCCCCGCGTTCCTCCGATCGCGCTGAGCGTTTCAGACGCGGAAGCCCGCTGCTCGCGCGGCCTGTCGCTCCCGCTTTCGGTTACGCCGGCGGCGCAGCACCCAGGGCACGAAAAGCACCATGCCCACCAGGAAAACCAGCACCAGCACAGGTAGCAGGATGGCGACCAGCGACATCGTCACGCTGGTGACGTCTTCCGCGGTGCTCGCCACCGGTGCGCCGACACCCGCCGTCGACGCGTTGATGACGCCGCGCGACAGCGACTTGACCCCGTGTACGCCGAACGCGATCGCCACACCCGCGACCACCGGTATCCACTGCTTCGTGTCGCCCGGGTCGCTCACCATCACGGTCTCCGAGCCGGCGCCCGCGCCGAACGCCAGCCCGCCCGCCGTCGGCCGCACCACGGTCTGGAGCATGTCGTTGACGTGGTCGACGACCGGCACCTTGTCGGCCACGATCTCCACGAGCAGAAGCACCGCGAGGATGGCCATGACCCAGCCGTTGCTGAGCCATCGCCACCCGTCGGGCAGGTCCAGGAGATCGGTGTATCGCGCCAGCACACCCATCGTGAGCAGCGGAATGTAGGCGTTGAGCCCTGCGGACGCGGCCAGGCCGGTCCCCGTGAGCGCTTCCAGCACGTGTCCAGCATCGCACTCCCCCGCCAGCAATTCTGGCCCTCGCTCCGCTCGGCCGGCTCGCGCGCCTTTGGCGCCGGCCTGTAGACCCCAGCCGCTCCGGTCGCTTCGCTCCCTGCGCTTTGCGGGGTCTGCGGCCGGCGGCGCGCTCACTTGGTTAGTCTCTTCGGGTGCGGTTGGTGATTGCGCGATGCTCGGTGGACTATGTCGGACGGCTCTCGGCGCATCTGCCGCCAGCGACCCGACTACTCATGATCAAGGCTGACGGGTCGGTGTCGATCCACGCCGACGACCGGGCCTACAAGCCACTCAACTGGATGAGCCCGCCGTGCCGCCTGGAAGAGGCCCCCGGAGTGTGGCGGGTCGTCAACAAGGCCGGCGAAGAGCTGCGCATCCTGCTGGAGGAGATCTTCCAGGACGTCTCGTACGACCTGGGCGTCGACCCCGGGCTCCAGAAGGACGGCGTCGAGGCGCACCTCCAGGAGCTGTTGGCCGCCAACCCGACCGAGTTCGGTGACGGGTATGTGCTGGTCAAGCGGGAGTACATGACCGCGATCGGGCCGGTCGACCTGCTCTGCCGCGACGGTGCGGGCGCCGCGGTGGCGGTCGAGATCAAGCGGCGGGGCGAGATCGACGGTGTCGAGCAGCTCACCCGCTACCTCGAACTGCTCAACCGCGATCCGCTGCTATCGCCGGTCGCGGGCATCTTCGCGGCCCAGGAGATCAAGCCCCAGGCGCGGGTGCTCGCCGAAGACCGCGGCATCCGGTGCGTGGTCGTCAACTACGACAAGCTCCGCGGCATCGAGCGGGATGAGCTGACGCTGTTCTAGGGCTAAGGGCCGGAGCCCGCTCCGGGGGTAGCGGGCTCCAGCGTGCCCTCGCTCAGGCAGCCTTGGCGTTGACCGCGGCGACCTGCTTCGGCAGCGTGAACAGGTCGATCAGCAGGCCGATGCCCAGCCAGCCGAACGTGAAGATGTAGCTGATCGCACGACCGGTCTTGCCCAGGTAGAACTGGTGGACGCCGATCACGCCAAGGAAGAACCAGAGCAGGTACGCGGTGCCAACGCTCTTCTGCGCGGGGGCCGCGACGTCAGTAGCCACAGAAAGTACGCCTCTCAGCGGGATTGAAGATGGACGACGGGCAAGATACTCCCTTCGCCCGCGTCCCGCTGCCCCGTTGAGCACTATGGACACTGCGGTGATTAGTCCACTACGGACGGTCAGTTTCCGCGGCCGTACATGAACTTGACGAGCTTGACGATGCGGTCGACCTGAGCCGGCGTGCGGTCGAACGTCATGGCCGGCAGCAGCGACGGTCCGCGCCGGCGAGTGACCGCCTTGGATCGGCCGAACTCGCGCAGGCCGTCGTCGCCATGAATGCGCCCGAAGCCGGAGTCGCCCACGCCGCCGAACGGCAGGGTGGACATGCCGACGAACGTGAGCGTCGAGTTGACCGCGCTCATACCCGAGCGCAGCCTGCGGGCGATCGCCACCGCGCGCTGCCGGCCGAACACCGAGCCGCCCAGCCCGTACGGGACGGCGTTGGCGCGGGCGACCGCGTCGTCGGCGTCGCGCACCCGGGTGATCGTGAGGGTGGGGCCGAAGGTCTCCTCGCGGACCGCAGCCGAGTCTTCGGGTACATCCACCAGGATGGTCGGCTTGACGTAGGGCGGCTGCACGGCCTCGGGGCCACCCAGTACGGCCCGGCCGCCGCGCGCGATGGCGTCGTCGATGTGCCGGCGGATGATGTCGATCTGGGAGGGCATCGTGATCGGGCCAAGGTCGGCGCCCTCGCCCGCTCCCACGGTCAGCTTGCTGGCGCGCTCCACCACCTTGGCGACGAAGGCGTCGTAGACCGGCTCGACGGCGTACACCCGCTCGATGCCGATGCAGGTCTGACCGGCGTTGGTCAGCCCGCCCCACACGCACGCCTCGGCCGCCTTGTCCAGATCGGCGTCCGCGTCGACGATCATCGCGTCCTTGCCGCCCGCTTCCAGTAGCACCGGCGTCAGCGACTCGGCGCAGGCCGCCATCACCTTCTTCGCCGTCGCGGTCGAG
This sequence comes from Micromonospora sp. CPCC 205371, assembly GCF_026130045.1. GTDB lineage: Bacteria > Actinomycetota > Actinomycetes > Mycobacteriales > Micromonosporaceae > Phytohabitans. The sequence goes on from NZ_JAIBNX010000017.1 coordinate 32,935, forward strand.
CCGGTGAACGCCACCTTGCCGACCCCGGACCGGCACAGCGTCGCGCCGACGTCGCCGAGACCATGTACCGCCTGGAAGACCGGCTGCTCGGGCACCGCCCGCGCGAAGGAGTCGACCAGCCACTGCCCGACGGCCGGGGTGTACTCGCTCGGCTTGAACACCACGGCGTTTCCGGCGGCCAGCGCGTAGGCGATCGAGCCGACCGGCGTGAGCACCGGATAGTTCCACGGGCCGATCACGCCGATCACGCCGTACGGCTGGTACTCCAGGTGCGCGGAGAACTCGGCCAGTACCAGCCGGCTGCGCATCCGGCGTGGCCCCAGGACCCGGCGGGCGTTGCGGGTGGCCCAGTCGATGTGCTCGATCGCGGAAACCGCCTCGACGATGGCCTCCGCGACCGGCTTGCCGCCCTCCTTGTTCGACAGCTCAGCCAGCGTGGTGATCTCGTGCGCGAGCAGCGCCCGCCAGCGCAGGAGGCGCTCCTTGCGGCCGGAAAATCCGAGCCCCGCCCACCAGAGGCTGGCCTCGCGTCCCCGCTCGACGGCGCGCGCCACGTCGTCAGGGGTCGCCACCGCGAAGCGGGCGGCTTCGGCGCCGGTCGCCGGGTTGGGGGGGGCCAGGTCGCCGTCTTCGGTCCGGGGCACCCCCGGGCTGTGGCCCGCCCGCATGCCGGGAGTCTAAACCCGCACGTTACCCGCCGGTAGCCGCTCCTGCGCCCTGATCACGGGCAGGGGTGGGAGTGGTGAAGTTTGCCACCGGGAGGGTGGCGCTCGGGTGGTACGTGGCAGACTCGCGCGCAGAGCCTCAACGACCGTTTAGGGGTAGCCGTGGCGCGCGAGTTCAGGACCGTCGGCGTTGTTGGTCTGGGCACCATGGGCGCTGGGATCGTCGAGGTTTTCGCCCGCAACGGGGTCGACGTACTGGCGGTCGAGATCAATGAGGCGGCTCTGGAACGAGGGCGCAGCAGGCTCACGGGATCGACCGACCGGGCGGTCGCGAAAGGGAAGCTGAGCCCCGAAGACCGCGACGCGCTTCAGTCGCGGATCAGCTTCGCCGTTGGGCTGGAGGCGCTGCACGACGTCGACCTGGTCATCGAGGCGGTGCCGGAGAAGCTGGAGCTGAAGCGGCAGATCTTCGGCGAGCTCGATCGCATCTGCAAGCCCGCCGCGATCCTGGCCACCAACACATCGTCGTTGAGCGTCACCGAGATCTCGGTGGCCACCCACCGGCCGAACCAGGTGATCGGCATCCACTTCTTCAACCCGGCGCCGGTGATGAAGTTCGTCGAGATCGTGCGCACCGTGGTGACCGCGCCCGAGGTGGTGGCTGACGTCGAGGCGCTGTGCACGCGGCTCGGCAAGGTCGACGTGACCATCAACGACCGGGCCGGGTTCATCGCGAACGCTTTGCTGTTCGGGTACCTCAACCACGCGGTGTCGATGTACGAGGCGAAGTACGCGACGCGGGAGGACATCGACGCGGCCATGAAGCTCGGCTGCGGGCTGCCGATGGGGCCGCTCGCGCTGATGGACCTGATCGGCGTCGACACGGCGTACGAGATCCTCGACACGATGTACCGCCGGGGTGGGCGAGACCGCCGGCACGCGCCCGTGCCTCTGATCAAGCAGATGGTCACGGCGGGACTGCTCGGCCGGAAGTCGGGACGGGGCTTCTACACCTACGAGAAGCCGGGTTCGCCTGTCGTCGTACCCGATGAGCAGACGCCGAATGCGGCGGAGTCGGCGGCTGCCGAAGGTGCGCGCGGGATCGCGACCGTCGGTGTCGTGGGGTCCGGCGCCATGGCCATCGGGATCATCGAGGTCTTCGCGAAGGCCGGCTACCAGGTCGTCTCGGTGACCCGCGGCGGCGAGAAGTCCGCGCTAGTCTGCGAGGCGGTGAAGAAGTCGCTCAACAAGGGCGTCGTGCGCGGCAAGCTCACCGAAGCGGACCGAGACGCGGCGCTCGGCCGGGTGACCTGGTCGACGAACCTCGACCACCTCGCCGACGTCGACCTGGTCGTCGAGGCCGTGGTCGAAGAGTTGAGCGTCAAGCAGGCGCTCTTCGCGTCGCTCGACGAGATCTGCAAACCCGGCGTCGTGCTGGCGACCACCACGTCATCGTTGCCGGTGATCGAGTGCGCGATGTCGACGCATCGGCCGGCTGACGTCGTCGGGCTGCACTTCTTCAACCCGGCGCCGGTCATGCCGCTGGTCGAGATCGTGCGCACGATCCGCACGTCACCGGAGGCGGTGGCGACCGCTCGCGCGGTGGTCGCGGCGCTCGGTAAGACCGGCGTGGTGTGCGCGGACCGGTCGGGGTTCATCGTCAACGCTTTGCTTTTCCCGTACCTGAACGACGCCGTCAAGATGCTCGAAGCCTCGTACGCGACCGCCGACGACATCGATCACGCCATGAAGCTGGGCTGCGGCTACCCGATGGGACCGTTCGAGCTGCTCGACGTCGTCGGGCTCGACGTGTCGCTGGCCATCCAGCGAGAGCTGTACCTGGAGCTGCGCGAGCCCGGGTTCGCGCCAGCGCCCCTGCTCGAACACCTCGTCACCGCCGGTTACCTCGGCCGCAAGGTAGGCAGGGGCTTCCGCGACCACACCGACCGGTGAGCGTGTCAACAGGGCCGTGCGGTCGGGGCGTCTGTCGGGTGTGACCTTCGAGGAGTACGTGCTGACCCGCGGCCCCGCGCTGGTGCGGCTCGCCCGGTTGCTCGTCGGCGACGACCACCGCGCCGAGGATCTCGTCCAGGATGTGCTCGCGCGGGCATATCCGCGGTGGGCGCGGATCTGCCGCACCGACCAGCCCGACCTGTACCTGCGCCGGATGCTGGTCAACGCGCGCAACTCGTGGTGGCGCCGGCGCACGAACCACGAGTTCGCGGTGGCGGAGCCGACCGAGAGCGCGCGGCCCGGCGCGGGCGGCCCGGCCGCGGGGCGGGGCGCCATGTGGCGGGTCGTCGCGGCGCTCGCGGGACGCCCGCGGGCGGTCCTCGTCCTGCGCTTCTACGAGGACCTGGACGACGCGACCATCGCGGGGATTCTCGGCTGTTCGGCGGTCACGGTCCGCACGCACGCGATGCGTGCACTGGCCACGCTCCGCGGTCGGGTCGGCGACGCCGGCTGGCCGGTGCGAGAGGAGAGCAGGAGATGACAATCGACGTTGAGGACGAACTCGCCGCGGTGATGCGTACCCGAGCGGACCATGAGGTGGACGCGGATGCCCTGCTGGGTGGCTCGCTGGCGCGGGGCCGCAGGCGGCAGCGGCACCGCCGGATCGGGATGGCGCTCGCGGGGGCGAGCGTTGCCGGGGGGGCCACGGCGGGGCCGGCGGGGGGGGCGCGCGGCATGGGCGGCGCGGGGGG
>NZ_JAIBNX010000017.1:36314-66733 GCF_026130045.1 Micromonospora sp. CPCC 205371
CGGCGCCCGGGGCGGCGCGGCGCCGCCGGGGCGACCACGGCGGCGCTGGCGGCGGTGCCGCCCGTCATGGCCGACGGCGGCGGGGGTACGTCGATCGGTTCGGCGGAATCACCCGCGACGTCTCCGCCATCGCGTATCGGGCAGATCGGCCCCGACGCCAAGCCACCCGTGCGTGGGGCGTATCCGGTACCGGCGCTGGCGGCGCAGGGCGTGCCAGGTGCCGCCGCCGCGCCGGAGAAGGTCGGCCGGGAGCCGGCGAACATCCACTTCCGGGTCGAGAAGCTGTCGCTCCCGGTGCACGGCGCGGCGTGGGAGGTGCACCCTGACGGCGTCGAGGAGATGACGTTGTCGATGGTCGGGGCCGACGGCGGCCCCGCGACAGGCCGCGTGAAACTGGCCGCGGGGAAGGTGCCGGACCCGGAGAGCTCAGGGCCGGCGCGCGGTGAGCCGGGCGGGCCGGTCGTCACCACCGAGAAGCCGGTGCACATTCGCGACCGCACGGGAACTCTGAGCGTCATCGAGGAGAGCGGGTTCACGTCGTACGAGGTGCGCTGGTCGCCGGTCGACGGGTTGGAGGCGATCGTCGGCGGGTTCGAGCTCGGCGAGGACGACGTGATAGCGCTCGCGCATGCGGTGCGCTGGGATCGCGCGGTCCGGTGCGCCGCCCCGTTGCAGCTGACCGCGTTGCCGCAGGGGGCGAGCATCAAGGGCTGCACCGTCCGGCTGACCGATGAGAAGATCACATGGGTTCCGGAGAGCGTCCTGACGCTGCGCGGGCCCGGAGCGTCCATGACGGTGCAGATGGGCGGTCCGATGATCCCGAGCGCCAGCTTCTCGGCGAGCCCGGCGGACTCGCCCGACCGAGGATGGATCGACGGCCGGATACTCGTGATCTACAACCTTGATGGCGTGCCGCTGCGGGTCACGCCGGCGGGATATCCGGCGGACGCGGTGGAGCTCGTGGCGGACGGACTGCGCAAGCCGGCGAGCACCGATCCCAACAAGCCCGAGACCTGGCCCACGTCCTTGACGGGCTGATCACGGGGGTAGCTTGCCTACCGTGAGTCCTCGCCGGAACCATCGCCGCGACGATGCGGTGCCGCTCGACGCCGAGCGGGCACGGCAGGGCGTGCAGCGGATGCAGTCGTGGGCTGATGGCGAGTGGATGGTACGAAGCATCCCGGGTAGGGCGTCCGCGAAGACGTACCGCTGCCCGGGATGCAACCAGGAGATCCGGCCGGGCACGCCGCACGTGGTGGCGTGGCCGGCTGACGGCCGCGGCGACGAGGGTGACCGCCGCCACTGGCACACCGGCTGCTGGTCCCGGGGCCGGCGGCGCCTGGACTGAGCGACGCGCCGACGGAGTCGGTGCGCGGCGTGAGGGAAGGCGGCGCCTTTGAGGCCCTGGGGACCGCGCGCGCGGAGCGAGCGCCAGCTGGCAGAGCCCGGGATCGCAGGCGGTGACAGACTGGCGGGGTGAGCGAAGCGATCCGCGCCAACTCGATCCTCCCGGCCCGCCGCGAAGACATCGAACTGCACACGGCCGACGGTCTGCGCCTGGTCGGCGAGCTGGCCCAGCCCGTCGACCGCGACCCGGTAGCCACCCTGGTATGTGTGCACCCATTGCCCACCCACGGCGGCATGATGGACAGCCATGTGTTCCGCAAGGCGGCGTGGCGGCTGCCCGCGCTGGCCGGGCTGGCGGTGCTGAGGTTCAACACGCGGGGCACGAGCAGCACACGCGGCACGAGCGAGGGCGCGTTCGACAACGCGGTGGGGGAGCGGTACGACGTGGCGGCGGCCATCGAGTACGCCGAGTTCGCGTCACTGCCGCGCGTGTGGCTGCTGGGTTGGTCGTTCGGCACCGACCTGACGCTCAAGTACGGCTGTGACCCGGCCGTCGAGGGTGCCATCCTGCTGTCCCCGCCGCTGCGGTTCGCCACCGATGACGACCTGGCCACCTGGGCCGGCTCGGGCAAGCCGGTGACCGCGCTGGTGCCGGAGTTCGACGACTACTTGCGGCCTGACGAGGCGCACCGGCGGTTCGCCGCGATACCGCAGGCCGACGTCGTTGGCGTACCGGGTGCGAAGCACCTGTGGGTGGGCGACGCGGAGAAGGTGCTCGACGAGATCGTGCGCCGGGTGGCGCCCGACGTGCCGACCCCGCTTCCGTCCACATGGGACGGCCCGATGGAGTCGGGCGACGCGAGTGCCTACGCGGACCGCACCGTGGCGGCGTTCGCGGATGTACCGCGCCCGAATCAACCCGGCAGCTTGTAAGCGATCATCGACTTGATCAGGCCGCAGAACCGCTCGGGCCGGATCGTCGACTGCGGGAAGTAGTGCCGCATCTGGGTCTTGTCGATGAGTTCGGTCCAGAGCACGTTCTGCATCGCGGTGGCACGGTCCTTCGCGGGCGTGTGCGACAGCGGCCAGTGGTGCGCGACCGTCGTGCGCAACGACGTGGGAAGGAACTGCATCCCCGGCGCCACCCAGTGCGGCTCGATGGGGAAGAACCGGTACGGCGTCTGCACCCAGTGGGCATCGGCCAGGGCGTGCACCGACTCGGCGAACCGCACCCGCCGTTCGTGGCCGCCCACGTGCTCGATGACCGAGTTCGAGAAGACGAGGTCGTAGCGGCGGCTCGCGATCTGCGGCGGCAGCGCGCAGGCGTCGCCGTAGTCCAGCTCCGCCCAGTCGGGCAGCTCGCCGGGGAGCGGCTCCAGGTTGACCACGTGCACGTGCTTCGGGCGTACCGGCGCGCGCTCCCAGGTGTCGACCCTGCCGCCGAGGTCGATGACCGACATCTGCGCGAGGTCGGGGAACGTCTCGCTCAACCACAACGCCCGGCGCGCACGGCGCTTGGCGCCCCACGAGTCAGGGGCGTCGACCAGCCGCCTGCGCAACGAATGAAGGCCCACGTGGGGAGGGTAGTGGTGGTCCGAGCCCGCGCGGCAGGGCCCGGATGGATCAGCTATCCGACACTGACCGGGAGGTCGATGGCCTGCGCCACCCGCTCCGCGCGGCGGGCCCACGAATGACCGCTCGCGAACTCCTGCCGGCGGCGGATCAGCTCCGGCTGGCGGGCGTCGAGAGCCGCGTCGCGGACCGCGGCCCCGAAGGCGGCCGGGTCGGTGACGACGGTCACCAGGTCGGTGTCGAGCCAGCGCACGGCTGGCAGGTCGGTGCTGACGACCGGCCGGCCCGCGGCCAGGTACTCCAGGGTCTTGAGCGGGAACGAGGCGCGGTTGAAGGCGGAGTCGACGTACGGCGTCAGGCCCACGTCGATCACGCGGAAGTACGAGGGCAGCTCGGCGAACGGGCGCGGGCCCACGGCCATGACCCGCGGGTGCCGGCACAGCGCCGCGAACTCCTCGGTGGCCCAGCGCTCGTCGCGCGAGCCCACCATCAGCAGCGAGCAGCCGGCCTCGACGACCGCGGTGAGCAGCCGGATGTCGATCCGGTCGGACAGGTGGCCCACGACGCCGGCCACCGGGCCGGGCAGGTCGACGCCGGGCGGCAGCGGCGCCGACTCCACGCCGGTGTACGCGTCGCTGCGCACGCCTCCGGGCACCACCACCGGGTCGGCGCCGAGCGTCCGCCACTTCTCGGCCAGCACCTCCGACACCACGATCACCCGGTCGGCGCGGGCCAGCGCCTTGTGCTCCTCGCGGGCCACGTCGTCGGGGTTGATCTGCATCAGGTCGGCGCCTGCGAGGTAGTCGTCGGTCGCGTAGAGGACGTCGATCACGTCGTCGCCCCACCTGCCCAGCAGGTCGGTCGCCGAGAACGCGATCACCGCCTTGGGCGTGAGGGCGAGCCTGCGTAGCGCCCAGCGGATCTGGCCGCGTACGAGCGCGGGCGTGGCGAGCCGGACGCCGCGGCGGGTGTGGAACGGCTGCGCCACGGTGGCGAGGCGCGTGATGCGGGGCGTCTCGCGGATCAGGCGGGGGCGCAGCGTGCGCGGTGCGCCATGCCGGTAGCCGGCCGGTGTCACCACGGACACCGGCGGGTCGACCCAGAGCACGCGGGCGTGCCGCGCGAGCTGCGTCGTGATGTGCCGGTCGGTGCGAGCCGTGCCGGACCAGGAGTTCACGGCGCAGACGACCAGCCAGGGTGCCGTATCGCTGCCCTGTTCGCCGTCTTCTGGTACCCGCTCCACCGCCATAGCCCGGCCAGCGTATCCGCGGAGCTGAGGGCGGCGGTGTCGGATGCCTGACGCGGGCTAGCGCATGAACCAGGCCCAGCGCGCGGCCTTTCCGTCTGCCAGCGCGTCGCCGAGGCTGCGGGCTCGGAGCCCGCGCTCGGCGAACCCTTCCAGGAGCAGCCCCGCGAGCTTGCCGCGGTCGATGCGCGGCGCCGGGCCGTCGTCAGCGCCGTCGTCGGGGCCGGCGAACCCGTCGTGTGCCAGCACGATCTCGCCGGCGGCGGCGGCCGGCAGCGCGTCGCCGGCAAGGCTCTCCTCGGGCAGGTCGCGCCAGTCGGCCGGCGTCGGGCCCCACGCGACCGGCATGAGGCCGGCCCGGCGGACCGCGAGCCAGTGTGGGAGCTGGAGCGCGCCGTACGGTGCCCGGAACCACCGCACGGCGGTGCCTGTGGCATCCTCCAGCTCGGCACGGCCGGCCCGGACCCGGCGCAATACCTCGGCCGGTGCCAGGGTTGTGAGCCGCGTGTGGTCCAGGCCGTGCAAAGCGATCTCGTGGCCGGCGGCCGCGACCTCCGTCAGCAGCCGCGGGTACCGCCGGACGCGGCTCATCAGCACGAAGAACGTGGCCGTGGCGCCGGCGTTCGCGAGCGCCTCCAGCACGGCCGGCGTGGCCACCGGATCGGGCCCGTCGTCGTACGTCAGCACGATCTGCGGCTGGGCGGTCTCCACGGCGCGCACGGTGCCGACCGGGCGGCTGAGGACGCGCGCGGCCCGTTTCAGCGAACTCACCGATCTCACGATAGAGATCCGGGCGCCCGGGGTGACCCTCAGTCGGATATCCGTCGCTGCGCCGCTGGCCAGGGCGTGGATAGAGTCGGCTGTCCGCACATCGCGAGGAGTACAGCGTGGAGTTTTACCGCGACCTGCTGGCGGTGAGCGGGGCGACGGCGCCCGCAGGCGCCATCCCGTTCGGCGGCGCGGCCGCCGTCACGCTGCCGTGGGGTCGGCTGTGGCTCGGCGGGAGCCTGAACCCGGCGGCGTCCGACCGCGACCGGGTGGTCGCCCTCGCGCTCGGTCCGCGCGACCATGATTTCGGTACCGTCGACGCGCCGACCCTGCGCAAGTGGCTGCACTCCGGCACCGAGCTGGCACGGCTGGCGGCGCCGTTCGCGGCAGCCGCACACGACGACGCGGAGTTCGTGCTGGCGACCGACCACAGCGGGCTGCGGCACCTCTATGGCGTACGCGGAGACGGCTGGGCCGCGGTGTCCACGTCCGCGATCGAGTTGGCCCGGCTGGCCGATGCGCCGCTCGATCGGAACGCCATGGGCACGTTCGCGGTGACCGGGTTCCACCTTGGCGAGAGCACACCGTTCCGCGGCGTACGCAAGATCCGCCCCGGCACGGCCTGGCGCCTCTCGAACGGTGAGCTGACAGACACGCCGTACGGCGTTGACGACCACGCGGAGGTGCCCGGCGGCTCGCGGATCGAGGCGATGGCCGGCCTGCTCCGCGGTCTCGTCGAGCGCTGCCTCGACGAAAACCCCGACACGGTCTTCGAGCTGTCCGGCGGCTTCGACAGCCGCCTGCTCTTCGCCGCGCTTCCCGCCTCCCGGCGGGCCGGCGTGCGCACCCTCACGCTGTCGGCGCCGGGTCGCGCCGACGCTCCTATCGCCGGCGCGCTGGCCGCACAGTTCCGCACCGATCACCAGGTCATCGACCTCACCGGCCTGGCCGTCCTCGGTCCGGAGGCGGCGCACGAGCTGGTGATGTCGTCCGCCCGCCGCCACGACATCCTGGGTAATCCGGTCGCGCTGGGCGTGCTCGACTGGGTGGAGAGCCAGGTGCCGCCCGGCGTCCGGATCACCGGGCAGGGCGGGGAGATGGCCCGCGGTAGCTACCACATGGGCCAGACGCAGCACCCGACCGCCACCCCTGAGCTGATCGACCGGCTGGCGAGGTGGTGGTTCCTCACCAACGACGCCACCGATGCCGCGTGCCTCCAGCCGGACTTCGCCGAGTCGGCGCGCGCCGACGCGACCACGGCGATCCGGGCCGCGTTCGCGGAGTACGACACCGACTGGCTGACCGCGATCGACGAGTTCTTCCTTCGCGAGCGGGTGCACCGGTGGGTCGGCATCAACTTCACCGGCGCGTGCCTCAGCCGCACGATCGTCGCGCCGTACCTCGACCCGCGGTTCCTCGCCATCGCCCGCGCTGTGCCGCCGACCGAGCGCAGCGGTTCGGGCTTTGCGGCGCGGGTGCTGGAGCGGCTCGACCCGTGGCTCGCCAACGCCCGCCTCGCCACCGGGGTACGCCCGAAGCACCTGCCGCGCAAGTACGTCCCGCGCGCGCTGGCCGAGTACTCGGTGCTCAAGTACGCCAAGCGGGGCGCGGAGAAGGCGTACCAGTTCGCGCGCGGGCAGGCCGCCACGGCGGCCGGTACGCCGGTGCTGGCGGGCCTGGTGGTCGACCATTGGCGCGACCGGCCCGAGCTGGTCGAGCCGGCGCTCCGCTTCGGCCTGATCCGCGAAGACTGGCTGGCTGGCCTGCTGTCCGGCGCCCACGGCACCGACGCCGCGACGGTCGGCTTCCTGGCCAACCTGTCCGCTCTGTGATCAGGGCGTTCCTTAAGCTGCTATGACGACTTGAAGGACGCCCTCATCACGGGGAGTCGGGGTTGGGCCAGCCCGCCAGCCAGACGCGGCGGTCGCGCCATACGGGGCGCCACGGGCTGTCGCGGCGGAGCATTGCCGCGATGCCTGCCCGTAGGCCCACGCCCGCCGCCAGGAGGCCTCGACCTACCGCGGCACGCCCCGGCGACCAGCGCAGCCGGAGGTACGTGCACTTGCCCCGGAGCAGCATCTCGATCTTGCGGGGGCTGGTGCCGCCCGAGGCCGCCCCGCCGAGGTGGCGCAGCGCCGCCTCGGGTACCAGGACCGGCTGCGCGCCGAGCGCGTGCGCCCGCGCGCACAGGTCGACGTCTTCGCTGTACATGAAGTAGTCCGGTGTGAAGCCGCCGAGCGCCGTGAACAGGTCGCGCCGGATCAGCATCAGGCAGCCGGAGACGGCGGGCACCGCGCGCGGCGTCGTCCGGTCGTAGCCGGGCAGCTCCTCGGGGTTCAGCAGCGGCCCAAGCCACCGGACCCGCCGGCCGAGCGTGGAGAGGCCGAGCGCGAACGACACGTACTGCCGCAGGGTGGGCAGCGCGAGGCAGGAGCGCAGGTCGTCAGTGCCGTCGGGGTGCAGGGTGCGGCCGGTGTAGATGCCGTGCTCCGGGTGCGCCGTCGCGTACGCCAGCAGCGCGCCCACCACGTCGCCGACCGGTTCGGTGTCGGGGTTGACCAGTAGCAGCCACTCGCCGCTGGCCTGCCGGGCGGCGTGGTTCATCGCCCGGCCGAAGCCGATGTTGCCGGGCAGCGCCTCGACGGTGGCGGCGGGGAACGCGTCGGCGATGGCCTCGGCCGTGCCGGCGCCGGAAGCGTTGTCGACGACCACCATCTCCGGCGCGGCGGGGGTGGGTTGTGCGAGCGGCGCCACGCGCCGGCCCCTTTTTCGAGCGCCGACAGCGCCCGTACCGCCAGTTCGCGGGTGCGGTACGAAACCATGAGCACGCTGACCGTGGTCATGCGCCGCCTCCCGCAGCAGGCCCGGAGTCGAGGGAGCTGTGAGGGCTTTCGGCGCCCGAACCGCCCGAGCGGAGCGCGGGGCAGGATCGCAGCGACCGAGCGCAGGGTCGGCTACCGGGTGGCTTGTGGGCGCATGACCCGCGCGAGCGGAGGCGAGCGCCAGGTAGCAGAGTCACGCGTTGGCCGCCGTTCGCGACGACGCGTCGTGTCCCCAGTCGGTGCCGCGCCGGGCCTTGAGCTCGGCGGTGACGGTGATGGCGAAGTAGCAGACCGCGGCCGGCAACAGCCAGGGGCGGCTGAGACTCACTCGCAGCCACGCCGAGTTGCCCGCCTCGCGCACCTGTGTGGACATCGCACGGAGGCTGCGGTTGCCGGCGCGCACCCGGGCCAGCCGCCGCACGAGGTCGCCGGTGCGGCGGGGCGTGGCGACCCGGGAGACGACCGAGGTGACCTCGCGCTTTTCCCCGGCGGTGAAGAGCGAGTCGAGGAAGAGGTCGTCGGCCACGATGCCGGGGAACCGGTCGAACCGGGCCCATCCCTCCTTCGCGAGCACGATCACGCCGCGCCCGAAGAGCGTCCCGCGGAACGCGGGCAGCCGGCGGTTGATGGCGTAGTACCCCTTGATCGGCAGGGCGGCGCCCTTGCTGTCCGGCACTCGGGAGGCCGTGGACGCCAGCACGCCCCGCGCGTCGAGGGCGGCGGCGAGGGTGCGGATCTGGTCGGCGGTGAACGCCATGTCGGCGTCGAGGTACACGCGCGGGAAGCTTTCTGCCACCTCGTCGCCCGCGTTGAGCGCGGCGGCCTTGGACGCCTCGGCCAGCTCGATGACGCGTACGCCGGGCCGGGCGCGTGCCACGTCGGCGGTGTCGTCCGTGCAGCCGTTGGCCACCACGGTCAGGTCGAGGTCTTCGCGCCCGTAACCGGCCGCGAGGAGGGTGTCCAGGCAGCGCCCGATGACCTGAGCCTCGTTGTGCGCGGCGATGACGACGCTGATCGTCACGAGGTGCTCTCCGCGCGGTGCCGGCCCGGCTGCTCGGCACGCTGCCCGGGGATGGCGGTGCCCTGGTCCGGTGCCGAGCCGCGGAACAGCCGCCGCCACATGTCGGCGTACCGGACGCCCTGGTGCTCCCACGACAGCTCGCCGGCGAAGCGCTCAAGCGCGATCTCGCGCATCGCGGCCCGGCGTGGCTCGTCGTCGAGCAGCGCGTCGATCGCGGCGGCGAACTCCTCCGGCGCGCCGGATGGCACGTAGACCGCGGCGTCCGCGGCCGTCCGCCGGGTTTCGACGAGGTCCACAGCCACGACGGGTACGCCCCGGCTGACGTACTCGACCGACTTCGCCATCGTGGACAGGTGGTTCATCCGGGTGGGCAGGTCGGGCTGGATCGCCACGGTGGCCGTCTGCAGGAGCGCGTCCACTTCGGCCCCGTCGAGCCAGCCGGTGAACCGGACCGCGTCGTCGAGGCCGCTCGCGCCGACGAGCTCTTTCAGCTCGGCCAGCGTCTCGCCGTCGCCGGCGATGACGACCTCCCAGTCGCGCTTGCCGCGCACCTTGGTGAGCACCGAGGCGGCGTGCACGACGCCCGCGACGTTGTCCTGCTTGCCGAGCACGCCGAGGTAGACGATGCGATGCATCCCGTCGGGCGCGGGCTGCGGCGGCACGCTGGCCACTTCGCGGGCGGCGGGCCCGTTGCGCACTACTGTCACCTTGCCGGCCGGCACGCCGCGCGCCAGCGCGTTCTCCCGGAACGACTCGTTGGTCGCCACGACGGCCGACGCGGTGCGCAGGGTCAGCCATTCCAGACCAACGAGCATGCGGTAGACGAGCGTGTTGGGTTCGTCGTCGCTGCGCGTGGCGTACACCTCTGGGCACAGGTCGTGGTGGTCGAACACCCACGGCCGGCCCATCGCCCGGATCAGCAGCGCCAGCGGCCAGTACACGTCTGGCGGGTTGCAGACCTGAACCGCGTGCGCGCGCCCGCGGGCGACCTCGCCGATGAGGCGGACCGCCACGCAGAGGAACGACCACAGGAACTCGGCGGCGAATGACAGCACGCCAGATCCGTACACGTACACCGGGTACGGCTTCAGCACGGTGTTGCGGCTGCCCGGCAGGACGCGCAGACCCGGTTTCCCGCGCGGCGCGATGACGGTCACCTCGTAACCGTGCTCCTCCAACGTCAGGCATTCCCGGATCACCCTGCGGTCCCGCTCCGCGGGCAGGTTGGCGATCAGGATCGTGACGTGCCTCGGGCGCCGGCGACGGACCCGGTGCGACTCAGTGATCAACGCGCCTCACCTCGTGGGAAGGGCCGACAAGCTCTAGCGAGTTTCACCTGCGAGGAGGCGGTCCGCGGTTGCTTTGTCGCGTTGCTTACATGAACTCCGGCCGTTCGTGCCCGACCGCTGTCTCGATGGCTTCCACCGCTTGGGCGGCCGCGCGCTCCCACGAGAACCAGGTGCGGATCTCGGCGGCGCCGGCCTGACACTTGGCGTACAGCGCCTCGTCACCGAGCACGCCGGCGATCAGCTCGGCCAGCTCGGCCGGATCGTCGCGGGAGAGCAGTGCGCCGTTTACGCCCGGTTTGATCATCTCTGGCATGGCGAACGCGTCTCGCCCGACACACGGCAGGCCACGGGCGAGCGCTTCGGCGAACACCAGACCGAAGCCTTCGATCCGGGTCGGCAGTACGAAAAGGTCGTGCGTGTCGTAGAGCGTGGCGACCTCGCGCAGCGGCAGGGCACCCCGGAAATCCACACCGTCCGGTGGCTCGCCGGGCAGCGGCCACTCGCGCGGACCCACCATCGTCACGGTGATTTCCGGGTCGACGTCACGGCGCAGGATGCGCAGCGCCTCCAGTACGAGATCCCCGCCCTTGCCGTCGAACGTGCGGCCCACGAAGAGCAGCCGGGTGCGCCGCCCAGAGGGCGGCGGCGGGCGGAGAGGAGCCTCGCCGGCGTCGAGGTGGAGGCCCGGGTGCAGCACGTGTACCCGTTCCGGTGGGAGCCCGGTGTCCTCGATGAGGCTTCGGGCGAGCCAGTGGCTCATGGCGAATACACCAGTCGCCTTTTCGTACACCCGAAGCTGTCTTTCGCGGCGGCGTTTGAGCTCGTCCAGCGACAACTCACGGAAGATCGGCTGACCCGTCTCGACCAATTTGATCAGCGCGTCGAAGCTCATGTCCTGGTACACGAAGAACGGGAGGTCGAGCGGTGCCAGGTCCTGGATCTCCAGTACCGCCGCGCAGCCCTCGCGGACGGCGCTGGTGCGGATCTGCCGCTGGCAGTAGGCGTCGGTGAGCCGCGCCTGCTCCCACAGCGTGCTCAGGCGCCCGTCGCGGACCCGCAGGTGCAGCGCGGCGAGCGCCGCCCGCGTCGTCTTGGGCACCGTCACGCCGACGTCGCGCACGTCGCTGATCCGCCGCATGGCGGCGCGCAGGTGCCACGGAGTGTGAGACCAGGTCGAGGGGGGATGGCGGTCCCACAGGCACGCGAACCCGATGCGCATCCTGGTCCTCTCGTTCGTGCAGTGTCCGCAGCAGATTCTGCCGGGCCGCTCAGGTAGCACAATCGTGCGTCGGGTTTGTGACAGTGCAGGCCAGCGGTGGGGTGGTTGGGTACCGGCTAGGCCCGAATTACGGCTGATCGGCGCCGTCACATGGGATTTGCGGGCGTTGCCAGGGTCGCGTAGGCAGGTCACACTCTCATTTGGGTTGGGTCGCCGGGAAAGGGTCGCATGGATCTCTGGGATGTCACGAAGGTGCTGTGGCGCCGGAAGTGGGTTGCACTTCCGCTGCTCGTCCTCACCGTGGCGATGGCCTTCTTCGTGTCATCCACCGTCAAGCCGGACTACAAGACCACTGGCCACGTCACCCTGCTGCCGCCCAGCGAGCAGCCGGCCACCGAGACCAAGCCGCAGCCGGCCCGCACCGTCAGCCCGTGGAACGTCTACTCGCTGGCGGACGCTCTCGTCATCTACTCGGCCCGGGCAGACGTCAAGCGCGAGTTCGCGGAAAGCAACCTCTCCGAGGAGTGGATCGCGTCGATCGGTGGCACTCAGCTTCCGATCGTCGAGATCGAGGTCGTGGCCAGCTCGCCCGAAGAGGCGAAGGCGACGCTGAGCAAGCTCATCGACTCGCTCACCGCTCAGCTCGAGCGGCTCCAGACGCCGTACGGGGTGACGGGCGGCCAGGCCATCACGCTCCAGGCGCTCGACTCCGGGCAGAACGTCCAAGCGATCACCTCGAACATCAAGCGGATGCTGATCGTGGTCACCGCGATCGGGCTGATCATCACGTTGTCGTCGACGCTCCTCCTCGACGCGCTGCTGCGCCGGCGCCAGCTTGGCCGCCGCGCCCAGGGGCGGGCCAGGCCCGAGCGGCAGTCGGAGCGGCTTGGTATGGCGTCTTCGCTCTCGGGCCGCCGCCCGTACCCGGATGACAGGCCCGACGAGACCCAGGTGATCACGACGAACGGCGCCCGCTCTGGTCGCGCCACGACAAATGGTGCCGCTGAGTCCAAGCCGGTCGTGCCGGAGTACCGGTCGGCGTCGGCCAAGCAGGCCGGCGGCAACGGCACCCGGTCCCGCCCGTCGATGCGCAACGGCGACGAGGTCGACGAGACCATGGTGATCAGCGGCATCGCCGGCTGGTCGCGCCAGCGAGAGCAGGCCGCGCAGGCGGAGCCCAGCGTCGAGTCGATGCCCTCGCTGTCCGAAGAGGCCACCACCGTCCTCCCGTTGAGCCGGCTCCGTTGGATCGCGTCGGGCAGCGACGACGGGCAGCGACCGCCCGCGGCGAAGCAAAGTTGACCGCGGCAGCCGTAGACCTCGACCCGTCGCTGGTAGACGCCGGCACGTACGCGTCACGGCGCCGCCGCCACCTGCTCGACGTCAGCTTCCTGCTGAGCCTCGCCGTGCTCCTGGCGTTGCTGCTCCCGGTCGGGCAGGTGGTGCCTCAGCTCAGCGACCTCGGCCGACCGGTGACGCTGCTGAGCATGGGACTGTTCATGATCTGGGCGCTGTCCCGGACCCATCCCCGGCTCACCAGCCGCGGACCGCAGCCGATGCGGTGGGCGGTCGCCGCCTACCTCGGCAGCTACATGATCTCGTACGCCGCCGGGCTGTACCGCGGCATGCCGTCGATCGAGGCGAGCGGTGCCGACCGCGCGATGCTCGCTGTCTTCGCGCTCCTCGGGCCGATCATCGCGTTCGCCGACGGGGTGCCGAACCGGCAGCGTCTCGACAGCGTCCTGCAGACGCTGGTGTTCGCCGCGTCCGGCATGGCGTTCATCGGCATCGCGCAGTCGATGGTCGGCGTCGACCTGGCCGCGTACATCCAGCTGCCCGGCCTGTCGGAGCTGAGCGACTACGGCACCGGCATCCCGGACGGTGAGTCGGCCCGGGCGGGTGTCGCGAGCACGGCGACGCACTACATCGAGTTCGGCGCGGTGATGGCGATGATCCTGCCGTTCGCCGTGCACGTCGCCCGGTTCGCCGAAAAGAGCCTGGTGCGGCAGTGCTCCAGCGTGGCGGCGCTGCTGATCCTGGCGGCGATCCCGATGTCGGTCTCCCGCACCGGCACGCTCGCCCTGCTCATCGGGCTTGGCCTCATGGTGCCGTTCTGGAACTGGCGGATGCGGTACAACCTTGTGGTGCCGTTCCTCGGCCTGTTCGCCGCCCTGGTGGTCGTGCGGCCAGGGCTGCTCGGCTCGGTGACCGGCCTCTTCTCGGGGTGGGGCAACGACCCGAGCGTGCAGGGCCGCAAGGACGACTACGAGATCGTGGGGTACTTCTTCAGCCAGCGACCGTGGTTCGGGCGCGGGCAGGGCACGTTCATCCCGACCGTCTACACGTTCCTCGACAACCAGTGGCTTGGCCACGTCGTGAGCGGCGGCATCGTGGGCGTGGCCGCGCTCTTCGGCCTGCACATGACCGCGATCGTGCTGGCGTGGCTGGCGTACCGCCGGGCGGTCGACGCCGCCGACCGGCACCTGTGCGGCTGCCTGATGGCGGTACAAGTGGTCGCCATCGTCGTCGAGGGCACGTTCGACGCGCTGTCGTTCACGACGTTCGTGTTCGTGCTCTCGATCCTTACCGGATGCGCGGGCGCCCTGTGGAGGTTGCTGCACCCGTCGCGCCAGGTGCGCACGATGGGGCCCGGATCGGTCTCCCCTGAAGACTCTCGGGAAGAGGCGCGACGCGTGCCGGTTCGGGTTTAGGGCGAGACGTTGGCGAAAAGCGGACAATGCCGTTACCGAGCGTGCGCACTGATTCTTACATTTACATGTCGGCTTCCTGACAAATACGGTTCCCGATTACCTGGTGCGGGCCTGCCGACGGCGAATTCATGAAGGCCGTTGTGGCCGCTGTGAGCTGCCCAAACGGTTGTACGCAAGGACTTTCGAGGAATGTTTCATCGATGACTTGTCGAGGTACTCCCAACGGGGGTGTCCAAACGGTCGAGCGGCAGCCGACCGGCTTGGTGTGGGAGCAGCCGCATCCGATAATTGTGGCCCTTGTCGGGCAGGGCTAGCGTTTCCCCACACTGATTACGGCTTACGGGGTCATTTGAGGGTGCCGCGGGCGCTAAGGGGGCGACCGGTTGTGGATAGCGGGAGAGATGAGAGAGGTGGCGCAAAGGTGAGACCGAGCGTCCCGGGGCGCTTGCGCCAGGTGGCCACGGGGGCCGTGTTGCAGGCGGTTGGTTCCGCATTGAAGAAGGTCGGTCGCGTCCCGCTGGGTAGGCGTGGATGGATCGCGGCCGGCGCCGCAGTCGCTTCCGTGGTGGCTGGCGGCCTTGTCGTCGTGCCCGCGGCGATGGCCGCCGCCGACCCGTGTGTCCCGCTCATCAACCCGGTCGCCTGTGAAAACAGCAAGGCGGGATCGCCGGCGTCCGAATGGGACATTTACGAAGCCGGTGAGGAATCGATCCAGGGTTTCGCCACCGACATCAGCGTCAATCTCGGTGGCACGATCCGGTTCAAAATCAAGACTCCCGCGACCGCCTACAAGATCGACATCTATCGGCTCGGCTGGTACAACGGTGATGGTGCCCGCAAGATCACCAGCGTGACGCCATCGGTCTCGCTCCCGCAGACCCAGCCCAATTGCCTCACCGACCCCGCCACCGAGAACTTCGACTGCGGCAACTGGGCCGTCTCGGCGCAGTGGACGGTGCCCACCACGGTCGTGTCCGGCGTCTTCGTCGCGAAGCTGACCCGCACCGATCCGGGCGGCAACGGCGACAGCAGCCACATCACCTTCATTGTCCGCAATGACTCGAGCACGTCGGACCTCTTCTTCCAGACCTCCGACACGACGTGGCACGCGTACAACATGTACGGCGGCAGCAACTTCTACCACGGCGGCGACAACGGGCGGGCCTACAAGATCAGCTACAACCGGCCGTTCGGCACCCGCGGCAACAACCCTGAGGACTTCCTCTTCAGCAACGAGTACCCGATGCTGCGGTTCCTGGAGCGCAACGGATACGACATCAGCTACACCACCGGCGTCGACTCCGACCGCCGGGGCAACCTCATCAAGAACCACCAGGTCTTCCTGTCCGTCGGCCACGACGAGTACTGGTCGGACCAGCAGCGGGCCAACGTCGAGGCGGCGCGCGACGCGGGCGTCAACCTCGCGTTCTTCAGCGGCAACGAGGTCTACTGGAAGACGCGGTACGAGGCCAGCAAGGACGGCAGCAACACCGCCTACCGGACCCTCGTCTGCTACAAGGAGACCTGGGCCAACGACAAGATCGACCCCACCACCGAGTGGACCGGCACGTGGCGCGACCCGCGGTTCACGCCACCGTCCGACGGCAACCGGCCGGAAAACGCGCTCACCGGCACGGCGTACATGTCCAACAACGTCGACCTGCCCATCCAGGTGCCGCCGGCGCAGGGCAAGCTCCGGTTGTGGCGCAACTCGGCAGTGGCCACCCGCGCCGCGGCCAACCAGTCCACCACGCTCGCACCCCACACCGTGGGGTACGAGTCGGACGAGGACCTCGACAACGGCTTCCGGCCGCCGGGCCTGATCCGGCTCTCCACCACCACCGGTGAGACGCCCGAGTACCTGCGCGACTACGGCAACACGGTCACGCCGGGCACGACCACGCACCACCTGACCCTGTACCGGGCGCCCAGCGGAGCGCTGGTCTTCGGCGCGGGCACAATCCAGTGGGCGTGGGGCCTCGACGAATACCACGACGGCACCGTCGAGCCCGCCGACCCTGCCATGCAGCAGGCGACCCTCAACCTCCTCGGCGACATGGGCGCGTTCCCGGGCACCATCATGTCCGGCCGCACCATGCCGACCGCGTCGAACGACTCGACCGCGCCCACTACGACCATCACGTCGCCGGCCGCCGGCGCCAGCGTCGTCAACGGCAACCAGGTCACCGTCACCGGCACCGCCGCGGACACCGGCGGCCAGGTCGCGGGCGTCGAGGTGTCGTACGACGGCGGCGAGAAGTGGCACCCCGCCACCGGCACGACCTCCTGGTCGTACAGCTTCTACACCACCGGTGCGGGCACCCAGTCGATCCTGGCGCGGGCCATCGACGACACGGCCAACATCGGCCAGCCGGCGAGCCGCACGATCAACCTGACCGGCTCGAGCACCATCTTCGGTGCGCGTACGCCGGTGACCGCCGCGGTCGCAGACACGGAGGCGATGGAGCTGGGCGTGCGGTTCACACCGCAGACCGACGGCTACATCACGGGCATCCGCTTCTACAAGGGCACGGGCAACACCGGTACGCACACCGGCACCCTTTGGACCAACGGCGGCAACCAGCTCGCCACGGCCACGTTCAGCGGCGAGACCGCGACCGGCTGGCAGAAGGTGACCTTCGCCAACTCGGTGCTGGTACACGCCAACACCACGTACGTGGCGTCGTACTACGCCCCGAACGGCCACTACGCGGGCGACCAGGGCGTGTTCACCGCCTCCGACTTCGTCTCCTACCCGCTCACCGCGCTGCGCTCCAACAGCGAGTACGGCAACGGTGTCTTCAAGGAGGGGGCAGGCTTCCCCGCGGGCAGCTACAAGGACAGCAACTACTTCGTCGACGTCATGTTCACACCGAGCAGCTCGGCGGCGCCGACGGTGCTGTCCGCCCTGCCACTGCCGGACTCCACCGACATCGCCGTCACGGTCAAGCCGCAGGCCGTGTTCTCCAAGGCGATCAACCCGGCGTCGCTGGTCTTCACCGTGAAGAACCCCAGCAACGCGTCGGTCGCCGGCTCGGTGGCGTACGACAGCACCAGCAAGACGGCCACGTTCACGCCGTCCGCGTCGCTGGCGCCGGAGACGATGTACACGGTGTCGGTGCAGGCGAACGACACCTCGGGCAACGCGATGGACTCGCCGCGCACGTGGCAGTTCACCACCGAGCTGGACCCGGCGGTCTCGCGGCTGTTCGCCACGAACGCCTCGCCCGTCGACCCGAGCGTCAACGACAGCAACGCGGTCGAGCTGGGCGTGAAGTTCACACCACAGGTCAACGGCACGGTCGTCGGCGTCCGGTTCTACAAGGGCGCTGGCAACAGCGGCACCCACGTGGGCACGCTGTGGTCGAGTGGCGGTACGCAGATCGCTCGGGTCACCTTCACCAACGAGGGTGGCGCCGGCTGGCAGACCGCTCGGTTCGCGACGCCGGTGACGGTCAACGCGGGCACCACGTACGTGGCGTCGTACCACGCGCCGAACGGCCACTACTCGGCCACCGGCAACTTCTTCACCTCGACCTACACGTTCGGGCAGATGTCCGCGCCGTCCGGCAACAACGGGGTCTACAACTACTCGTCGACCCCGGCGTTCCCGCAGGAGGCGTACAACTCCAGCAACTACTGGGTCGAACCGATGTTCATCCCGGGCAGCGGTGGCGGCCCGTCGCCGACACCCACTTCGTCGCCAACACCGTCGCCGACCGCATCGCCGACGCCGACCACGTCGCCGACTCCGACGCCGTCTCCGACGGAGACGCAGTGGCCGACCGGCACGACCATCTTCACGCCGAGCGACACGCCAGCCTCGTCGAGCTGGAACGACAACGCCGCCATCGAGGTCGGCGCGAAGTTCCGCTCGGACGTGGCCGGGCAGGTGACCGCGATCCGGTTCTACAAAGGATCGGGCAACAACGGTCCGCACACCGGCACGATCTGGTCGACCGCCGGTGAGGCGCTCGGCACCGTGACGTTTACCAACGAGTCCGCTTCGGGTTGGCAGACCGCCACCCTGGCGACCCCGGTGAACATCACGGCGAACACCACCTATGTGGTCTCGTACTTCGCGCCCAGCGGGCGGTACGCGGCCACGGTCAACGGGTTCGGCGCGCTCGGCCTTGACCGGCCTCCGCTGCACGTGCCAGGGTACGGCGGGGTGTACCGGTACGGATCGGGCGGCGTCTATCCAAACAACGGCGCGGGCCACAACTACTGGGTCGACGTCGTGTTCCAGGCAAGCTGATCGAGGTTATGCATACGCGGCCGGTCCCCACTGCGGGGGCCGGCCGCACCTCGCCGAACGGGGAGCGCACGTGAGTCAGGACAGCTCGCTTTTCAACCGAGCCGGCAAGGCGCTCGGCTGGAGCTTCGCGAGCACCGCGCTCGGCCGGCTCAGCACCCTCGCCATCGGTATCGCCATCGCACGCCTGCTCGGTCCCGAAGAGTTCGGCACGTTCGCGGTCGCCACCGTGGCGCTGCTCGCCGTGCTCAGCTTCAACGAGCTCGGCGTCAGCCTCGCGATCGTCCGGTGGCCGGGTGAGCCGCGTGAGATCGCGCCCACCGTGCTCACGATCTCCGTGCTCTCCAGCGTCCTCGTCTACATTGGATGCTTCCTGGGCGCACCGGCCTTCGCCGCCGCCATGGGCGAGCCCGACGCGACCCCCGTCGTCCGCCTGCTGTGTGTCAGCGTCATCATCGATGGCCTCGTCGCCACGCCGGCGGCGATGCTCCAGCGCGAGTTCCGGCAGGGCCGCAAGGCCATCGTCGACCAGAGCACCCACTGGATCGGCTCGCTCACCTCGATCGCCTGCGCCTTCGGGGGCATGGGCGCCATGAGCCTCGCGGTCGGGCGGCTCACCGGCGCGCTCGTCGGCGCCGTGCTGCTGATCGCGTTCGCGCCGCATGCGATGCGCTTCGGGCTCCGCCGTGACAAGGCCAGAGACCTCATGCGCTTCGGCCTGCCGTTGGCCGGGTCGAGCATCATCGTATTCGCGGTCAACAACGTCGACCGCCTGCTCGTCGGCGCCACACTTGGCCCGGTCTGGCTCGGGTACTACGTGCTCGCCGCCAACCTCGCCGGCTGGCCCGTCAACATCTTCTCCCAACCCGTGCGGGCCGTCGCGCCCGCCGCACTCGCCCGGCTGCAAGGCGACCGCCCAGCGATGCGCCGCACCTTCCTGTCCACGGCGGGCCTGCTCGCCGCGGCCACGCTGCCCGCCTGCATCGCCCTGGGCGCCGCCGCCGACCCGCTGATCCGGCTCGTCTACGGCACCGTCTGGGAGCCGGCCGCCGCCGTCCTGCCGTGGCTCGCGCTCGTCGCCGCCGCACGCATCCTCTTCGAACTCGTCTACGACTACTTCGTCGTCCTAGCCAGCAGCCGCGTCGTGCTCGTCGCGCAGATCGCGTGGCTGGTCGCGCTGATCCCCGCGCTCGTCGTGGGCGCGGAGATCGGCGGGCTCGCCGGCACGGGCGCCGCGCAACTCGCGGTCGCGCTTCTGGTCGTCCTGCCCGTGTACCTCTTCGAACTGCACCGGTCCGGGATCGCACCGGCGGCATTGGGCGCCCGCGTGGCGCTGCCGATCGTGGGCGCGGCGGCGGTGGGGGCGGTGGTCGCCGTGACCAGCCGGCTGATCACCGTGGACCTGCTGGCACTGGCGGCGGCCGGTCTGGTGGGTCTGGCCGGGATGGCGGCACTGTTGTACCGCAGCCGACACCTCCTCCGCGAACTCCGCACCATCGGCGCCGCCACACCTTCCCGTGATCAGGGCGTCCCTGAAGTCGTTAGGGCGACGTGAGGGACGCCCTGACCGCGGCTTGTTTTGAGAAGTGAGCGAGGCGGCGGCAAGGGTTGGGGCGTTGAAGTCGTCGCGGGCCGCGGTGCGGCGCAACGACTCGTAGCGGCGCTTGGCCTTGTGGGCGGCCAGGCCGGCGATGGAGCGCAGCCCGTCCCGGGTACGCGCACCGGCCGGCTGCCGCACCGCGAGCGCCTGCCGGTAGATGTCTTCCTGCACCTGCGCCGCCCGCTGGAGGCTGAACCGGTTGACGACCAGGTCGCGCCCGAACACCCCAAGCGCGGCCCGCTCCACCGGATCGGCGAGCAGCCGCCGCAGTGCCGCCGTCAGCCGCTCGGCACCCCCGGTGCCATCGCCGACGCCGTACCAGCCCTGCTCCAGGAAGAGGCCGCAGCTGTCGGGCGTGAGGAGCTCCCAGAAGCCCTCCTCGCCCTGCACGACCAGCGGCCGCCCGAACGCCAGCGCGCGCAGGGCCGAGCCGCCCATGCCGAGCATGATGTCGGCTGCGGCGTACGCGGGCCGCGGGTCGAGCAGCTCGCCGGTCAGTACGACTGCGCGGCGGCCGGCGTGCTGGTTGGCGGCCTCCGCGCGGGCGGCCACGGTGTCGCGGGCCACCCCATCGCCGACCACGATCAGCCGGACCGGCTCGGGCCGGGCCAGCTCGCCGATCGCGTCGATCGCGGTGAGGATGCCTTCCAGCTTGAGCTGTGGGGAGAGCCGGGTGACGGCGACGATGTCGACGTACCCGGGGCCGAGGCCGAACTTCGCACGGAAGTCGTCGGTCGGGTGGCCGGGCGCGTTCTGCTCGACGTCGACCGGCGGCTCGATGAGGTGCACCGGGCCGGGGCGGCGGGCGGCGGTGTGCCGTTGGAGCGCGGCGGTGCCGACCACGAGGTGCATCGACGCGGGCAGGAACGGCGCTACCGCCATCGACATCACGGTCGCGACGGCGGCTGCTCGCCCGCCCGGGTACACGGCGGCGTTCGCCTCGAGCGCGGGCGGCCACTCGTACCCGTGCACGATGTCGATGCCGCGCGACCGGATCAGCGAGCGCAGTTTCGCGGTGACGGTGGGGGAGGGGCGGCGGCGCCGGGCGCTGATCGGGATGTGCTCCATGCCGAGCGCGGTCACGCGGTCGACCAGCGGACCGGGCTCGCCGATGACCGCCACCTCGTGCCCGAGGTCGCGGACGGCCGCGGCAAGCTCGATCGCGTTGAGCTGGCTGCCACCCACGTGCATGCCGTGTGGATAGACGAGGATGCGCAAGAGACCCTCCAAAGTGGTTACCGGACCACGGCCGGCGACCAGGCGTCGTGCACGAGTATCCGAGGTGTGCCGGTGCCGTCGGCCGGCACGCTCCAGATGTCGCTGGTCGCCCGGTCGCTGCCGTCGCGGGGCAGCCCGTAGAGCACGCGCGAGTTGTCGAGCCACACCGCCTGGTCGTCGACGCTTCGCTGCTCGGCCAGCACCGTTTCCTTGCCAGTCTTCAGGTCGTACACCGCCAGCCGCCACTTTCCGGCGGGCAGCTTGCCGTGTTTCTTGAAGGCGACCCGCGTGCCGTCCGGCGACAGCGACGGACACTCCACATCGGATCGAAGTGCTGTCACTCGACGGGCCGCCAGGTCGCCCTCGACGAGCCAGGTCTTGCCGCCCGACGCCGCGGTGGCGTAGAAGCGGTTGCCACCGGCGAACGTGACGCCCCACAGGTTCTTGTCGGCCGCTGTGACGACTCGTCCGTCGACCACCAGGTCGAACTGCTCGATGTCGCCGAGCGACGTGCCGTCCACCTTGGACACGACGGTGCGGGTGGAGAACTGCCCGGGGTTAGCGTACGAGTCGCCGAAGACGAACGCGGTCGTGGCTACCAGCGCGCCGTCCGTGGAGAGCCTGGCGCGGCTAGGGATGCCGGCGAGCGGCAGGTCGCGGCGCTCGGCCCAGCTCTGGTCGAGCAGCTTCGCCTTGTACGTCGTCACGAGCCCGCGGTCGGCGCTAAGGCAGATCGCGTCGGTGCTGGTCGCGTAGACGCGGTCGCAGGACGCGCCGGTCATCGCCCGAGGGCCGTCGGGGTTGGTGAGCGGCGTGACCGCGACCTCGCCGTACCGATCGCCGAGCGCGGTGTTGCGGAAGACGAGGTGCGGCGCGGCCCGCAGCGCGGTGAGGTCGTCGCGCACCGGCACCTTCGGCGCCGCCGCCACCGACTCGGCCCGCGCCTGCCGCTCGTAGAGCACGTAGCCGGCGGCGCCGAGCGTGACCGTCAACAGGACGGCGACGAGTGCGGAAATCCGCGCGCGCATGGTCATGCCGGCTCGCTCACTCACGCCGGCACCTCCTTGGAGATGCCGCGCAGCAGCCACGCGGCGACCGGAATGGCGGCGGCGAGCAGGGCGGCCACGAGCAGCAGCGCGGAGCCGCGACCCATGAACGCCCACAGTAGACCGAAGCCCAGCGAGGCCGCGAAGCGCGACAGTGCGACCACCGTCTGCGCCGCCGCGATCCCGGTGCCGCGGGTCTCGGCGGGGACGAGCCGGCTCACGAGCGCGGCCAGCACGCCGTCGGTCGCGGCGTAGAACATGCCCAGCAGCCCGAGCACGGCCAGGGTCGTGGCCAGCCCGCCGGACGGGCGGGCGGCGAGCAGGTATCCCAGTAGCAGCGCGGCGTGACCCGCCACGAGAACCCGGGCTCGCCCGACGCGGTCGGCGAGGCGCCCGAACGGCACGGCGAGACTGAGGTACACCGCGTTGGTGCCGACGTACAGCAGCGGGAAGTAGAGAGCGGCGAAGTCGTCCCGGTCCTGCAGCGACAGGTAGATGAACCCGTCGCCCACCGTCAGCGCACCCAGCAGCCCACTGGCGATCAGCGGGCGGCGCAGCGTGCGTCCGGCAAGTTCGCGACCCACCCGGCGCAGTCCGACCCGGGCCGCCGCGGTGGCGGTGCGCATGTTCGGCACCAGCAGCACGAGTACCGCCACACCGGCGATCGCGAACGCGAACGAGACCACGAAGACCGAGTCGTACGAGCCCGGTACCGCCCAGAGCAGGGCGAACGCCACGAGTGGCCCGAGCGCGGCACCGGTGGTGTCGAGCGCCCGGTGCACGCCGAACGAGCGGCCGAGACTGCGCGGGTCGGAGGAGGCGGCTATCAGCGCGTCGCGGGGTGCGGTGCGTACGCCCTTGCCGAGGCGGTCGGCGGTGGTGATCGCCGTGATCGCGAGGAACCCCTGCACGGGCAGCATCGCGATCCGGCTCAGCGCGGACACCCCGTACCCGATGATGGCCACCAGCTTGGGCCGCTGGCGGCGGTCGGCGGCGTATCCGCCGGCGATCCGCACGACGGCGCTGACGCCCTGGTAGATGCCGTCCCAGAAGCCGTACGCGGCGGGGCTGAGCCCGATCACCGCGGTCAGGTACAGCGGCATGATCGAGGCGACCATCTCGGACGACACGTCGGTGAGCAGGCTGACGATGCCGAGCAGTACGACGGTCGACGAGACACGCCGCGCGACCACCTGGCCGGACGGTGAAGCGTCCTCGCCAGGGCGGTCGCGCAGCGTCACGTACATGTACTGATCCTCAGCCGAGTGCGGCGGCCAGCTCCCGGACCACGCGAGCCTGCTGGTCAGCGGTGATCTGAGGGTAGATCGGCAGCGAGAGCAATTCACCCGCCGCCCGCTCAGCGTGCGGGAAATCGCCCGACCGGTACCCGAGATCGGCGAACGCCCCGGTCAGGTGCACCGGCACGGGGTAGTGGATGCCGGCGCCGATGCGGGCCGCGTTGAGCGCGGCGAGCACCTCGTCGCGCCGCCCATCGGGCACCCGCACGCAGTAGATGTGCCACACGTGCACGTTGCCGTCGAGGGTGACCGGCCGCACCACACCGAGCGGCGCCAGCAGCTCGTCGTACCGGGCGGCGGCGGCGCGCCGGAGCTCGTTCCAGCCGGCCAGGCGGGCGAGCTTCGCACGCAGTACCACGGCCTGGAGCCCGTCGAGCCGGCTGTTGACGCCGACCAGATCGTGCGCGTACTTCGTGAGGCCGCCGTGGTTCGCGATCGTGCGTACCGTCAAAGCCAGATCGGCGCTGGTGGTGACGACGGCGCCGGCGTCGCCGTACGCGCCGAGGTTCTTGCCCGGGTAGAAGCTGGTGGCGGCGGGACCGCCGGCGCCCGCCCCACGGCCGTGCCGGGTCGCCCCCTGGCACTGTGCGGCGTCCTCGACGATCGCGATGTCACGCCCCGCGAGCCCTTCACGGAGCCGATCGACCTGTGCGAGCTGCCCGTACAAATGCACGGGCACGATCGCGCGGGTCGCCGGCGTGATGGCGGCGAGCGCAGCGTCGACGTCGATCAGGTAGGTGGCCGGGTCGCAGTCGACGAGCACCACCCGCCCGCCGGCCCGCGCCACCGCCTCCGCCGTGGCGATGAACGTGTTGGCCGGCAGGATCACCTCGCTGCCCGGCCCCACCCCGACGGCCCGCAGCGCGAGCTCGACCGCGTCGGTGCCGTTGGCCACGCCGACGCAGTGCTCGATCTCGGAGAAGGCCGCGTACTCCTCCTCGAAAGCGGTCACCTCGGTGCCGCCGATGAACGCGGTGCCGGCGATGACCCGCTTGAAGCCGGCCTCCACCTCCTCGGCCACCTCGGCGTGGGCGGCGGCCAGGTCAACGAGCGGGATCATGCTGTTCTGCCTCAACTCTCAGCCTCTAGGTTCGCGCGGTCGTGCGGCGCTGAGAGGCGACGCCTTCCCTCGTCACTTCGTTCCTCAGTCCAGGCGTCGCCGCGCCAGCTCCCTCGCTCACTGCGCAAGAAGCGTGCTGGGTTGCCGGCCCAGACCTCACCGGGCGGCACGTCGGCCAGTACCACCGAGCCCATGCCCACGAGCGATCGCGCGCCCACCGTCAGCGCCTCGCGCACCAGCGCGCCGGCACCCAGGTACGCGCCGCGCCGGATCGTGACGCCGCCCCCGAGGCGCACGCCGGACGCGATCGTCGCGAAGGATTCGACCCGGTCGTCGTGGGTGAGCACCACCTGCGGCATGACGGCCACGTGCGCGTCGACGGTGACGTCGGCGGTGAGCGTGACGCCCGCGAGCAGCACCGTGCCCGGTCCGACCAGGCTGCCGGCGCCGACGTGGGCGGCCGGGTGCACGAGCGTCGCGTACCGGTCGGCGGGCAGCCCCAAGCGGTCGACCACCCTGGCCCGCACCAGCGGGTCGCGCGGGTTGCCGACGCAGACCAGTACCGCCGCCTCCGGGTAGTCCGACAGCCGCGCGCTGCTGCCCAGTACCGGCACGCCGGAGACCCGGGTGCCGTGCAGCGCGCGGTTGTCGTCGAGGAAGCCCAGCAGCCGCCACGTGGGCTGGACGTCGTTGAGCGCCTGGACAGCCGCGGCGGTCTCGCGGGCGAACCCGCCCGCCCCGACGATGACCAGGTCTCTCATCGTCCGGCCAGCTTGCGCAGTACGCCGACGACGTGCTCCTGGTCGCCTTCGGTGAGCGCATGGTGCAGCGGGAGGATCAGCGACTCGCGGGTCAGCCGCTCGGTCACCGGCAGCGGCGGCGGTGCGACGTCTTCGTATGCGGGCTCCAGGTGCGCGGCCATGATGCCGCGCCGCGCGGACACGCCCTGCGCGGCCAGCTCCGCCAGCACCTCGTCGCGGCTCGCGCCGAACTCGGGCGTCAGCAACACCCAGAACGACTGGTAATTGGTCTCGCCGTAGGCGGGGTCGCGGACCGGGATGGCGCCGTCGAGGTCGGCCAGCATTTCCTGGTACCGCGCGGCGAGTGCCCGCCGCTGCGCGATGATCCCGGCCAGACGGTCGAGCTGCACCAGGCCAACGGCGGCCTGGATGTCCGTCATGCGGTAGTTGTAGCCGGTCTCCAGGTAGGCCTCGAGGATCGGCTGAGCGCTGGCGTGCCGGTCGGCCGCCGAGACGTTCATGCCGTGCTCGCGCAGCCTGCGCAGCCGGACCGCCTCGTCGGCACCGTCGACGGTCACCATGCCGCCCTCGCCGGTGGTGATCAGTTTGCGGGGGTGGAACGACCAGGCCGCGATCGCCGCGCCGCTGCCCACCGGTGCGCCGTACGCGGTCGAACCCGCGGCACAGGCCGCGTCTTCGACGAGGGCCACGCCCCACGAAGCGGCGGCGCCGCGCAGCGCCACGACGTCGAAGGGCACACCACCCTGGTGTACCGCGATCACCGCCCGGGTGCGCGGGGTGCGCATCGCGTCGATGGTCTCCACGGTCACGTTGCCGGTGGCCAGGTCGACGTCGGCGAAGACCGGGGTCGCGCCGACGTACCGGACCGCGTTGGCGGTGGCGATGAACGACAGCGACGGCACGATCACCTCGTCGCCGGGGCCGACTTCCAGCAGTACCAAGGCCAGGTGAAGCGCGGTCGTGCAGGAACTGACGGCGACACCGTGCTCCGCCCCGACAGCGGCCGCGAAGCGCCGCTCGAACTCCGCGACTCGCGGGCCCTGCGCCACCCACCCGGAGCGGACGGCGTCGGCCGCCGCCTGGGCCTCTTCCTCGCCCAGCATCGGGATCATGTCCGGGGTGGGGCGGGCCGTCATCGCGGGCCCCGCCCCCAGGCGAAGAGGCCCCCGAGGCCCTCGTGGAGGCTGATCTCGGCGCGGAAGCCGAGCCGGTCGGCGGCGGTGCTGGTGTCGGCGAGGCGGCGGGTGACGCCGTTGACCGCGCGGGCCGGCCCGTGCTCGGGCGGCAGGTCAGACTTCATGACCTCGCTGAGCGCCTGCGCCAGCTCCTTCAGGCTGGTCTCGGCGCCGCTCGCGATGTTGAACACCTCGTCGGTCACCTCGGCCCGCGCCGCGAGGATGTTGGCGCGGGCGATGTCGGCCACGTGCACGAAGTCCATCGTCTGGAGGCCGTCGCCGAGGATCAGCGGCGGCGTGCCCGACTCGATGCGCTCCATCCAGCGGATCAGCACCTCGGTGTACAGCCCGTAGATGTCCATCCGCGGGCCGTACACGTTGAAGTAGCGCAGCGCCACGTAGTCCAGGCCGTACATGGTGTGGAAGCTGCGCAGCATGCCCTCGTTGAACGCCTTGGCCGCGCCGTAGAACGTGTCGTTGTTGTACGGGTGGTGGCGCTCGGTCGTGGGGAACTCCTCGGCCATCCCGTACACCGACGCCGACGACGAGGCGATCACCTTGCGCACCTTGGCCGCCGCGGCGGCTTCCAGCACGTTGAAGGTGCCGTCGACCAGTACCTCGTTGGCCAGCCGGGGCTCCTCGGCGCACTGCGTGATCCGGATCGCGGCAAGGTGGAAGACCAGGTCTTTGTCGCGCGTCAGGTCGTGCACCAGCGCGGCGTGCCGGATGTCACCCTCGACCACGGTCACGTTGCCGTGCTCGTTCGCCCAGGCCAGATTCTCCTTACGGCCGCGGACGAAGTTGTCCAGTACCACGATCTCGGCCGCGCCCCCACGCACCAACTCGTCGACCACGTGCGAGCCGATCGTGCCGGCACCGCCGGTGACCAGCGCCCGGGCGCCCTCGATCTCCACTGCCGAGCTCACCGCTGCTCCCATCCCTCGTTCAAGGTCACCATGGTGCCGCCATTGGCCAGGCTCTGCGACGCCGCCTCCAGGATCGACAGCACCCGCAGGCCGGAACGCCCGTCCGTCAGAGCCGGGGTGCCGGTGCGGATCGCGCGGGCGTACTCCTCGACCATCGTGCGCAGCGCCTCACGCTCTGTGAGTGCCGGCGCCACCATGTCGCCCGAGCGGTACGAGACCAGCATGTCGCGCCGCAACTCGTCGCCGATCTCGTCGGGCGTGGCCACGTCGACGCCACGGTCGAAGATGGAGAGCCGCTGCGATGGGTTCAGGTCGTCCCAGACCAAAGTCCGCTTCGACCCGCCGATGATCGTGGTGCGCACCTTGACCGGTGAGAGCCAGTTGACGTGGATGTGGGCGATCGCGCCCGTGTTGAGCTGCAACGTCAGGTACGCCACACAGGCCCGGCCGGCGCCGATGCCGTCGGCGCCGTGCGCGGCCACCGCGACCGGTGACACGCCGGGCGGCAGCACGAAGTCGAGGATCGACAGGTCGTGCGGCGCCAGGTCCCACAACACGTCGATGTCGCGCTGCACCAGGCCGAGGTTGATCCGCACCGAGTCGAGGAAGTGCAGGTCACCCAGCTCGCCGGCGTGCAGCAGCTCACGGATGCGCAGCACGGCCGGCGTGTAGCAGTACGTGTGGTCGCACATCAGCGTCAGCCCGCGCCGATCCGCCTCCTCCACCAGGCGGGCGCCCTCGACGCGGCTCGCCGCGAGCGGCTTCTCCACCAGCACGTGCTTGCCGGCGGCCAGCGCGGCCATCGCGACGTCGAGGTGGGTGCCGGCCGGTGTGGCGATCGCCACCGCGTCGACATTTTCGTCAGCCAGGACCGTGGCGAGCTCGCCGGTGGTCTGCACCGTCGAGTACCCGCCGAGCACCCGTTGGGCCCGGTCGACGTCGAGGTCGCACAACCAGCGCAGGCGGAATTCGTTGGAGGACTGGAAGTTGCGGACGAGGTTGGGGCCCCAGTATCCGGCTCCGATGACGGCGACGCCGATCGGTTCGGCGGTCGCGGCGAGGGGTGAAGTCACAGATATCCATTTCGGTGGGTATCGGCTTGTTGCCTTCGGGGCAGCTTGCTTCAGGGGCGCTGCCGCAGGCGTACGGCAGGTCAAGCTATCCCTTGACCTGCGCGAGAAGCCAGGTCAGTGACGGAAATCCGGCAGAGCCGGGCGCGCGGACCGGTACCTTCGGCCGGTTCATCGCTCCCTTCAGACTGGTCCTCCTGTTCTGTCGGGCCGGACGCGGGAACGCGTCGGCTAGGTGACACCTAAGGCTGGGGGTCGTTACTAGGCTGTCGCGGGCCGTTCCGCCCTGTCCGCTGGAAGGATGTCCCACATGACTCAGCAGCACGGCGGTGCGCAGGTCGCGCCGAGCGCCGACGTGGACCCGCGAGCCCAGATCGGAGCCGGCACGAAAATCTGGCATCTGGCCCAGGTGCGCGAAGGCGCTGTCGTCGGCGACGACTGCGTCATCGGGCGGGGCGCCTACGTCGGACCCGGCGTCCGCCTCGGTCACAACGTGAAGCTGCAAAACTATGCGCTCGTGTACGAGCCGGCGCAGCTCGCCGACGGTGTCTTCATCGGACCGGCGGCGGTGCTCACCAACGACGAGTACCCGCGCGCAGTCACACCCGACGGCCGCCTCAAGAGCGGCGACGACTGGACCGCCGTCGGCGTCACCATCGGCGAGGGGGCCGCGATCGGGGCCCGCGCCGTCTGTGTAGCACCCGTGCGGATCGGCCGGTGGGCGCTCGTCGCCGCCGGCGCGGTCGTCACCAAGGACGTGTCGGACTTCGCGCTGGTGGCTGGGGTACCGGCCAGGCGGGTGCGCTGGGTGGGCCGGGCGGGCGAGCCGCTCGTGCCCAAGGGTGACGGGCGATACGTCTGCCCGCGCACCGGCGCGGAGTACATGGAGTCCGACGGTCTGCTCTCGGAGGTCTGAGTTGAAGAGCATCCTGCGAAAGATCGGCCGCAACCGGCTGGCGCTCATCGTCGGCGCCCTGGTGCTGATCGGCGCGGGTGGCGTCGCCATCCTCAGCCAGACGGTCTCCGGCGGCGACGAACGGCCGGCCTCCGACTCGGAGGCGCTCGTGGCGAGCGCGTCACCAACGCCGGCCGGCACCCCGTCCGCGTCTCCATCAGCTTCGTCCTCGGCCACGCCGTCCGCATCGGCCACTCCCAGCGCCTCGCCGTCGGCCAAGACCGAATCGGCGTCGCAGGCCGACAAGTACAAGGAAGTCTGCGCGCCTTACCCCGCTTTCCCCGACGAGAACTGCACGGGCTGGAAGCACACCGGCGTCAAACTCAAGGACTGCAATGGCGATATTCGCAAATCGGGTATCACGCTCGACGGCTGCTACTTCAAGGACCTGAAGATCGTGGCGAAGAACGTCACCATCAAGCGATCGCACGTCAAGGGCTCGGTGTACGCGTCATACATGACCGACTGGGACTTCCAAGGCCTCACCCTTATCGACGTCGAGGTCGAAGACGCGGGCAACACCAGCCCGGACAGGGCGGCGATCGGCGGTCCCAACTTCACCTGCATCCGGTGCCATGTGCACAACACGGGCACGGGCATCAGCATGAGCGACAACGTGACGATCAAAGAGTCGTACGTGCACGACTTCACGTACACGGACGGTGCTCACCAGGCCGCGGCCGGTGCCAACGGCGGGCAGAACATCACCCTGATCCACAACAACCTGGAGTGCAGCCGTACGAATGTCGGCGCCGACAAGCAGGGGTGCTCATCGGCGCTGTCGTTGTACGACGAGCCGGTCATCAAGAACGTGCTCGTGCAGAACAACCTGTTCAACACGGCGGGCGGCTACTGCACGTACGGCGGCGGGCCGAACAGCAGCAACGTCCGGTACATCGACAACCAGTTCGGGAAGAAGTTCCACCCGACATGCGGTGGGTACGGGCCGGTAGCGGCGTGGCACAAGGGCAACCCGGGTCACGTATGGCGCGGCAACACCTGGCAGGGCACCAAGACAGCCATCAACCCGTAGGCATCCGCGCCGCGCCGCGGCGCGGCG
>NZ_JAIBNX010000170.1 GCF_026130045.1 Micromonospora sp. CPCC 205371
CGCCGGGGCTCCGCTCCGACTTGCGTGGTGCGCGATGGCCGCCGCTTCCCAGGACCCGCCTCAGTTGCGGGACAGCGCGCTCTCGGCGTTCGTGATGGCCTGACGCGCCTGCTGCATCTCGGCACCGCCGTCGTCGAGGTCCTCGACGGCCCCGTTCAGCATCCGGCCGGCGCCGCGGCGGGCGTTCGGGTTCGCCGCCACCGCGGCCTGCGCGTCGGAGACCGCCGTGCGCGCCAGCTGCATGGCCTGCTGCGCCGCGGTGAACGCGCCCTCGGCGTTGGCCAGCATGTTCGGCGCGCTGCCGTCGCCGCGGGAGGCGGCGAGCAGTTGGCGGGCGGTCTGCTCCGCGTCCATCGCGGCCGAGACAGCCTCGCGGCCGGCGGCCGCGGCGTCCTGTCCGGCCTGGGTGTCGGCGTCCTCACAAGCGCGGGCCACGTTCTGGCCCGCGTCCCTGGCGGCGTCGGGGGCCTCCAGGAGGGTCCGGGCCGCGGCCCCCCTGGGGGGCCGGGCCGCGGTGTTCTTGGGGGCGCTGGCCCGCCCCACGCTCTGGTTCCCATCCGGGACGGAGTCCGCGTTCGCCGAGCCGAGGCCGAGCGCCGCGAGTGCCACCACGACCGAGGCGACACCGGCTCCGAGCAGTACCCGTCGATTGCGCAGTAGTTCCACGATTTCTCGCTTTCTCGATAGCCGGCCAGGTGCGCCGGTGTTTCCCCAACGGACCGCGTGCGCGCCGCGCGGTAAGTGGCCGGAAGTCACCCTGTCCGAGGTGTTGGCCACTCGCTGGTATTCACGAGCGGCGCGGTGGAGCGGGTTTGTTGGGGCGTGCACGTCCGGTACGCGCGTTGTTGCGAGGCGCGCGCTGGCGGTTCCGCGGATCGCGTGGTATCTCGCGGGCGCGCGGTCGAGTGTGGACAAGTGACAATCAGCGCGGCATGAGCTTTGCCGATCGTTACTGTTTCTGTCCCCCGTGCGGGCTCTAAATTTGCCGCCATGACACGTGGGAAGGTCCGTCTGCTGGTCCTGGTGCCCGTGCTCGTGGCGCTCCTGCTAGGGGGCGGGCTCGCCGCTGCCGCGCGCGCGTCCGCGTTGCCGCTGACGGGAAGTGAGGTCACCATCGACACCGGCAAGCTCAAGGGAAACGTGCGGCTGGACCGGCGCGAGTTCCTCGGTATCCCGTTCGCCGCACCCACTAGCGGGGACGGTCGGTTCCGGGCGCCGCGACCGCCGGCGAGGTGGTCCGGCGTGCGGGACGCGACGAAGGCCGGTCCGGCCTGCCCTCAGGTGCTGCCCTCGTCCGAGGACTGCCTGACCGTCGACGTGCACACGCCACCGCTGTCGGCGGGCATCGACCTTCCGGTCATGGTCTGGATCTACGGCGGCGCCTACGTGTTCGGCTCCAACTCCGGGTATGACCCTTCGCCCCTTGTCAGGAAGGGCGTCATCGTCGTCGCGGTGAACTACCGCCTGGGCCCGTTCGGGTTCCTCTCCTTGCCAGGGCTGGAGGAGAGCAACTTCGGGCTGCTGGACCAGCAGGCCGGGCTGCGCTGGGTCAAGCGCAACATCGCCGCCTTCGGGGGTGACCCCGGCAGGGTGACCGTCTTCGGCGAGTCGGCCGGCGGCAACAGCGTCTGCCACCAGATGGCCTCACCGCGGGCGGAGGGGCTGTTCCAGCAGGCGATCGTCCAAAGCGGATCGTGCTCCGGGCGGAATGGCCTGACGCCGGTGTCGAAGGACGAGATCCGCGAGCGCAGCCGCGCCTTCGCGCGGGAGATGGGCTGCGACGATACGGACGAAGAGGTGGCGTGCCTGCGCGCGCTGCCGCAGGACAAGCTGCTGTCGTCGAAGTCGCTGGAGTTTCGGCTCGACCTGACCTGGGTGCCCAACGTGGACGGTGTGACGGTGCCGCGCTCGCTGGAAGACGCGTGGCGCACCGGCAGTTACCAGAAGGTACCGATGATTGTCGGCGGTACCAGGGACGAGGGGCGTACCTTCATCGCCCTGCTGGACCACCTGCTGACGCTGTCGACGGTCAGCCCGGAGGAGTACGCGGACTTCGTGCGCGACACGTTCGGTGACGACGCTGGCGCGGTCCTGGCCAAGTACCCGGTGTCCGCTTTCGACTCGGCCGACCTCGCCAAGGCGACCGTGCTCACCGACTTCTCGTTCGCCTGCGCGACGGCGTTCCACATCGAGCAGGCCGACGCGGCCGGCTCGCGGGTGTTCGCGTATGAGCTGAACGACGTCGACCCGCCGTTCGCCGGCGTCGACCCGTTCATGCCGATGGGCAACTTCCACGGCGTCGACGTGCTCTACCTGTTCAACTCGCTGCAGGGGATACCGGCCATCCGGAACGGCACGCAGCAGAAGCTGTCCGACCAGATGGTGGCGGCGTGGACGTCGTTCGCCCGCTCCGGCGACCCGGGTGCGGTCGGCGGCAGCGACTGGCCGGCGTGGAGCGCCGAGCGGCCCCGTGTCATCCAGCTCAGCTCGGCGGGCAGCAGGTTGAGCACGGCGGTGCCCGACGACCACAACTGCGACTTCTGGAAGCCCATCGTGGGCTAGGGACTGCTCTGGGTGACCGCGACTACACAACAGAGTGACAGTGGTCAGCGCCGATACGCTCACCGGGCCCGCAGACGCGGGCCCGCTCCGTCTGGCTATGTGTGTGTATGGAGAGTATTCGCGAGCAGGTGCGGAACCTCTTCCGGCGTGGCCGCCACGGCCGGCTGACCCTGCGCGGATACGGCGCGTTCGCTCTGTACGGCCGGCCGCTGCCGCTCCGGATCGCCGCCGTCATGGCGCCCATGACCGTGGTGGCCGTCGCCTTCGGGTGGCTGACCGTGGTCAACGCGGTCGACCTGGCACGCCCCCTGGACGAGGCCGAGCGGTATGCCGAGGTGAGCACCGCCAGCCTGGCGCTCGTGGAGAGGCTCCAGGACGAACGCGATCAGGCCGCCCGCGCGGTCGAGGCCGACCGGGACGAGCTGGACCTGGACACCGCCTTCGCCGCCACCGAAGGGGCCATCGAGGCGTTCGAGGCCGCCCTGGCGGAGGTGCCGGAGTCGGCGTTCGGTGTGCAGGTCGCCCGGGCCCGCGCGAGCTTCGCCGAGCTGGGCGCGCTGCGGGACGCGGCGTTCCGGCCCAGGCTGTCGCCGCTGGCCACGATCGACGCGTACAGCAAGGCGATTCTGCCGGTGATCCACATCGGCAGCGGCGCGGACGGCCAGGCGGTGCGGCTCTCGGGTAGCCCGGCGGTCGTCGCGCGCACCGCCGGCGTGTACGACCTGGTCCTGGCGGCCGGCGCGGCGTCGCAGCGGCGCGCGCTGGTGACCGCGATGCTGTCCCGCGACTGGGCGGAGGCCGGCGAACGCGACGCCCTGGTGATGTCCGGGTTTCAGAGCCGGGTGGAGCTGGACGCGTTCCAGGCCGTCGCCGGCGCGCCGGCCCGGACCCTCTTCGAGCAGGCCCGCGTCGCGCTCGCGACGCGCACAGAGGACGCGTACGTGCGGCGGGTCCTCGGCAACGACGACAGCTACGCGGACGCCGGGCTGTCCGTCGCGGCCTGGCTAGACGTCTCCAACGAGCAGCTCGCGCGGCTCCGGCTGGTGATCAGCCAGAGCGCCCGCGGCGGGCTGGACCAGATCCGCGACCTGCGCATCGCGGCCTGGCAGGCGGCGGCCGGCAACACCGCGCTGTTCGCGGCGGCCGCCGCGTTCGCGGTGATCATCGCCCTCGCCGTCGGCGGCGGCATCGTCCGGGACCTGCGCCGGCTGCGCCGCGGCATGCTGAAGGTGGCGAACGACCGCCTGCCGCGGACCGTCCGGTCGCTGTCCGAGTACCCGCCGGAGCTGGTCGACCTCACGATCCGGCCGGTCGCCGATCTGCCGGACGGGTCTGGCGCCAACGACGAGATCGGGCAGGTCGCGGACGCGTTCGACACCGTGCACCGCGAGGCCGTGCGGCTGGCCGCCGCCCAGGCTCGCATGCGCACGACGGCGAACACGGTCATCGGCACGGTCGCCGGACGGGCGCAGAAGCTCGTCGGGGAACAGCTCGCGGTGATCACCGAGCTGGAGCGGGACCAGATCGACCCCATCAAGCTCGACGGCCTCTTCCGGCTCGACCACCTCGCGACGCGGATGCGCCGATACGGTGAGGTGCTGCTCGTACTAGCCGACGACGACCCGGGACGGCGGCGCACCGAGCCGGCGCTGCTGGTCGACGTCGTGCAGGCGGCGGTCGGCGAGATCGAGCAGTACGTCCGGGTCGAGCTGCTGTACCTGCCGGCCGTGAGCGTCGCCCCCGGGCTGGTCGTCGATCTCGCGCACCTGCTCGCCGAGCTGCTCGACAACGCCGTCGCGTACTCCGACGCGGGCAGCGTCGTGCACGTGTTCGCCAGCCGGCAGCGGGACGGCAAGGTGCTCATCGAGATCCACGACGACGGGCCGGGCGTACCGGCCGAGACGCTCGATCAGCTCAACACCCGCCTCACCGGGGCGCCCGGTCTCATGCTGGGCAAGGAGCCGCAGCTCGGCCTGTTCATCGTCCGGCTGCTCGCGTCCCGCCACGGGGTCCTGGTCCGGCTGTCATCGGGCGAGCAGCGGGGGACCGTGGCGTCGGTGCTGCTGCCGGCGTCACTCGTCGCGCCGGCGCCGTCCGCGTCGGCGTACGAGCTGCCGGAGCCGGTTGGTTTTGGGCCTCAGGCGAAGGTGTGAACCCGCCTTCCACGAACCCGAGGCGGTGGTGCAGGCGGGCGAGCATCGGGGGAGCCCACCAGTTCCGCCGGCCGAGCAGCGTCATCGTGGCGGGCACGAGCAGGCAGCGCACGAGCGTCGCGTCGATCGCCACCGCGGCGGCCAGCCCCAGACCGATCTGCTCGACCGAGCTCATCCGCGCGGCACCGAAGCAGCCCATCACGACCACCATCAGCATCGCCGCCGAGGTGATCACACGGCCGGTCTGCTGGAGCCCCCACCGCACCGCCGTGCCCGGCGCGACGCCGGCGTCCACGTACTCCTTGACGCGCGCGAGCAGGAACACCTCGTAGTCCATCGACAGGCCGAACGCGAACCCGAAGATGATCACAAGGAAGATCGGGTTGAAGCCGGTCACCGTCACCGTGTTCAGGACGCCGTCGAACACGCCGTGGTAGAAGACGGCGCTCATGATGCCGAACGTCGCGGCCAGCGAGACCACGTTCATGACGACGGCCTTGACCGGTACGACCAATGAGCCGGTCATCAGGAACAGCAGCACGAGCATCGCGAGGGCGGTCAGCCCGACGGCGATCGGGAGGCGGCCGGTGAGCAGGCCGGTGAGGTCGCGCAGGAGCGCCGCGTCGCCGGTGACCCACGACCGGTCGCCGGGCGGGCGGTCGTCGCGTATCCGGTCGACGAGGTCCCAGACCGTGCCGCCCTGCGGGTCGCCGCGCACGTCGAACTCCACGATGGACATCTCGGCGGACAGCGGCGCGGCCGGCCGGACGCGTGCCACGAGCGGCTCCGGCCGCCAGCGGGCGGCCCACGCGTCGAGCGCCTGCGGTGGTGCCGAGGCCACCACGGTCACGCTGGCCACGGGCGGCAGCCCGAACCGCTGTACGAGCGCATCCGCCACCGCGACCCCTTCTATCGAGCGGGGCAGGCTGTCCACTGTGTCCAGCCGTACCGAGGTGGGCAGCGCCGGCGCGGTGGCGGCGAGCAGCACAGCGGACGTCGCCAGCGCGACCAGCAACGGCCGCCGCTGTACGCGGCCGGCGAGCCGCGCGAAGAATCCAGCGTCGGCGCCGCTTCCCGGCGGGACGATCCGGCGCGCGCCGTGCCGCGCCGGCCGGATCCACCGGCGCAGCAGGCCGAGCAGGCCGGCGGTGAGCGTCAGGGACGCGAGCATCGCGACCACCGCGATGGACATGCCGGCTATTCCGAGGGCCGACAGTCCCGGTACCGCGAACGTCAGCATCCCGACCAGCGACGTGGCCACGGTCAGCGCGCTGAACAGGATGGTCCGGCCGGCGGTCGCCCAGGTGCGCTCCAGGGCGGCGAGCGGCGGACCCGGCGCGCTCAGCTCCTCCCGGTACCGGTTGACCAGCAGCAGCGAGTAGTCGATGGCGAGACCGAGGCCGAGCAGCGTGGTGACGGTGACCGCGTTGACCTCCAGATCGGCCACTGTGGAGAAGCCGAGCAGGATCGCGGTGACCGCGGCGACCGATGCCAGCGCCACCAGTACCGGCAGGCCCGCCGCCACCACGCCACCGAACACGACGACCAGGACGACCGCGCTCAGCACCAGCGACAGCGCCTCGCCCTGTGCGAGGTCCTCGCGGATCGCGTCGTTGGCCTGCAGGGTGACCGCCGTGGTGCCGCCGACCCGGACCCGGACGTCGGGCTGGCCCGCGTCGCGGAGCCGCCGCTCGCCGTCGCGCAGGGCCGTGGTCACGCCGGCGGTGGCGGCGGCCAGCGCGGCCGGCTCCAGTCGGGTGAGCGAGACCTGGATCAGCAGCGCTTTGCCGTCGGGCGTGACGGGCGCGCGGCCGTCGAACGGCGTCCGCACCGCACGCACCCCGCTGACCTCGGTGACCCGGGCGGCGGTTCCCCGTACCGCCTCACGGACCCCCGGCGCGCGGGCGTCGACCCCGTCGACGAGCCCGGTGATCTCGCCGCCCTGGCCGGTGGCCTCGGCCAGCACGTCTATCGCGGCGACCGACTCCAGCTGGGTCGGTCCCTGGTTGGCCAGCCGGTCGAACAGGGGCCCGGCGCAGGCGCCGCCGCCCACGGCGGCGGCCAGCCAGATCGCGATGACCGGCCACGGTCTGCGGAAACACCAGCGTCCGGCACCGGCCAGGACGCCGTTGATCGAGGTGCGCACTATCGCACCCTGCCCCGCCCCGCGGGCCGTCGACAGCGATTCGCGCGCGCGAATCGGGGTCCGATAGGCGCACGCGATGACAAGCCTCCTGTCTTGTAACCGCGATGACAACCGGGGCCCGCCGAACTGTTGCTCCGGTGCGTACGAAACCGGTCACGGAGCGGCGTAGTACCGGGTGACGGCGTCCCGCCGGTGCGTAACCGGCTCGACTTGGGAAAGGCGTGATCTGCGTGAGCGGTACGTACCTTCCGGTCTCCGCTGCCCAGCGCGAGATCTGGCTCGCCCAGCAGCTCGCGCCCTACGGCGGCGGCTACCAGATCGCGCAGTACGTCGAGATCGACGGGCCGGTGGACGCGCGGGCGATGGAGGCCGCGGTGCTGCGGACGGCGGCGGAGGCCGAGCCGGTGCGGGCCCGGCTGGCGGAGGTCGACGGCGACGTGCGCCAGGAGGTGGTCCCGCTGGCCGGCTGGACCATGCCGGTGTTCAACGTCAGCGAGGCGCCCGACCCGCGGGTCGCCGCCGAGAAGTGGATGCGCGCCGACGCGGCCCGTCCGATGGACCTGGGAGGTGGCCGGCTGTTCAGCTGCGCGCTGTTCCGGCTGCGACCGGACCGCTTCGCTTTATACCAGTGCGTGCACCACATCGCCGCCGACGCGTTCGGCGCCGCGGCGCTCACCCGCCGTATCGCGCAGCTGTACACGGCCGCGGTCACCGGCCAGCCCGCCGAGCCGGCGCCGTTCGGGCCCCTGCGGCTGCTCGTCGAGGAGGATGCCCGGTACCGCGGCTCGGCACGGTTCGAATCGGACCGTCGATACTGGACGGAGCGGCTAGCCGGCCACCCCGACCCGGCGACGCTGGTTGCGGACCGGGCGGCCGCCGGCATGGGTGGCGCCGCCGACCGCACCGCCGTCCTGTCCCACGCCGAGGCGGATCGGGTACGGGCGGCGGCCCGCATGCGGCAGACCCACTGGGCGAGCCTGCTGACCGCGGCGACGGCCGGCTACCTGCACCGGGTGACCGGCCAGACCGACCTTGTGCTGGCCCTCCCGGTGACGGCCCGGCCCGGCCGGCGCCTCGCCAGCGTGCCCGGCATGGCGGCGAACGTGCTGCCGCTGCGGGTCGCGGTCACGGCCGCCACGCCGCTCGTGGACCTGGTCGACGCCGTCTCCGTGGAGATCCGTGATGCCCTGCGGCACCAGCGGTACCGCGGTGAGGACATCGCGCGCGACCTCGGCCTGACCGGTGGCTTCGGTGAGCTGGCGCGGGTACGCGTCAACGCGATGCCGTTCGAGCAGAGCCTCAGCTTCGGCGGGCACGCCGCCACCCTCCACACGATCTCGGTCGGGCCGGTCGAGGATCTCGCCGTGACCGCGTACGACCGCGGTGACGGGCTGCTGCACGTCGACGCCCACGCGCCGGCCGACCGGTGCGACGCCGGGGAGATCGCGGGTCACCACCGCCGGGTGCTCGCCATGCTCGGCGCGGTGGTGTGCTGCTTGAGCGGCCCGCGGCGCGGCGCCGTGGTCGGCGACGTCGAGCTGCTGACCACCGCCGAGCGCCGGCTGGTGCTGGGCGACTGGGTACCCCGCCGCCCGCCGGCGGACGGTGACGGGTCCGGCCTGCTGCCCGACCTGTTCGCGGCGCGGGCCCGGCGCAGCCCGAACGCGGTGGCCGTGACCTTCGGGGACCGCGACATGACGTACGCGGAACTGGACGCGGCCACGAACCAGCTGGCTCGGCGGCTGATCGCGGCCGGCGCCGCCCCGGAGCGCACCGTGGCCCTGGTGGTGCCGCGCTCGGAGGACCTGGTCATCGCGATCCTCGCGGTCGCCAAGAGTGGCGCCGCGTACCTGCCGATCGACCCGCGCTATCCGGCCGAGCGGATCGCGTTCCTGCTCGCCGACGCCCGAGCCGACGTCGTACTGTCCACATGGGAGATCGTCGGTGACCTGCCCGACACCGAGGCCCCCTTGCTCGCGCTCGACGACCCGCCCACCACCGGCGTCTTTCCCTTCGCACCGATCACCGACGCCGACCGCCGCGCGCCGCTGACGCCCGGCCATACGGCATACCTCGTCTACACGTCCGGCTCCACCGGTGTGCCCAAGGGCGTCGCCGTCAGCCACCACGCCGCGACGCGGCTGTTCGCGGCCACCAGCGAGGAGTTCGGGTTCGGCCCCGACGACGTGTGGACGCTGTTCCACTCGTGCGCCTTCGACGTCTCGGTGTGGGAGATGTGGGGCGCCCTGGCGCACGGAGGCCGCCTGGTGGTGGTGCCCG
The DNA here is from genome assembly GCF_026130045.1 of Micromonospora sp. CPCC 205371. Lineage (GTDB taxonomy): Bacteria > Actinomycetota > Actinomycetes > Mycobacteriales > Micromonosporaceae > Phytohabitans. Next base: position 9,142 of record NZ_JAIBNX010000170.1, read on the forward strand.
ACGAGACCACCCGGAACCCGGTGGAGCTGCTCCGGCTGCTGATCTCCGAGCGGGTGACGGTGCTCAGCCAGACGCCGAGCGCGTTCGCCGCCCTGGACGAGGCCGCCCGGGCCGAGCCCGACCTGGACCGGGCGCTGGCGCTGCGCACCGTCGTGTTCGCCGGTGAGCCGCTCGACTTCGGGCTGCTCGCCCGGTGGTACGAGCGGCACCCGGACGAGGCGCCGGTCATGGTGAACATGTACGGCACCACCGAGACCACCGTGCACGCCACGTACGCGGCGCTGCGCCACGAGGACGCGCGGGCGGGCGCCGGCCTGATCGGCCGGCCACTGCGCGACTTGCGCATGTACGTGCTCGACGGCGCGCTGCGACCGGCTCCGCCGGGGGTGGCCGGCGAGCTGTATGTGGCCGGTGCCGGGTTGGCGCGGGGGTACGCCGGGCGCGCCGGGCTGACGGCGGAGCGGTTCGTCGCCTGCCCTTTCGGGCCCGGCCGGATGTACCGGACCGGCGATGTGGTGCGGTGGCGCACCGACGGGCAACTGGAGTTTCTGGGACGGGCCGACAACCAGGTCAAGGTGCGCGGGTACCGGATCGAGCTGGGCGAGGTTTGGGGGGGGGGGGGGGGCCCCCGGTGGGGGGGGGGGGGGGGGGGGGGGGGGCGGGGGGGGGGGGGGGGGGGGGGGGGGGGGGGGGGGGGGGGGGTGGGGGAGCGTGAGGGGTGGGTGTCAGGGCGGTTTCGGACCGCAGACCGCGGTTAGCGCCGTCTTATGCGTCCCTTAAGGCACGCAACTTCCTTGGACCTGGTTCAACCAAGTTCGGCCCCCGGTACGTACACGTGGGACGGAGAGGTATGCGCGATCCGCGATATGGGTGATTTGGGCGATGGGCGAGGTGAGCGACGGATGCATTGAGTCCGATCCGAACCGGTGAAGGCAGGTCACTAGGTGCGACCGCGGGCAACGCGGATGTGGAAGGTCGGTAACTCTTGCTGAAAATGAAGAACGACGAGCGGGCCGAGGAGCGAGGTGAGGTGGCGGTGACGGTGGAGACGACCAGCAGTACGACGGGCGAGCGCCGGAAGCTGCCCAAGCTTCCGTTGCTCGGCGGTGGTGCGTTCCTCCTCGTTGGCCTCTGGGCCGCCAGCTCGACCACGAGCGGCGCGTTGGCCTCGGTGTACGTCTACGCGTTCCTGAACTTCTTCGCGGGCGTATTCACGCTGGTGGCGCTGTCGGTGACGGTGATGGCCGGTCTCGTGGCGACCGACCGGATCTTCCTGAAGATCGGTCACCGGGTCCTCTTCCAGGGCTTGCACCGCGCGACCGCGATCATCGCGATCGTCGCCCTCGGGCTGCACGTGTCCATGAAGATCATGGAAGGGACGGCGACGATCCTCGACCCGTTCGTCCCGTTCGGCAACCTGGCGAACCCGATGTATATCGGGCTCGGTACGGTCGCGAGCTACCTGATGATCTCGGTCTTCTGGACCGGCATCATCCGGGCGAGGTTCGCCGGCAGCGGCCGGCCGTGGATGTGGCGTGCCCTGCACAGCGGCGCGTACCTCGCCTGGCCGATCGCCCTCGGCCACGGCCTGAACGCCGGCCGGCCGGCCGCCACCTGGGTGGTCCTGAGCTACGGCGCCTGCGTGGTCGGGGTCGCGATCGCGCTGCTCGGTCGCCTGTACGTGATGCTCGGCCCCCGTACGACCGGCACGACGATCGGGCCGAATGCCGGTGTGACCGCCGTTGGGGTCAATGTGGAGACCGCCGTCATTCCGCGCATCACCGACCCGATGATGCCGCCGCGCGTGGCGCGCGAGGTCGAGCCGGAGGCGGTTGCCGCGCCTTCCCGGGAAACCCGGGTCGTCAAGCGCGACACGATGGCCGGCGCGTCGCGCGAGCGGTCGGGGCGCCAGGGGTACGCGGTTCCGCCGGTGGAGGAGACCCGGCGGAGCCGGAGCGCGGCGCGCTATGACGAGGAGCCGGTTGCGGCCCGGTCCGGTGGACGCGGCGGGCGCGCCGCGAAGGAGCGGACCGCCGAGGACGAGATGCGCTGGTCCACCGGCGTGGAGGCGCGCGGTGAGCGCCGCGGACGGTCCGCGGAGGGGCGCAGCGGCCGGTCGGCTGAGGGACGCGGTGGCCGCGGCGCCGAGCCCGCCGAGCGGCGGAGCCGCACGGCGGAGCCGGAAGCAAAGCGGGGCCGCCGCGACGAGCGGCGTTCCGACCGCCGGGAGCGCGCCGGCGACGATGGCGTCGACTGGTACGAGAGCCTGCGTGAGCAGCCCGCGGAGCGCGAAGCCGAGCGGGACCGGTACAGCCGGCCGCGGGAGGACGAGTACGCTTCGCGCCGCTCCGCGAGCCGCCGCAGCGAGCCGGAGCCGGAGCGCTGGACCTCGCCCGCCGACGAGCGATACGGCTCGGCATCGGGCCGCGAGGAGTCTCGGGGTGGCCGCCGTGAGCGGGCCAGCCGCCGGGAGGAGCCGGTCGAACCGGTCTCCGGTACCCGTTGGGACTCGGAGCGTCCGGTGTCGGGTGCCCGTTGGGATTCGCCCGAGCGTCCGGTGTCCGGCGAGCGCTGGGACGCGCCTGTCTCCGGCGAGCGCTGGGACACCCCTGTCTCGGGCGCCCGCTGGGATTCGCCGGACCGGCCCGTCTCCGGTGAGCGCTGGGAGCGGCCCGAGCCGGTCGAGGAGCGCCCGCGTCGCGGGCTGCGGCTGGTGCGCGACGACGAGGCCGAGACGCCGCGGCGTCGGTCACGCTCCGCGCGCCACAGCCAGGCCGACGAGTACGAGACTGAGCAGCCACGCGAACGGCGTACCGGTCGTCTGGGCCCTTACCCACCGGCTCCGGCGACTGACATCATCGACTCCGCTGAACGGCCGCGCCGCGGCCGGCGTGCGGCCGGCGGCGAAGACCTCGACGTCGGCACGGGCGAGTACTGGACTTCGCCGCGGGGAGGATACGGCAGGTGACCGGCAAGGTTCCTGCTGTCGGCCGTGCTGGGCCGGCACGCGTGACCGCTGGCTTCGAAGAGTTCGGACGTCTCGACCTTTGGGACCACCAACAGGTACACGGTGACCTGCGGCCCATGACGGCCGCCGAGTTGATGTCGCTCGCCGAACAGATCAAGCTGACCGGTCGGGGTGGTGCCGGCTTCCCGTTCGCCCGAAAGATGCAGGCGGTCATCGACTCCGCCCAGCGGCAGGACAAGCCCATCGTCGTGGTGGTCAACGCCACCGAGGGTGAGCCCGCCGCTTGGAAGGACAAGGTGCTGCTGGCGCGCGCACCACACCTGATTCTCGACGGCGCGTCGCTCGCGGCCTGGGCCCTCGAAGCCGAAGAGATCGTCATCGGCGTCGAGAAGGACCACGTCGGGAGCAAGTCGCTGCGCATGGCCCTCGCCGAGCGGCGGATGCCGGCGCCCACCCGGATCGTGTCGGTGCCGCACCGGTTCATCTCGGGTGAGGGTGGCGCGCTGGTCCGGGGCATCAACGGCGAGGCGCACATCCCGCCCGGCCGCAAGGTCCGCGCCAGCGACTCCGGCGTCAACGGACTGCCAACGCTGCTGTCCAACGCGGAGACGTACGCCCAGCTCGCTCTGGCCGCCGGCCTCGGCCCGTACGAGTACTGCTCGGTCGGCACTGAGAAGGAGCCGGGCACGGTCCTGTTGACGATCACCGCCAAGGGCAAGCCGATGGTGGTGGAGGCGCCGACCGGCGTACCCCTGAAGGAGGTCCTGCGCATGTGCGGGACCACCGCTGGTCAGGGGTTGCTACTCGGCGGGTACCACGGCAAGTGGATCTCCGTGGAGGCCGCGAGCCGCGCGGAGATCTCGAAGGCGAGCCTCACGGAGGTTGGCGGCACCCTTGGTGCCGGCATCATGGTCCCCCTGCCGGAGGACACCTGTCCTCTCGGCGAGGTAGCCCGGGTGATGCATTACATGGCCGCGGAGTCGGCCGGCCAGTGTGGTCCATGCCGCCTCGGCCTGCCGGACCTCGCGCGGACCGTGCAGAAGCTCTTTGAGGGCGGCGGCGGCCAGGCCGCCGTCCCCGCCGCCGGCGGCGGGGTCAAGGGCCGCCGCGCGGGCAGCCCCCCTGGCGGTACGGCGCCGTTCGCGCTCTCGGCCCTGGACGTCTTCGCCGAAGACATCGCCGCGCACGCGTTCCACGATGGGTGCGGGCGCCCGGTCAAGGGCATCCTGCCGCTGTCCAGCTCCCCCGACCACCAGGAGAACACCGGCGGCGTCGGCAAGCTGGTCGTCGACTGGACCCGCTGCGACGGGCACGGGCTCTGTGCGCACCTACTACCTGAGCTGGTGCGGCTCGACGGAAATGGGTACCCGGCCATCGCGGACACCCCGGTGCCCGAGTGGCTGGAGAAGGACGCGCGCCGCGCGGTCGACATGTGCCCCGGCCTCGCGCTGCGCCTGACCGGCGTGGAGGCGAAGCCCAGGCGCAAGACGAAGCCCAAGCCTCCATCCAGGGAAAAACGGCTTAGATGAGGTGTGAGCGCGACATGAGGGCGCGCGAGCCGCCTGAGCGGAGCGAAGGCCAGTAATAGAGTGCAGGGGTGACCGAGATTCTCTCCGCTGAAGCCCGGGAGTTCGTCGCCGACCTGCACCGCCGGTTCGCGCCGCGCCGCAACGAGCTGATGGCCCGCCGGGCCGCGCGCCGGCAGGAGATCGCCGCCACCGGGCGCCTCGACTTCCTCCCCGAGACCGCCGAGATCCGGCTCACCGAGTGGCAGGTGCCGGCCGCGCCGGCCGACCTGACCGATCGGCGGGTCGAGATCACCGGGCCGACCGAGCGCAAGATGGCCATCAACGCGCTCAACTCCGGCGCCAAGGTGTGGCTGGCCGACCTGGAAGACGCCAACACACCGCATTGGTCCAACGTGGTCGGTGGCCAGCAGAACCTGTATGACGCCGTGCGCCGCACCATCTCGCACGAGACGCCGGAGAAGCGGTACGAGTTGGGTGGCGGGCCCTATCCCACGATCGTGATGCGGCCGCGCGGCTGGCACCTCGACGAGCGGCACCTGCCAGTGGACGACCAGCCGGCCGTCGGCGCGCTCGTCGACTTCGGACTGTACTTCTTCCACAACGCGCGAGAGCTGCTGGAGCGCGGCAGCGGCCCTTACTTCTATCTGCCCAAGATGGAGAGTCACCTCGAGGCCCGGCTGTGGAACGACGTTTTCACGCACGCGCAGGACGCGCTTGGCGTGCCTCAGGGCAGTATCCGTGCCACCGTGCTCATCGAGACGATCCCGGCCGCGTTCGAGATGGACGAGATCCTGTGGGAGCTGCGCCCGCACGCGTCCGGCCTCAACGCCGGCCGGTGGGACTACCTGTTCAGCATCATCAAGAACTTCCGCGATGCCGGCCCGTCGTTCGTTCTGCCCGACCGGGCGTCCGTGACGATGACAGCGCCATTCATGCGGGCGTACACCGAGCTGCTCGTCGCCACCTGCCACCGGCGCGGCGCGTTCGCGATGGGCGGCATGGCCGCCTTCATCCCCAGCCGCCGCGACCCTGCCGTGAACGAGGTCGCGCTCACCAAGGTGCGCGAAGACAAGGAGCGCGAGGCCGGCGACGGATTCGACGGCTCGTGGGTGGCACACCCCGATCTGGTACCGGTGTGCCGCGAGGTCTTCGACCGCGTGCTCGGTGACCGCCCGAACCAGCTCGACCGGCAGCGCCCCGATGTCGTGGTGACCGCCGAGGCGTTGCTGAACGTGGCGGCGACGCCGGGTGCGGTCACAGAGGCCGGCTTGCGCGGCAACGTTTCGGTGGCGCTGCAATATCTGGAGGCATGGCTGCACGGCAACGGCGCGGTCGCGATCAACAACCTGATGGAAGACGCGGCCACCGCGGAAATCTCGCGGTCGCAGATCTGGCAATGGATTCATCAAGGGGTACGCCTCGACGACGGCACCCCGATCACGGCTGAGCTCGTGCGGCGCATCGGCGACGAGGAGCTGGCCCGACTCGGTGAGCCGGCCCGGTTCAAGCACGCTCGGGAGCTGTTCGAGCGGGTGGCGCTGGCCGACGACTTCGAAGACTTCCTCACCGTCCCTGCGTACGAACTGATTGACTGATCAGGTGGCTCGCCTACCGGCCGACGTGTACGCGGAGCTCGATCGGCGGCTGGCGCCGGTCGACGCGGTGCTGGCGTCCCGGTACCCCGGCGACCGGGGCGGGCGGCAGCCGGTGCACACCGTGTACGTGCCGGCGGACGCGTTCCGTGCCGGGCTGGCGGGGGAGTGGGGTGCCGCCGCCCGTGACGCGCTGGAGGCGCATCCGCCGCCGCCGTTCGACGAGTCGCTGCGCGAGCGGATCGAGTCCAAACTCGACCGGGAGCCGATCGAAGACTTGCGGATCGACTTCGAAGACGGGTACGGCGTGCGCTCCGACTCGGCCGAGGACACCGCCGCACGGGCCGCCGCGGCGGCACTGCGCGCGGAGCCGGCACCGCCGTTCGTCGGGCTGCGTGTCAAGAGCCTCGAAGGCGCGACCCGGCACCGGGTTATCCGCACGCTCGACGTGTTCCTCGACGCGTACGGCGGACTGCCGCCCGGTTTCGTGGTGACCCTGCCGAAGGTGTCCGTCGCCGAGCAGGTGGCGGCGATGGCGGTCCTGTGTGGATTCTTTGAACGTGCCCACGGTTTGGAGACCGGAGTGCTGTGCTTCGAGGCGCAGATCGAGACCCCGCCCGCTGTGCTCGGCGCCGACGGCACGGCGACGGTCGCGCGCCTCATCGCCGCCGCGGACGGCCGGCTGACCGGGCTGCACTACGGCACCTACGACTACAGCGCCTCCGTCGGGGTGGCCGCCGAGTACCAGAGCATGGCCCATCCCGCGGCCGACCATGCCAAGGCGGTCATGCAGGTGGCTGCCGCCGGCACGGGGGTACGGCTGTCCGACGGGTCGACGAACGTGCTGCCGGTCGGCGACACGGCTGCCGTGCAGGCGGCTTGGCGATTGCACGCGGGGTTGGTGCGCCGCTCCCTGGAACGCGGCTTCTACCAGGGCTGGGACCTGCATCCGGCGCAGCTGCCGACCCGGTTCGCGGCGACGTACGCGTTCTTCCGGGACGGCGCACCCGCCGCGTGGAACAGGCTGACCGCGTACCGGGAGCGGCGCGCCTCCGGGGTGCTCGACGAGCCGGCCACCGCGCGGGCGCTGGCCGGGTTCCTGCGGCGTGGGCTGGACTGCGGTGCGCTCGACCCAGACGAGTACGACCGCGCGATCCTGGAGACGGTATGAGCTACGACCTTGTGTTGCGGTCCCGGCGGGTGGTCACGCCGGAGGGGGAGCGACCAGCCACCGTGTACGTCCACGATGGACGGATAGCGGCGGTGGAGGAGTTCTCGGATGACGGCCTTGATCTTGAGGATCTGGTGTTGTTGCCGGGCCTCGTCGACACGCACGTGCACGTCAACGAGCCCGGTCGCACCGAGTGGGAGGGGTTCGCCACCGCCACCCGGGCGGCCGCGGCGGGCGGGGTGACGACCATCTTGGACATGCCGCTGAACTCCCTACCACCCACGGTCGACGTGATGGCCCTGGACATCAAGCGGAAGGCGGCCGCCGGACAGTGCCATGTGGACGTCGGCTTCTGGGGCGGCGCGGTCCCGGGCAACGCGGCCGACCTGCCCGTGCTGTACGACGCCGGAGTGTTCGGGTTCAAGGCGTTCCTCATCGACTCCGGCGTACCAGAGTTTCCGCCGCTCGACGCGCGCGGCCTGCGCGAGGCGATGCGCATGGTGGACGGGCTCTTCCTCGTGCACGCGGAGGACCCTCTGGTTGTCGGTCCTGCGCCAGCCTCCCGCCGGTACTCCGACTTCGTGGCCTCCCGCCCGCCGGCGGCCGAGGTCGGCGCGGTATCGCTGGCCGCTGCTGTGGCCCGAGAGACGGGCGGGCGGATGCACATCCTGCACCTCTCGGCGGCGGACGCGCTCGCGCCGGGGGTGACGTTCGAGACGTGCCCGCACTACCTGACGCTGGCGGCCGAGGAGGTGCCGGACGGTGCCACCGAGTACAAGTGTTGCCCGCCGATCCGCGACTCAGCCAACCGCGAGGCGCTGTGGCAGGCGCTCGCGTCGGGCGCGATCGACTGCGTCGTGTCCGACCACTCGCCGTGTACGCCCGACCTGAAGCGCTCCGACAGCGGTGACTTCGCGGCGGCCTGGGGTGGGATCTCGTCGCTGCAACTCGGCCTTTCACTGGTGTGGACGGGTGCGTCGGCACGCGGCTTCGGTCTCGCCGACGTGGCGCGGTGGATGGCGCAACGCCCCGCCGAGATCGCCGGCCTGCGACGAAAGGGCCGGATCGTGCCCGGGTACGACGCCGACCTGGTGGCATTCGATCCGCTGGCGTCGTTCACAGTGGACGCCGGGGCGCTGCACCACCGCAACCCGGTATCGCCGTACCACGGCCGCACACTACAGGGCCTGGTAAAAACGACGTGGCTGCGCGGCGTACCGGTCGATTTTTCCTCCCCCATGGGACGCCTGCTCGTACGAGGTGAGTCATGACCCGATGGGACCACCTGCCCGATCTCGCGTCCCGCCGGCTCGGTGGCGGTGTCATAGCCGCCAACGACGAGCTGTTCGCGGCCGCCGACCACCTGGTACTGGACGAGCCACCGTCGTTCTCGGCGCGCACCTTCGGCCCCAAAGGGCAGGTGTACGACGGCTGGGAGACCCGCCGGCGGCGCGAGCCCGGCCACGACCACGCCATCGTCCGGCTCGGCGCGCCCGGCATCGTGCGCGGCGTCGTCGTCGACACCTCCTTCTTCACCGGCAACTATCCGCCCTACGCCTCCGTGGAAGGCTGCTGCGTCGACGGCCACCCGAGCCCATCGGAGCTATCGGGCTGGTTCCCGCTCGTGCCACGGTCGCCGCTGGCGGGCGACAGCCGCAACGAGTTCATAGTGTCTGATGTGGAGCGTCGCGTCACGCACGTACGGTTGTCCATCTACCCTGACGGCGGGGTGGCGCGGCTGCGGGTACACGGTGAGGTCGTCCCCGATCCACGCCTGTTGCCGGCGGTGATCGACCTGGCGGCAATGGAGCACGGCGGCCAGGTCGTCGCGTGCAGCAACATGTTCTACGGCCCGCCGCACCAGCTCATAGCCCCCGGGCTGGCGCGGGTGATGGGAGAGGGCTGGGAGACCGCCCGCCGCCGCGACGACGCCAACGACTGGGTCGTGGTCAAGCTTGCGGCACCGGGGCGCGTGCGCCTGGCCGAACTGGACACCAGCCACTTCAAGGGCAACGCGCCCGGCGCGGCCAGCCTGCGCGGCCTCGACGCACGCACGGCCGACATCAACCATCCGGCGGCGTGGGCCGAACTGCTGCCCCGCACCCCCCTCCAACCCGACACGCGGCACCGTTTCCCCGTGGACGAGGGCCGGGTGGTGACGCACGTCCGCATGGACATCTACCCTGACGGCGGCATGGCGCGGCTCCGCCTGTGGGGCGAGCTCACCGACGACGCCCGCGCATCCCTGTCGTCCCGCTGGCACGCCACATCCGCCGCTCCGTCGGCCGGTCCTTCCGCCGATCAAGGGCGAATGCACGCGGTTTGATCTCTTTTCCGCGTGCATTCGCCCTTGATC
>NZ_JAIBNX010000171.1 GCF_026130045.1 Micromonospora sp. CPCC 205371
CGCCCGCGTCGATCAAGGGCGAATGCACGTGCTTTGATCTCAAAACCGCGTGCATTCGCCCTTGATCGATGCGATCTCCCTTGATCGCGGGCCCGCTGGGCGTGCTGGCCGGCGCCCGCGATCCACGAACTCCGTGAGCGCTCCTTCCGCGCCTTCCGCCAGGCCACCGTCCGCGCCGACGCTCCGACGGCGGACCGCGCCGTACGCGCGAACCCGTCCATAACGCCGCCGATCAAGGACACTCGCGTTGATCAAGGGCGAATGCACGCGGATCGGAGATCCAAGCACGTGCATTCGGCCTTGATCGGCGGGAGGGGGTGGGCCTGAACTTGTCGTCGAAATCGCTAGATGCGCTCGGCGCGTTCTACGACGTTGGTCAGGAGCATGGCCCTCGTCATGGGGCCGATGCCGCCGGGCACGGGGGCCAGGGCGCCCGCCACCTCGGCCACCTCACGGGCCACGTCGCCGGTGTAGACGCCCTTGCCGTCGGGGCCGACGACCCGGGTGATGCCCACGTCGATCACCACGGCTCCCGGCCGGATCATGCCGGCGGTCAGGACGCCTGGCACGCCCGCCGCGGCCACCACGATGTCGGCGCCCCGGGTGTGCGCGGTCAGGTCTCGGGTGCCGGTGTGGCACAGGGTCACGGTCGCGTTTTCGCTGCGGCGGGTCAGCAGCAGCCCGAGCGGCCGGCCCACGGTGGTGCCCCGCCCGATCACCGTCACGTTGGCGCCCCGCAGCGGCACGTCGTATCGGCGCAGCAGCTCCACGATGCCGCGCGGCGTGCAGGGCAGCGGCCCGTCGTAACCGAGCACCAGCCGGCCCAGGTTGACCGGGTGCAGCCCGTCGGCGTCCTTGTCGGGGTCGACGGCTTCCAGTACCCGCTGGGTGTCGATCTGCGACGGCAGCGGGAGCTGCACGATGTAGCCGTGGCATGCGGGATCGGCGTTGAGCTCAGCCACGACCTCGTCGACCTGCTCCTGGGTGGTGTCGGCGGGCAGGTCGCGGCGGATCGAGGCGATGCCCACCTCGGCGCAGTCGCGGTGCTTGCCGTCGACGTACGCCCGGGAGCCCGGGTCGTCGCCCACAAGCACGGTGCCCAGCCCCGGAACACGACCACGATTGGCAAGAGCCTTGACCCTCGCCCGCAGGTCTTCGCGGATCGCCGCCGCCGTTGCTTTACCGTCCAGGACTGTGGCCGTCACGCCGCAAATGGTCTCATAGTGAGCCGACGACGAAAGCCGAGGGACTGATGCAGGTACGCGGGCTCATCGCTGGGATCACGCTCCCGCTCGCCGTGACAGCGACGCTGACCGGCTGCGATCCGCTCGGAGGTGACGCCGCCGGCGAGGCGGCGCCCGGCACGGTACGGATCGGGATCACCGAGCCGCGTCATCTGCTGCCGTCGAACACCAACGACACCGACGGCTCCCAGGTGCTCGCCGCCCTGTTCACACCGCTGGTCGGGTACGACGGGGACCACCGGGCACAGCCGCTCGCCGCTGAGTCGATCAAGTCGACCGACCACAAGGTCTGGACGATCACGCTCAAGGACGGGTACACGTTTCACAATGGCGAGCCGGTGACCGCCGACAGCTACCTCAACGCCTGGAACTATGCCGCGTACGCGCCTAACGACCAGGCCAACAGCTACTTCTTCGCGCGGATCACCGGGTATGCGGACACCCAGCCGGCGGACCCGGACGGCGGCGGGCCGGAGCCAGCCGCCGAGCCCAAGGCGAAAACGCTCTCCGGCCTCAAGAAGGTCGACGACCGCACCTTCCGGGTGACGCTCTCGACGCCGTTCACCGAGTTCCCGGCGATGCTCGGCGACACCGCATTCTACCCGCTGCCGCAGGCCGCCTGGCAGTCGCCCGGCGTGCTCAGCCCCGGGTTCGAGGACACGGTCGTGGGGCAGGGACCGTTCAAGCTCAAAGGCGCGTGGCGGCGCGGCGCGCCGATCGACCTGGAGCGGTACGAGGCGTACCCCGCCGACAAGCCGAAGGTTCCGGCCATGCGGTTCCAGCCGTACGAACAGTTCAGCGCCGCGTACGGCGACCTGCTCGCGGGCGATCTCGATGTGTTGCGCACGGTGCCGGCTGAGAAGATCGCCAGCGCTTCCGAGGATCTCGGCGACCGGTACAGGCGCAAGGTCGACTCGACACTCCAGTTCCTCGCGTTCCCGACGTACCAGCAGGAGTTCGCCGATCCGGACGTCCGCACGGCGATCTCCATGGCGATCGATCGGAACGCGATCTTTCCGGACGGGCAGCCCGCACGTGCCTTCGTACCGCCGGTCGTGGCCGGATACCGGGACGACAGCTGCGGGCCGGCCTGCCAGTTCGACGCCGTGGCGGCCAAGCGGTTGTACACCGAGGCGGGCGGGCCGGCGAAGCTCCAGATCACATACAACGAGGACGGCGGCCACGGCTCGTGGGTCGAAGCGACCTGCGCGCAGCTGCGCACCAACCTCGGTGTCGAGTGTGCGGGCACGGCCGTGCCGCGCTTCGTCGACCTGCTGGACAAGGTGGCCCGGCGCCAGCCCGTGGGCCTGTTCCGGATGGGCTGGCCGATGGACTACCCGTCGATGGAGAGTTACCTCGGTCCGCTTTACTCGACGACCGGCTCCTCGAACTACTCCGGCTACAGCAACTCGCGCTTCGACGCGCTGGTCACCGAGGCCACGCAGGCGACCAGCGAAGCCGACATGATCAAGAAGTACCAGCAGGCGGAGGACGTCCTCGCGCAGGACATGCCGGTGATCCCGCTACGTTTCGGCGAGACCCACTTCGGCTGGTCGCAGGGGGTTCGCGGGGTACAGCTCGACGCATTCGGCCGTATCGACGTGCTCTCGCTCGAATCCACCGCCTGAGCGAAGTCCGCGTCCGGCGTCCGGGGCTCGGCGTCCGGGGGTACGGCGTCCGGGGCTCGGCGTCCGGGGCTCAGGGCCGGCGCTCGCGGCGGGGCTCGGGCCGCCGATCAAGGACATCTGCGTCGATCAAGGGCAAATGCACGCGGTTTTGAGATCAAAGCACGTGCATTCGCCCTTGATCGGCGGCGCGGAAGGCGAGGCCCGCGCGGAGGGCGAGGCCCGCGCGGAAGGCGAGGCCCGCGCGGAGGGCGAGGCCCGCGCGGAAGGCGAGGCCCGCGCGGAAGGCGAGGCCCGCGCGGAAGGCCGACCGAGCGGGCGCGGAGGCGGGCGCGGTCTAGTGGAAGAAGTGGCGGGTGCCCGTCAGGTACATCGTGATGCCGGCTGCCTTGGCCGCCGCGACGACCTCCTCGTCGCGTATCGAGCCGCCTGGCTGCACGACCGCGCGCACGCCCGCGTCGATCAGCACCTGGAGCCCGTCGGCGAACGGGAAGTACGCGTCCGACGCTGCGACCGAGCCGGCCGCCCGGTCGCCCGCCCGCGACACCGCGAGGCGCGCCGAGTCGACCCGGTTGACCTGGCCCATGCCCACGCCCACGGTGGCGCCGCCGGATGCCAGCAGGATCGCGTTGCTCTTCACCGACCGCACGGTCCGCCACGCGAACACCAGGTCTTCGAGGTCTCCCGGCTCGCCCGACACGAGCTGCCACGTGGTCGGGTCGTCACCGGACGCGTCGACGCGGTCGATCATCTGCACCAGCACGCCGCCGCCGACCTGGCGCCACTCCGCCGGCAGCGGATTCCACTCCGGAGCGACGAGAAGCCGCACGTTCTTCTTGCCGGACAGCACTTCCAAGGCACCCTCCTCATAGGACGGTGCCACCACGACCTCCGTGAAGATCTCCGCGACCTGCTCGGCCATCGCCACGCTGACCGGCCGGTTGACGGCGATCACGCCGCCGTACGCCGACACCGGGTCGCAGGCGTGCGCCTTGCGGTGCGCCTCGGCCACATCGGCGCCGACCGCGATGCCGCACGGATTGGCGTGCTTGATGATCGCGACACAGGGTGCGCCGTGGTCGTTCGCCGACCGCCAGGCAGCCTCGGCGTCGACATAGTTGTTGTACGACATCTCCTTGCCGTGCAGCTGCTCGGCCTGCGCGAGCCCGGGCGGCGCGTCCGGGTTGACGTACAGTGCCGCCTGCTGGTGCGGGTTCTCCCCGTACCGCAGCACGCGCGCCCGGCGCAGCGCGAGCCCCGCGAACGCCGGCCAACCATCCTCGTCCGGGTTGAGAGTCGACGCGCACCACTGAGCGACCGCCAGGTCGTACTCGGCGATCATCGCGAACGCCCGCGCCGCGAGCGCGCGGCGCTGCGCGAGGGTGAGACCGCCGTCGACGGCGGCCACGATGTCCGGGTACGCCGAGGGCGAGGTCACCACGGCTACCGAGGGGAAGTTCTTGGCGGCCGCCCGCACCATGGCCGGCCCGCCGATGTCGATCTGCTCGACGCACTCGTCGACGCTCGCGCCCGACTCGACCGTCTGCTGGAACGGGTACAGGTTGGAGACAAGCAGGTCGAACGGCTCGACGCCCAGCTCCTCCAGCTGCGCGGCGTGCGCGGGCAGGCGCAGGTCGGCGAGGAGCCCGGCGTGCACCTTGGGGTGCAGCGTCTTCACGCGGCCGTCCAGACACTCCGGGAAGCCGGTCAGCTCCTCGACCCGGGTCACCGGGGCACCGGCTGCCTCGATGGCCGCCGCCGTCGAGCCGGTCGAGACGATCTGCACGCCGGCGCCGTGCAGCGCCCGCGCCAGGTCGGCGAGACCGGTCTTGTCGTACACGCTGACCAGAGCCCGCCGGATCGGACGGCGACCTTCGTCGGTCATGGGATGGTGACCTTTCTTTCGTTGATGGTCCAGCCCTCGCGGACCAGGCGGCCGACCGCGTCGACGAGCTGGCGCCGCTCCGCTTGCTTGATGCGCTCGGTCAGCGTCTCCTCGCTGTCTTCAGCCAGCACCGGCACAGCGACCTGGGCGATGATGGGCCCGGTGTCGACACCGGCGTCCACAAAGAACAGTGTCGCCCCGGCGACCTTGACGCCGTAGGCGAGGGCGTCGCGCGGGCCGTGCATTCCCGGAAACGCGGGCAGCAGCGAGTTGTGCGTGTTGATGTACCGGTCGCCAAAGGCCGCAAGGAACCGCTCACCGACGAGCTTCAGGAAGCCCGCCGAAATCACCAGATCGGGCTCGTACTTGGCCACGTGCTCGGTCAGCGCCCGGTCCCAGTCGTCCCGGGTCGGGTACGCCTTGACAGCATCGACGAACGTGGGCACCCCCGAGGCGGCGGCACGGTCGAGACCGGCGATGCCGTCACGATCGGCACCCACGGCGACCACGCGGGCGCCGTATCCGGGATCGGCGCACGCATCGAGCAGGGCCTGCAAATTGCTGCCCGAGCCGGATACCAGGACCACAAGACGAGCCGGTTCGCGCACGTCAGCACCCTACCGGCACCCCCGACAGTGGCGGTGACCAGGTACGCTGCCGAACGCTTGCCCATTGACGACGAGGAGCACCAAAGATGCAGCCCGGCTATCCCGGCCAGGACCCGTACGGCCAACAGCCGAACGACCCGACGGCGCAGCCGCCGCAGTACGGGCAGCCGCAGCAGCAGCCCCCGCAGTACGGGCAGCCGCCGCAGCCGCCGCAGTATGGGCAGCAGCCGTATGGCCAACCGCAATACCAAGATCCGTACGCCGCGCAGCCGCAGCAGCCCGACCCGTACGGCCAGCAGCCCACGTCCGGCCAGCCGTACGGCCAGCCGACCTCCGGGCAGCCTTACGGTCAGCCGACCTCGGGCCAACCCTATGGCCAGCCCACGTCCGGCCAGCCCTATGGCCAGTACCCGTCGGCGCAGGCCTACCCGGGCGGCGGATACCAGGCCCCTGGGCCGCAGGGACAAAACAACACGCTGGGTCTGATCTCCCTGATCGTGGGCATCGTGTCGATTCCGCTGGGCCTCTGCTGCGGCCTATTCGGCATCCCGCTCGGCATCGCTGCCGTGGTGATGGGTCACCTCGGCAAGCAGAAGGCCCAGCAAGGTCTGGCCAGCAACCTGGGTCAGGCAAAGGCCGGGTTCATCTGCGGCATCATCGGCACCGGAGTCGCCCTTCTCGGTTTCATCCTGAGCCTGGTGCTGAACATCGGTTACAACTTCTGACCACGGTCTTGACGAGGCACTGATCAAACGCGAGCATCGTCAAGCCACATGAACAAATAGGGGAGGAACAGAAACTTGACCACGCCTTATCCGCCGCCTGCCGCGCAGCCGGCCAACGACAGGACCACGCTCTTCGGCGTGCTGGGCATCGTCTTCGCCCTGTGCTGCCCCATCGTGGGCATCATCTTCTCCGCGCTTTCCCTCAACGCCGCCAAGAAGGCAGGAAAGCCGCAGACGCTCGCGATCATCGGTTTCGTCGTCGCGGCGCTTTCCATCATCGTCGGCATCATTGTTCAGGTCACCGCGCGAAGCTAACCCAGGTTGTCCACGGTCGAGGCGCCCACCCGTTCACGGGAGTGGCGCCTCGATTGTTTCCCCGTTTCATCACGGCGGGCCTGCGCGCGGGCCTCTTTCGTCACGGGCCGGCTTCACTACGGCCGGCTTCACTACGGGTGGGCGAAGATGCGCGTGGCGGCCGCTCCGATCACCGTGCCCACCGCCACCACGAGGGCAGCTACCGCCGCCACGTGCCAGGCGACCGGTCCGATCTGCGCCAACCTGCCATCGCCCAGCGGCCCACCGGAGACCACAGCCGCCGCGCCGAGCAGCAGCCCGGCCACCGGACCAGCCAGCACCGCCGCGCCGAGCACGATGGGCCAGCGAGCCGCCTGAGCCGGACGGTCCGCGCGCAGCTTGCGGCGAGTGAGTAACCATCCGGCGACCATGCCGGCCACAACCGGTACGGCCAGCAACGCGGCCCCATAACCGCCGATCGGCCCTTCCGGCAGGCCGGCAAAGATGGGTACCGCTGGGAGCGCGCCGACCGACACCTCGGTGGTGCGGACGGCCGTGTCGGTGCCGACCGCGAACCCTGGACCGAGCAGGTAGGCGGCCGCCCAGACGGCGGCGTTCGGTGCGTACGCGATGCTGATCAGGGTGATGCCGGTCTGGCCGGCCACTCCGGTGCGGTAGGCGCCGATCATGTCGCTGGCGCTGCCACCGCCGAGCGCCACAGACAGCCCGGCGACGCCGGCACCCGCCGCGAGCACCAGGACGGCGGCGACCACACCCGTGCGGATCGCGTCTCGCAGTACAGGTGAAATCCGCCGGACGACGACCCGGAGGGCACCGCTGGACCGTAGCGCGCCGACCAGCGCCGACAAGGCACCGAATAGCGCGAACGTGAACCCGGCGCGGGCCGGCGACGCGGACAGCCCGCCGCCGTCCAGGATGAGAGCGGCGATCGCGCCGAGCACCCCGTACCCGATGCCGACGGTGCCCGCGACGGCGAGCGCCTGCGCCGGTGAGCCGCGGTGCCGCGCCCCGATCGCCCGTGTGACGTGTACCCCCGCGCGCGCGACCCGCCACGCGGCGAGCACCGCCAAGGCGAGTGGCGCGAGCCCGAGGGTGCCGGCGGCGGTGTCGAGCGGTACGCCATGCCCGAGGAGCCAGCCGGCGAGGCCGAGCCGGGCCGCGCCGCCGATCGAGGCAGCGCCCGCGGTGAGCTGGGCAAGCCCCATGACGACGGCGACCGGCAGGTACGAGAGGATGGCGGCCCACACCGTGGCGGCCGCGGCGGCGACCACCAGCGGCGCCCTGCGCGGTTGGCCACCGCGAGTGCCGCCCGACCGCTGCTGAGGCAGGCGTACCGTCTCCCGATTGGCCATCGGGTCTCGCACGGTGATGCGCACCGTCTCCCTGGTGTCCGGGGCGCCCCGCTCGGGCTGGTCAGGGGTGGTCGCTGGCATCAGCCCCTACTTTGGCACGCCAGCCGGCCAGGGGGATGACGACACCACCGTCGATCATGGTGTTCGTTGCCCGATATGCGGACATTACAGGGCGATTCTCGCTAGCCTCTGCCCAAGAACCTACATATGCGGAGGCCATCGTGAGCGCACCGTACCCACCACCGGCTGCCGCACCCTCGAATGACCGGACGACACTCTGGGGCGTACTGGGCATCGTCATAGGCGTGATCTGCTGCCCCGTAGTCGGCGTCATCTTCGGCGTCCTGTCGATCCGCGACGCCAAGAGGGTCGGCAAATCGCCGGTGCTCGGCTGGGTAGCGATCGCCTTGAGCGTCCTGAGCCTCGCCGGCAACAGCATCTTCTGGGCCACCCGCAACTAGCCCTCGCCGCCCGCGCCTCTTCTCGGCGCCGTCGCCCCCCGCCTCTTCTCGTCGATCAAGGGCGAATGCACGTGGTTGGATCTCAAATCCGCGTGCATTCGCCCTTGATCGATGCGGATCTCCTTGATCGAAGCGACCGAGCGCGGCGCAAACGCGCCGCAGCGCGCCGCCCAATGCGCCACACGCCCGACGCCGGAGCCGACGATCCTCCAGGCGGCCAGCCTCCCGCAGCGCCTCCCGCAGCGCCTCCCGCGGCGCGAGCGCCGCGCGTCGTCCGGGCGCCGATCAAGGGCCCTTGCATGGATCAAGGGCAAACGCACGCGGATCGGAGATCCAACCACGTGCATTCGCCCTTGATCGACGAGCGGAGGCGCGCGCCGCGGATGCGCGGTGCGCCGGCGCCGCGGATGCGCGGTGCGCGGTGCGCGGTGCGGTGCCTTAGAACAGGGAGCGCATCAAGCGGGCTGTCTCGGACGGCGTCTTGCCGACCTTGACGCCGGCGGCCTCCAGCGCGGCCTTCTTGGCCTCGGCCGTGCCGGAGGAGCCGGAGATGATCGCGCCGGCGTGGCCCATGGTCTTGCCGGGCGGGGCGGTGAAGCCGGCGATGTAGCCGACCACCGGCTTGGTCACGTTGGCCTTGATGAAGTCGGCGGCACGCTCCTCGGCGTCGCCACCGATCTCACCGATCATGACGATCGCGTCGGTCTCGGGATCGTCCTGGAACGCGGCCAGCGCGTCGATGTGTGTCGTGCCGATGACCGGGTCGCCGCCGATGCCGACGCACGTGGAGAACCCGATGTCGCGCAGCTCGTACATCATCTGGTAGGTCAGCGTGCCGCTCTTGCTGACCAGGCCGATCCGGCCCGCGCCGGTGATGTCGGCCGGGATGATGCCGGCGTTCGAGGCGCCGGGCGAGGCGATGCCTGGGCAGTTCGGCCCGATGATGCGGGTCTTCCCGCCCTTCGCCTTGTTGTAGGCCCAGAAGGCCGCCGTGTCGTGCACCGGGATGCCCTCGGTGATCACGACGGCCAGCGGGATCTCGGCGTCGACCGCCTCGATCACGGCGGCCTTCGAGAACGCCGGCGGCACGAAGATGACGGTGACGTCCGCGCCGGTCTCCCGCATCGCGGCGGCCACTCCGCCGAAGACCGGCAGCGCCGTACCGTCGAAGTCGACCGTCTGGCCCGCCTTGCGCGGGTTGACGCCGCCCACGACGTGGGTGCCGGCGGCAAGCATCCGCCGGGTGTGCTTGGAGCCCTCGGAACCGGTCATCCCTTGCACGATGACCTTCGAGTCCTTGGTCAGCCAGATTGCCATGATCAGACCCCCACGGCCGCGAGCTCGGCGGCGCGCTTGGCCGCTCCATCCATTGTGTCCACCCGCTGTACGAGCGGGTTGGCGGCGCCGTCGAGAATGGCACGGCCGACCTCGGCGTTGTTGCCGTCGAGCCGCACCACGAGCGGCTTGGTGACCTGCTCGCCGCGCTGCTCCAGCAGGCTCAGCGCCTGCACAATCCCGTTGGCGACCTCGTCGCACGCGGTGATGCCGCCGAAGACGTTGACGAAGACGCTCCTGACGGCCGGGTCGGAGAGCACGATCTCCAGCCCGTTGGCCATGACGGCCGCGCTGGCGCCGCCGCCGATGTCGAGGAAGTTGGCCGGCTTGACGCCACCGAATTCCTCACCGGCGTAGGCGACCACGTCGAGCGTCGACATGACCAGACCCGCGCCGTTGCCGATGATGCCCACCTCGCCGTCGAGCTTGACGTAGTTGAGGTCCTTTTCCTTGGCGCGCTGCTCCAGCGGGTCGACGGCCGCCTGGTCGACCAGCGCCTCGTGGTCGGGGTGGCGGAAGTCGGCGTTGGCGTCGAGCGTCACCTTGGCGTCGAGGCAGAGCACCCGGCCTTCCGGCGTACGGGCCAGCGGGTTCACCTCGACGAGCGTGGCGTCTTCGGCGATGAATGCCTGCCACAGCTTGACCGCGATCTCGGCGACCTGGTCGGCGACCTCGGCCGGGAAGCCAGCGGCTGCCACGATCTCGTGGGCCTTCGCGTCGTCGACGCCGTCGTTCGCGTCGATCGCGATCTTGGCGACCTTGTCCGGCGCCTCTTCGGCCACCTGCTCGATGTCCATGCCGCCCGCGACGCTCGCGATGCACAGGAACGTGCGGTTCGCGCGGTCCAGCAGGTACGAGAAGTAGTACTCCTCGGCGATGTCGGCCGTCACGGTGAGCATCACCTTGTGGACCGTGTGGCCCTTGATGTCCATGCCCAGGATGTTGGTGGCGTGAGCCACCGCCTCCTCGGCATTCTCGGCGAGCTTCACGCCGCCCGCCTTGCCGCGCCCCCCGACCTTCACCTGAGCCTTGACGACCACCCGTCCGCCAAGCCGCTCGGCGATCGCGCGGGCCTCCTCCGGGGTCGTGGCGACGCCGCCGGACAGCACGGGCAGGCCATGCCGCTCGAACAGCTCACGCCCCTGGTACTCGTACAGATCCACGTAGCACCTTCAGGGTGAGAAAATAGGTTGATTGCCGGCAGCCTAGCGACCAAAGTGCCGCCGCCAACGGAGCGGGTGCGCGGTGTGCGCTAATGCACAGGGAGCGCCCTAGTTGATCGGTACCCGGCCGGCTGCGTAGTGGGCTATCGCTCCCATGATCTCGGCCTCGGGGCGGTCGGCGAAGTTGAGCGTCGCGGTGAAGCCGGTGCCGAAGAAGAGCTGCTGCATGCTCGAGTCGACCGCGGTGAAGGCGCCGAGATTGGTGCCGGTGCGAGGGTCGTGCGGCCGCACGCAGACCATCTTCTCGAGCGCCCAGCGCCGCCGGTACACCTGAGCGATCGCCTCCCACGGCAGCCAGATCGCCTGGCCACGAGTCGGCCGCGTCTTGATCCAGAGTCCGGCCGGCCCGACGGCGAGCACCGGCCCGCCAGATGTCATCAGCCACACCTGGAGACCGAAGATCAGGCCGAAGAACACGAGAGCGCAGCCGATGATGGCGAGACTTACGAGCACCTCACCGCTACCGAGGGCGGGCAGGCAGCCGACCAGCAGGGCGACGCCCAGGCTGATGCCGCCGAAGAGCAGCACCCGCTTCTGGACGCTGTGACGCACGATGAACGGCTGATCTTCCGGTATCCGCTTGGTGACCGGCAGCTGAGGTGGCGGGGGCGGAGGCTGCTGCCAGCCAGGCGGGGGCTGCTGCCACCCTTGCGGCGGCGACTGCCAGCCGGCCGGCGGCTGCTGAGAAGGCTGGTGGGGTGGCTGCCAGCCAGGCGGGGGCTGGGGCGGCTGCTGGGGTGGGACCGTCACGGAAGCAGAGCGTACGACACCAGGGAATCTTTTTCTGCGGGCCGCGTAACCCCCGGTGAAGGGCATCGTTGAGTCAGATGTCTGAGCGATACAGCAGACAGCAAAAGCGGCCGATGCCCTGTCGGTCGAGGGGTGGCGGCGGGGCATCGTGCATAGAGGGGCCGGACGTGTGAGGGGTGCGTCCGGCCCCTCCCTTTATTCGCAACCGTCAGTAACACTAACCAACGGGTTGCGTTACGTTCGCCCGCACCCATTCCACGATGGCCTGTGTCGTGGCGCCCGGAGTGAATATCTTCGCCACGCCCATCTGCCGCAGTTCTGGAATGTCGGCGTCCGGAATAATGCCGCCGCCGAACACGACGATGTCGCTAGCGCCACGCTCGCCCAACAGGTCGAGCACGCGCCGGAAGAGTGTCATGTGCGCGCCGGACAGTACAGAGAGGCCGACCGCGTCGGCGTCCTCCTGGATGGCGGTCTCCACGATCTGCTCGGGTGTCTGGTGGAGCCCCGTGTAAATGACCTCCATGCCGGCGTCGCGCAGCGCTCGCGCCACCACCTTGGCACCGCGGTCGTGCCCGTCGAGGCCCGGCTTCGCGACGACGACCCGTATCCGAGAGCTCATGAGCACACACCTTCCGTGCGGTCGGCACTACGCCTAAACGAACGGTAACCTGCCGGCCGCACTCCGGAATATCGGGTCTCGAAACTCGATCCCAAGACACGGCACACCATGGCAAGCACTTAGGACTGTCGGATGTGTCACATGACCATCCGTAGTCGCCGATATAACAGAATGCTACTAACGAGCCCCCGTACAAATGGTTACGAAATCCGGCATTCCACAACGGACGGTGCGCAGTTCTGTAGCCAATTTGGCCGTCCGGCTTGTGACACGCCCAGGGTTTAGTTACCGTGGCCCACGGTTGTCATCCCGGTCCCCGCCGGATGGCGACGCGGCCAGACAGCGTTCACCCCCCATTAAGACGCTGCATCGGCCGCCTATGACCGACAACGGAGGGTGTGCGTGCGTCAGCGCCTGTCGTCTGAGCCGGACCGATATCGCGGTCGTCGCCGCGTACCTACACCTCCGCGCAGCCGTTATGCAGCGGTCGTCACCACCGCGTTCGTCGGAGCAGGATTCGTCGCACTAGGCGCCGCCGCTCTTCCGGACGCCAAGACGGTCGACCCGAGCGCGCTCGCTGATCTCGACCGCGCGGCAGCCTCGCAAGACCTCGCGGACCGCGCCGCGGATGCCGACCGTGCGTCCCGTGACGACCGTTCCGCCACCACCGCTGGCCAAGAGGCGGCGGATGTCTGGCTGCTGCCGCTCCAGGACTACCAGTTCACCTCGCCGTACGGCATGCGCTGGGGCCAGCTGCACGCTGGCGTCGACCTGGCAGCCCCGGAGGGCACGCCATACAAGGCGGTAGCCGACGGCACTGTGAAGCTCGCCCAGTACTACGGCGGTTACGGCTACGCCGTCATCGTCGACCACGGCAACGGCGTCGAGACCATCTACGGCCACTCCCAGAAGGTTCTCGTCAAGGCCGGGCAGACGGTGAAGGCCGGCGACACGCTCGGTTTGGTGGGTAACACCGGTCACTCGTACGGAAGCCACCTGCACCTTGAGGTGCATGTCAACGGCGAGCCCCGCGACCCGATCCCGTGGTTCCGGGATCGCCAAGCGGACATCAAGCTGCAAGTCGACTCAATTTTTGCCGGCGTGACGGCTCAATAACCCTCGGTAACGCCCTGTCACCGCCCATGCCATACGGCATGGGCGGTTTTTGCGCCCCAGAGACGCCGCAAAGTTTCCCCCGTCACAGTCACGAAAGTGGCCTAGGCCACATTTGACTACGCACTGTTACTAGCGCAAACCGGCATAAAAACGGGCTGAACCCTAGGTGTGCGCGCCCACCTCTGGGTTCCCCCTTACCCGTGGTTACGGAGCGGCACACCACCATTTCCCGGTCCGTGTCGCACAACCACGGAGGTCCCCCCTCGTGCAGGAAAGCAAGTTCCCCCATATGCGAGCGCGCGCCGACGTCGCCCGGCATCGGGTCCGCAGCCGCCTCGCCGGTCGGGCACGCCTTGTCGTACCGGCCACGGTGCTCGCGGTCGGCGCCGGCCTGGCCGGCATCTCAGCGGCGGCAGGCGACAGCCCCACGCAGACGCCGGTGGTGGCCGCCGTCGCCGCAGACCAGCAGGCCCGCTCCGAAGCCGCACAGCGGGCCGACCGCGCCGAGCGGGCAGCCGCAGAGGCCACGCCGGCAACCCCGGCCCAGCCCGCGCCCGCCAAGGCCGCACCCAAGGCAGCCGCCCCCGCGGCCCCTGCGGCACCCAAGGCCACCACGGCAGCCCCCAAGAAGGCCGCTCCGGCCTGGGTCAGCCCGATGCCTGGAGCGATGACCACATCGTGCTTCGGCCAGCGCTGGGGCGTGCTCCACGCGGGCGTCGACCTGGCAGCCGCCTCCGGTACCCCGATCCACGCGGTCGGTGCTGGCACCGTCGCCGCCGCCGGCTGGGCATACAGCGGATATGGCATCTCGGTGGTCATCGACCACGGCAACGGGTACCTGACCCACTACGCGCACCAGTCCAAGCTGGCGGTCAAGGTCGGCCAGAGGGTCAAGGTCGGCCAGGTCATCGGGTACGAGGGATCGACCGGTGACTCGACGGGCCCGCACCTGCACTTCGAGGTGCACAAGGGCGCCCTGTGGAACCAGATCAACCCGGCGCCGTGGATGAAGGCCCGCGGCATCGCTGTCTCCTGCTGAACTCCCGATCGCCCCTCCCCGCGCACCGGTGGGGAGGGGCGACGGGTCAGATCTTTTCGATCGGCGCGTGCCGGAGCACGATCCACATCACCTGGTCGCCAAAGTCGATCTTTGCCTGAGTGCGCGCGCCGTATCCCTCGACCTCCAGCACCCGGCCCAGGCCGTATCGCTGGTGGTTGATCCTGTCGCCGGCTGCCACGCTCGGCACCTGCGGCAGGTCACCTGCTGTCGCCAGCTTGCTGCCGTCGATGCCCAGGCGCTCGGCGAGCCGGGCCGCCTTGGCGGTGCCTCCCGTGAACTGCTGCCGCTCCGAGCGGCCACCGATCCCGCCGCCGGTGCCTGACCACGACGTATAGGCCGACTCGGTGCGCTCCCAGCGCACCAACTCCACGGGCAGTTCGTCGACGAACCGGGACACCGGGTTGTACTGCGGCTGCCCCCACGCCGACCGGGTCATCGCCCGAGACAAGTAGAGCCGCTTCCGGGCCCGCGTGATGCCCACGTACGCCAGGCGCCGCTCCTCTTCGAGCTCGCGGTTGTCGCCCAGCGAGCGCAGGTGCGGGAACACGCCGTCTTCGAGCCCGGTCAGGAACACCACCGGGAACTCCAAGCCCTTGGCGGTGTGCAGGGTCATCAGCGTGACCACGCCCTGGTGGTTGGGGTCGTCGGTGGGCACCTGGTCGGCGTCGGCGACGAGCGCCACCTGCTCCAGGAACCCGACCAGGGTGGCGGTCTCATCCTGCGACTCGATCCGCTCGGTGTATTCACGGGCCACGCTCACCAGCTCTTGCAGGTTTTCCACGCGGCCTGCGTCTTGCGGATCGAGGCTCTCCTCCAGCTCCGCCAGGTAACCCGAACGCTGGAGCACAGCCTCCAGTACCTCTTCGGGTGGAGCGGTCGCGGCGAGTTCGCGTACTCCATCCATCAGCGCGACGAAGTCGGCGATGCCGTTGGCCGCGCGGGCCGAGATGCCCGGCGCCTCGGCGGCGCGACGCAGCGCCGCGCCGAACGAGATGCGGTCGCGAGTGGACAGTGCCTCGACGCACGCCTCGGCCCGATCTCCGATGCCGCGCCGCGGCGTGTTGAGGATCCGCCGGACGCTCACCGTGTCGTCGTCATTGATCACGGCCCGCAGGTATGCGAGGGCGTCGCGCACCTCTTTGCGCTCGTAGAACCGGACTCCGCCGACGACCTTGTAGGGCAGGCCGACCCGGATGAACACCTCTTCGAAGACGCGGGACTGTGCGTTGGTG
Source organism: Micromonospora sp. CPCC 205371 (assembly GCF_026130045.1). Taxonomy (GTDB): domain Bacteria; phylum Actinomycetota; class Actinomycetes; order Mycobacteriales; family Micromonosporaceae; genus Phytohabitans. Next base: position 15,554 of record NZ_JAIBNX010000171.1, read on the forward strand.
CGGTAGAACACCGCGACGTCGCCGGGGCGGGCCTCGCTCGCGTCGCAGAGCCGGTCGATCTCGCGGGCGACCCAGTCGGCCTCGGCGTGCTCGGTGTCGGCGACGTATCCGACGATCTGCTCCCCCAGCCCCTCGTCGCTCCACAGCCGCTTGGGCTTGCGGGAAGGGTTGCGCTCGATCACCGCGTTGGCGGCGTTGAGGATCGTCTGGGTGGAGCGGTAATTCTGCTCCAGCAGGATCGTGCGGGCGTTGGGGAAGTCGCGCTCGAACTCCAGGATGTTACGGATCGTGGCGCCACGGAACGCGTAGATCGACTGGTCGGCGTCGCCAACCACGCACAGCTCACCCGCCTCGAGCTCCGGCGTGCCGCCCACCAGCTCCTTGATGAGCACGTACTGAGCGTGGTTGGTGTCCTGGTACTCGTCGACGAGCACATGCCGGAACCGCCGCCGGTAGGCCTCGGCGACGTGCGGGTGCGCCTGGAACAGGTGCACGGTGGTCATGATGAGGTCGTCGAAGTCGAGCGCGTGCGCCTCACCGAGCCGCCGCTGATAGAGCGTGTATGCCTCGGCGAGCGCCCGCTCGTTGGGCCCTTTCGCGCGACCGGCGAACTCCTCCGGGTCGATCAGCTCGTTTTTCAGGTTTGACACCTGAGCCGCGAGCCCGCGTGCCGGATACCGCTTCGGGTCGAGGTCAAGCTCGCGCGCCACCATCTGCATCAGGCGACGCGAATCGTCGGCGTCGTAAATGGAGAAGGTGGACTTCAGCGCGGCGTGCTCGTGCTCGGCTCGCAGGATGCGCACGCACGCCGAGTGGAACGTGGACACCCACATCAACCGCGCCCGACCACCCACCAGCGCGGCCACCCGCTCCTTCATCTCGCCAGCGGCCTTGTTGGTAAAGGTGATCGCGATGATCTGGCCGGGATGCACGTCTCGCGCGCCGAGCAGGTAGGCGATGCGGTTGGTGAGCACACGGGTCTTGCCGGAACCCGCACCAGCCACGATCAGCAGCGGGGAACCGGCGTGCACAACCGCCTCGCGCTGGGGACCGTTGAGGCCCTCCAACAGCTTGTCCGGATCGGGCCTGCGGCTGCGCCGCGCCTTGGAGCCGACGTCGGCGGCCTCCGCGGGCTGGGTGTCACCGGCCTGGGTGTCAAAGAGTGTCTGCATCGCAGAGCGAGTCTATGCCCGCCCACCGACACGGCTACCAATTCGTCACCTGGTGGGTCTGGCGCGATCTTTGTGCAGCGAGAACGATGACCCATGTTGTCCTGCGCATACTAGGAGAGACACATGACACGTGCGCGCTCACGCGGCTGGGCGGTGCTGCGTCACCTCGCGGTGCCCGCGCTCGCGTTGGCCGTTGTCGCCACCATTCCCGTCACTCGCGGCGAAGATTCACCCACCGAGACCGCCGCGTGGACACCGATGACACCCGTCTCGGTGTCGTACGGGCACGACCTCAAGGGCGGTGCCGCCAAGGGCAACCTCCTGGGCTTCAACGACTTCCACGGCGCCATCGACCCGCCCACCGGCAGCGGTGGGCTCGTCAACGGCAATCCGGCCGGCGGCGTCGAATACCTGACCACCTGGGTCAAGAAGCTTCGCGCCGAGGCCAAGGCGGAGAAGCGCACGTCGATCACCGTCGGGGCCGGCGACCTCGTCGGCGCCACGCCGCTGGTCAGCGCGGCGTTTCACGATGAGCCCTCGATCGAACTGCTGAGCAACGCCGGACTGCAGATCAGCTCGGTGGGCAATCACGAGTTCGACGAGGGTACGACCGAGCTCGCGCGGCTTCAGCGCGGCGGCTGCCACCCGACCGACGGCTGCCAGGACGGCGACGGGTTCAAGGGCGCCAAGTTCAAGTACCTGGCGGCCAATGTGGTCAACAAGAAGACCGGCCTGCCGATCTTGCTGCCCGTCGACATCAAGCTCGTCGACGGTGTACCGGTCGGCTTCGTCGGCATGACGCTCAAGGGCACCCCGTCGATCGTCAACCCGGCGGGCATCAGCACCGTCGAGTTCCGCGACGAGATCGAGACCGCCAACAAGTGGGCGTCGCTGCTCCGGCTCGCCGGCGTCAAGTCGATGGTGCTGCTGATCCACGAGGGCGGCGCGCAAGCGGCACCTCCGCCGGTACTGCCGGTCGACGGCTGCAACAACTTCGCCGGGCCGATCACCAACATCGTGGCGGGGCTGCGGCCCGAGTTCGGCATCGTGGTCTCCGGGCACACGCACCGCTTCTACTCCTGCCAGCTGCCCAACTCCTCGGGCGCGCCCACGGTGGTCACCAGCGCCGGCTCCAACGGCGTCCTCGTCACCGACATCGACTTCACGCTCGACAAGCGCAGCGGCAAGTTCGCGGAGATCGCCGCCCGCAACGTGATCGTCGAGAACGGCGTCCGGAACGCGGACGGCTCGTGGCAGACCGACGCCTCCGGCGCGTTCGTCCGGAACCCGGCGCTCGTCGACGCGAGTGCCAAGGTCATCGCCGACAAGTACCGCACGGCGGTCGCCCCGATCGCGAACCAGGTCGTCGGCTCCATCAGCGCCGACCTCACCACGACGGCCAACGCGGCGGGCGAGAGCTCGCTGGGTGACGTGATCGCCGACGCGCAGCTCGCGTACACCGCGTCGGCGGGCGCCCAGCTGGCCCTGATGAACCCCGGCGGCATCCGCGCACCGCTGACGTTCGGCAACTCGCCCGGCGGCGAGGCGCCCGGCCAGGTGACTTACGGCGAATGCTTCACCGTGCAGCCGTTCAACAACCTGGTGGTGACCCAGACGCTCACCGGCGCCCAGCTCAAGGAGGTACTGGAGCAGCAGTTCGTCGGCTTCGGCGGGCAGACCACCCAGCGCATCCTTCAGGTGTCCGCGGGCTTCGCGTACACGTACACGGCGTCGGCGGCGCCGGGCTCGAAGGTCAGCGGCATCGCCCTCAACGGGGTACCGGTCGATCCGGCGGCCACCTACCGGGTGACGACGAACGACTTCCTCGCCAACGGCGGTGACGGGTTCACCCGGCTGACCGCCGGCACCGACCGGGCCACGGCACCGGGCTTCGACGTAGACGCCCTGGTCTCGTACCTGGGCGGCCCAACGGCTCCCATCGGCCCGGGCCCCCAGAACCGCATCACGCGGCTCGCCTAGCGGCCTCCCGGCCGCCGTGCGACGCGCTTGC
>NZ_JAIBNX010000172.1 GCF_026130045.1 Micromonospora sp. CPCC 205371
CGCGGCCACGGCGAGCGGTCCGGCGTTCTCCTGGTGGGACAGGCCCATGCCGAGACATGCCAGCACCTCGCGCTCGCGCGGCGCCAGCCCGCCCCCCGCCGTCCGTAGCGCCGCCGGAGCCGCGGGTGCCGCCGCCGCGAACGCGCCGATCAGCCGGCGGGTCACGCCGGGCGCGATGATGCCGTCGCCGCGCGCCACCGTGCGGACCGCGGTGATCAGGCCGTCCGCGTCGGTGTCCTTGAGTAGGAAGCCGGCGGCGCCCGCCCGCAGCGCGCCGAACACGTACTCGTCGAGGTCGAAGGTGGTGAGCACCAGTACGTCGGCCAGGTCCCGGGCGACGATCTCCCGGGTGGCGGAGATGCCGTCCAGCCGGGGCATCCGTACGTCGAGCAGCGCGACGTCGGGGCGCAGCCGCTCGCAGAGCGCCACCGCCTCCTCGCCGTCGGCGGCCTGCCCGACGACAGCCACGTCGGGCGCGCCGTCGAGGATCAGTACCAGTCCGGCCCGCACCGCGTCCTGATCGTCGGCCACCACTACGCGGATCATGCGGGCAGCTCCGCACGCACGCGCCACAGCTTCCCGTGTCTGCCGGCGTCGAGGCTGCCGCCCAGGAGTGCCGCGCGTTCCCGCATGCCGATCAGGCCGGCGCCGGCTCCAGGTGCGGCGGGTGCGGAGTTGACCGGGTTCTCCACCGTCAGCCGCACCATGCCCGCCGCGTACCCCACCTCGATGCCGGCCTCGCCGGTGCCGTGTTTGAGCGCGTTGGTGAGTGATTCCTGCACGATCCGGTACGCGGCCAGGTCGACGCTGACCGGAAGGGCCCGGGGCTCCCCGACGGTCTCCAGGCGTACCGTCAGCCCCGCGCCGCGCGCCTGGGCGACCAGCCGGTCGACCTCGCTGAGCCGGGCTCTCGTGAGCGCGTCGGGGTTGGCCTCCTCGCGCAGGAGCTCGATCATCTGGCGCATCTCGGCTAGGCCTTGCACGCTGTTCTCCCGGATGACGCGGAGTGCCTGGTCGACAGCGCCGCCGTCGGCGCCGCCCGAACGTTCGCGGATCGAGAGTGCGGCCGTGGCGTGGATCGCCACGGCGCTCAGGTGGTTGGCGATGACGTCGTGGAGTTCCCGGGCCATGCGGGTCCGCTCGGCGGCGACCGCCTGCTGCCGGTCCAGCTCGACGAGGCGTGCGGTCTGCTCGGCGCGGGCGCGTTCGGCGGTCGCCTGGTCTCGGTACTGCCGGACACTGATCCCGGTGACCGCCGGCAGCACGATGCCGAGCGCCGGCACGATGCCGACAGCCAGCCCGCGCCAGGAGCTGAACAGCGCGATACCCGCGACGGCGCCCACCGCGGTGAGCGCGATGCCGACGGCGATGATCCGTCGCCACAGCCGGGCCGGCCCGTACACGCACGCGTCGTAGATCACCTGGGAGTACACGAGGATGGTGGGGAGCGACCCGCCGAGCAGCAGGTCGCCGGCGACAGCGACCGTGCCGATCGCGAGACCGGTGCGGGTGGCGATCCGGCGTAGCACCAGCGCGGCGCTGGCCACCGCGAGCGGCACGACGAAGGCGGCGGTCGGGGTGCCGGTGTTGGTGTCGAACGGGTGCGTGACGCCGACCGCGAGCATGACGAGCCCACCCGCGAGGGACACGCCGGCGATCGCGAGATCGCGGCGCATGGTCCCGCGATCCAGTCCGAGCCGTGCCACCTTTCGATCACATCACACCGGTACGTCCCCGGCCTCCACCTGCGTGGCGAGGTGTAAGGAGCGGAAGTCCGTCGAAGGATGTAGCCCAACGACCGGTTTGTCGTGTTCTCACTTGTCTTCTGGTTCGCTTGGTCGTGCGGCGCCTGAGGGCGACGCCTTCCCTCGTCGCCGGCTCCTCGGTCCAGGCGTCGCCGCGCCAACTCCCGCGCTCACTGTGGGCCACGTTATTTCGAAGGTGGGCGGATGAGTGATGTCATAGGGGCCGGGGAGGCTGGCGTTGGCCGAAACCGCCAGTAAGGAGGCCGAAGATGGCGCACGGGGAGGCCGAGCACGGCGTCGATGGTGAACAGCACTACGTGCTGGGCAGTCACGACCCGCCCGGCCGGCAGATGCGTTGGGTGTGCGGTGCCGGCCCACATGCCGTGGGTGGCCCGGTCGAAGCCGTCGACGAGCCGCCGGCGCCCGCCGACGAGGCGGACGACGATGGCGGCCGCACGCTGCCCAAGCGGGGCGTGCCAGCGGCCTGCCGCACGAGGTGGGAAGGCTGGGCGGGTGCACACCCGCATCTCGCCGTCCGGCCGCGGCGCCGCGGCATGCGCCGGGAGCGCCCCCCACGCCGCTGGTGCTGATCCTCCTAGCGGGTGCGGCGGCGGACCAGCAGCGCGATGCCGGCCAGGCCCAGGGTGATGACCACCACGACGGCGCCGTTCAACAGCAGCATCTGGCGTAGGTCGGTCAGCAGCTCGTCGAGGTCGCGGCCCGGGTTGAGGGTGTTGTCGTCGAAGACCCGCTCGCCGCCGCCAACGCCGCCGCCGCTGTGCAGCGTGTCGATCTGCTCGGGCAGTGGCACCCCGGCCGCACGCAGCGTCTCCGACATGGTGAGGCGGCCGTAGAACCAGGCCGCCGTCGTCTTGGCCTTCTTATCGGGCTGCTTGGCAGGCCGGAACGCGCGAGGACCGCCGGTGGCCAGCGGGTACAGGTCGAACGTCTGCTTGGCTGCGTCGCCGACGACCACCGTGACCGTGTACTTCGGACCTAGCTTGTCGGGCTTCGGCGAGCTCGTCTGGCCCTTGCCCTGCAGCCAGCTCACCTGGCTCAGCACGGCATTGAAGAGCTCGGGCTTCTCCGCGGCCTGGACGGTGATCGGCTGGGCCAGCCCGTCACCGGCGATCGTGACGGCTGTAGGGGTGTTGGTCGGCGCCGCGGAAGCGGGCGATGTCAGTAGCTGCGGCGCCGCCAGCACGGACAGCAGGGCACCGCTCAGCAACCAACGTCGGCTCACCCGTGCGCCCATGCCCATCCTCCCGCCCGTTCGACGGATGGTCCCGCGCGTCGGTCCCCGAAATCACATCCGCGTACTCAAAAGACTCCGCTGAACCGCTTGCGGTTGCACCCGGAGACAACGTTTTTGCAACTATCTGCGAGCCAGGACCGACAAAAACCAGGTTGGCCGCTGGCCGCTGATCGTAACCGTAGGCGGCGACGCGTGGGGGGTCGGTGCACAGGCGCTAGGGGAGGCGGAGGCGGGCGGCGCGGATGCGGGTCAGGGAGCGGTCGCGGCCCAGTACCTCCAGGGACTCGAAGAGGGGGAGGCCAACGCTGCGGCCGGTCACCGCCACCCGCACCGGAGCCTGTGCCTTGCCGAGCTTGAGCCCGCGCGACAGGCCGACCGCCTCCAGCGACTCCTTCAAAGCCACCGAGTCCCACGACGGCAAGGCCTCGAATGCGTCGGCCGCCGCGTCGAGCAACTCGCCCGCCCCGTCCTTCATCGCCTTTGCCCAGGACGCCTCGTCGATCGCAGGCGTTGGGAGGAACAGGAAGTCGACGTTCGGCACGATCTCGCTCAGTATCGCGATGCGGGTCTGCGCGAGCGAGGCCCCCGCCCCGGACGCCTCGGCGTCGAAGTCGGCCGGCTCCCACGGCGGCGGCGGGATCGTGGCGGTGCCGGTCAGCCATGGCTGGCAGGCGGCGATGAAATCGCTGACCGAGAGCGCCCGGATGTACTCGCCGTTGAACGCGCGCAGCTTCTTCTCGTCGAAGAACGCCGGCGACGGGTTGACTTCCTCCAGCCGGAACTCCGACTCGATGACCGACCACGGCACGATCTCGCGGTCGCCACTCGGCGCCCAGCCCAGCAGCATCAGGTAGTTGCGCATGGTGTCGGCGAGGTATCCCTCGTCGCGGTACGCCTCCAGGGCCACCTTGTCGCGTCGCTTCGACAGCTTCTGGCGCTTTTCGTTGACGACGACGGGCACGTGCGCCCACACCGGCGGCTTCACGCCGAGCGCCGCCCACAGCATCTGCTGCTTCGGCGTGTTGGGCAGGTGCTCCTCGGCGCGGATCACGTGGGTGATGCCCATCGTGATGTCGTCGACCACGTTGGCGAGGAGGAATACCGGGGAGCCGTCGCTGCGGGCGATGACGAAGTCTTCGATCAGCTTGTTATCGAATGTGGGCTCGCCCCGGATCAGGTCTACGACCACTGTCTCACCGAGATCGGGCGTGCGGAACCGCAGCGCCCGTCCGGGCCCCTCGGTCAGCCCGCGGTCGCGGCAGAACCCGTCGTACCCCTGGTACTGCGAGCCGGTGCGGGCCTGTACGTCTTCGCGGGTGCAGTCGCAGTAGTACGCGCGGCCGTCGGCGGCCAGCTTCATGGCGGCGGCACGGTGCTCGCCGGCGTTGGCCGACTGGAAGTACGGGCCTTCGTAGCTGCCGCGCTCGATGCCGATCCAGTCGAGTGCCGTGAGGATGCCCTCGGTCCACTCTGGCCGGTTGCGCGCCGCGTCGGTGTCCTCGATGCGCAGCACGAAAACGCCGGCGTGCTGCTTTGCGTAGATCCAGTTCTGGAGGGCCGAGCGGGCGCCTCCGACATGGAACATACCGGTCGGGGAAGGGGCGAAGCGTACGCGTACGGTCACGGGACCGAGCGTATCCGTACCACCAGCGCGGAGCCGAGCAGGGTGACCGCGGCGGTGACCGCGTACAGGGTCGGGTAGCCGCCGAGATACACCACGATCGGCGCGGACAGGGCTGGCCCGAGCACCTGCGGTGCCGAGTTGGCGATGTTGATGACGCCGAGGTCCTTGGCCCGGTCGGTCGCCACCGGCAGTACCTGGGTGATCAGCGCCGCGTCGACGGCCAGGTACACCCCGTAGCCGGCGCCGAGCAGGACCGCCGCGACGAGCGCGGTGTTCCACGTGGGCCAGACGGCGAGCAGCAGGGCGGCCACCGCCATGATCACGCCGGACCAGATGACGAAGATCTTGCGGCGACCCGAACGGTCCGACAGCTTTCCCGAGACCACCGCGGTCGCCATCATGCCGGCCGTGTACAGCAGGATCAGCACCAGCAACCCGTCTTCCGGGTTGGCGTGGTGCACCTTGTCCTTGAGGAAGAACAGCAGGTACAGGGTGCCGAGCGCGTTGCCGAGCTGGACGAGGAAGCGGGTGCCCCAGGCCCAGGCGAAGTCCGGGTACTTCCGGGGGCTGACCCACAGGCCGACGAGGAGGTCGCGCGTCCGCAGCGGTGCCCGGTGCTGGCGCGGCAGGGGGTCGTCGGCGGTACGCAGCGCGAACGGCAGCGCCAGCACGAGCAGTGCGATCGCCATCGCCATGTACCCGTTGGCGTTACCGGTGACCACGGCGGTCACCAGCACCGCGCCGACGACGAGGCCCAACGCCTGCGGGATGCCCACCCAGCCGGCCACGGCGGCGCGCTGGTTGACCGGTACCCGATCAGGAACCCCCGCGGTGAGCGAGGCGAGCATGGCGTTGAGGAAGATCTGGGCCGCGACCCACGCCAGCGCGACGCCGAGGATCGTGTGTTGCTGCGCCAGCAGCACGAGCGCCGCGGCGGCGGCGATGGCGCCGCCGGCGGTCCAGATGTGCCGCCGGCCGAGCTCCCGTCCGGCGATCTTGACGCAGGTGCGGTCGGAGAGCGCCCCCGCGATGGGGTTGGCGAGCACGGCGGCCAGCGCCCCGAACCCGGTGACCCAGGCCAGCATGGTCTCCTTGTTCGCCGCGTCGATCGCCTCGATCTGCTGCGGCAGCAGGATCTGGATGGGCGTGAAGAACGCCATCCACAGGCCCAGGTTCGCGCAGAAGATCAGCGTGATCCAGGAACGGCCGACGCGCACCGTCGGCTCGGCCAGTGCGGCCGGCACCGGCGTGGGGGTGATCGCTGTCATCTCGACGCCCGGATGAGGTCTCTGTACCAGGCGAACGAGCTCTTCGGCGTGCGCACCTGCGTGTCGAAGTCGACGTGCACTAGGCCGAACCGCTTCGTGTACCCCTCGGCCCACTCGAAGTTGTCCAGCAGCGACCAGACGAAGTACCCGCGCACGTCGACTCCCGCCGCCATGGCCGCCTCGACCGCGCCGATGTGGCCGTCCAGGTACGCCACCCGCTGCGGGTCCTCGACGCCCTCGTACGCGCAGCCGCTCTCCGTTATGTGGATCGGCGGTAGCGCGTCCCCATACTCGGTGAGGAACCCGACGAGCAGGTCCCGCAGCCCGTCCGGTACCACCGGCCAGCCGAAGTCGGTGGTCGGATACCCGTCGAGGGCCACCAGGTCGAACGGGAGCGGGGCGCCGGGCAGGGGCGCCTGCACTCCGGTGGGGTTGTAGTAGTTCACGCCGAGGAAGTCGATGGGGCTGGCGATGATTTCGAGGTCGCCGTCCTTCACGACCTCTTCGTCAAGGCCGATCTCCGGGTACCCGCGCCCGAGCAGCGGATCGGTGAACATCCGGTTGTGCAGGGCGTGGTACGTCGCGGCGGCGGCCAGGTCGGCGTCGGTGCCGCCCTGCGGCCAGGCGGGGGAGTAGTTGTTGGCGATGCTGATCGGGCTGCTCGTGCGCGCCCGCAGCGCCTGTACCGCCAGGCCGTGCCCGAGAAGCTGGTGGTGCGCGACCGGCAGCGCACCGAACAGCAGCGCGTGGCCGGGCGCGTGCTCGCCGGTGGCATACCCGAGGGTCATGTGGATGAACGGCTCGTTGAGGGTGATCCACAGCTTGACCCGGTCGCCAAGCGCGGCGCCGACCAGGTCGGCGTACTCGGCGAACCGGTGCGCGGTGTCCCGGCTGAGCCAGCCGCCCTGGTCTTCGAGGGCCTGTGGCAGGTCCCAGTGGAAGAGCGTGAGCACTGGATCGATGCCGCGCGCGAGGAGCGCGTCGACGAGGCGGTCGTAGAAGGCGATGCCTTCGGGGTTTGCCGGGCCGGTGCCGTCGGGCTGGATGCGCGGCCAGGCGACCGAGAACCGGTAGGCGTCGATGCCCAGGTCGGCCATGAGGGCGACGTCTTCGGCGTACCGGTGGTAGTGGTCGCAGGCCTCGTCGCCGGTGGCGCGCCCGCCCTGCTGGGTGAACGTGTCCCAGATGGACGTGCCGCGGCCGCCCTCCTTGACCGCACCCTCGATCTGGTAGGACGAGGTAGAGACGCCCCAGGTAAAGCCTTCCGGAAACCTCATGCCGCTCCCTTAACATGAAAGTTCCTCGCACTGTAGCGGCTTACCAGTACGCGCGGAATACCGTCCTGTCCACAACGGCCCGCCAGCCGGTGTCGGGGGCGTCCGTGCGAAGCGCGGTGAGGGCCTCGATCGCGCCAGCCACAAGATCGGCCCAGTCGAAGGCGCCGTCCGGACGAGCCTTCTGCATGATGAACGCCAGCCCCGCCGAGTTGCTGGACGCCCAGCCCGGGCGGCGTGGCACCCGCCGGCCCGCGTCGCCGCCCTGGTCGCTGACCAGCCGCACGTGAAAGGGGTACGCGACCTCGCCGCCCGGCTTCGTGACCGCGATGTGCGCGCTGGCCGGGTCGGCGCCGAAGATGTCGCGCAGAAAAGTGGGAGCGGGCGCCTCGATCCTCACCTCGACGCCGTCTCCGTACTCGCCGGGATCGTGGGCGGCGGCCACACCACGCACGAGATCGACGACCGCGCCGAACTCGTGCCGGTTGAAGTGCATCCAGCGATTCTGCCCGCCCGCGCGGCACTCGAGGATACCGAGCGCCGCGCGGGGTCGGAACGCTAGGAGTCGCCGCCCGTCTCGCCGACCGGGGCCGCCGTGACGTCGTCGATGGCGTACTTCTTCGCCGCCTCGGCCGGGACCGAGGGTGCCACCTCGCCGCGCACCGCGAGCTGGCGGAGCGTCGCCACCGCCACCGACTCGGCGTCGACGTGGAAGTGCCGGCGCAGCGCGTGCCGGGTGTCGGACAGCCCGAACCCGTCGGTGCCGAGCGAGGTGTAGTCGCCCGGTACCCAGCGCGAGATCTGGTCGGGCACCGCCCGCATCCAGTCGCTGACCGCCACCACCGGACCGGCGGAGTCGGCCAGCTTGGCCTTGACGTACGGCGTCTTCGCAGGCTGGCCCGGATGCATCAGGTTGTACTCCTCGGCGCGGATCGCGTCGCGGCGCAGCTCGGTCCACGACGTGACCGACCAGACGTCGGCCGCCACGCCCCAATCCTGCGCGAGCAGCTGCTGCGCCTTGAGCGCCCACTGCATGCCGGTGCCGGAGGCCAGGATCTGCGCCCGCGGGCCCTCGACGTCGGGTGCCGCCGCGTACCGGTAGATGCCCCGCTTGACGCCCTCGACGTCGAGGTCGGCGGGCTCGGCCGGCTGCAAGATCGGCTCGTTGTAGACCGTCAGGTAGTAGAAGATCGCTTCCTGGTTGTCGCCGTACATCCGGTGCAGGCCGTCTTCGACGATGTGCGCGATCTCGAACGCGAACGCCGGGTCGTACGCCACGACGGCCGGGTTCGTGGCCGCGAGCAGGTGGCTGTGGCCGTCTTCGTGCTGGAGGCCCTCGCCGTTCAGCGTGGTGCGCCCGGCGGTGGCACCGAGCACGAAGCCGCGCGCCATCTGGTCGGCGGCCGCCCAGAACGCGTCACCGGTGCGCTGGAACCCGAACATCGAGTAGAAGATGTACAGCGGGATCATCGGCTCACCGTGCGTGGCGTACGCCGTGCCGGCGGCCGTGAACGACGCGACCGAGCCGGCCTCGTTGATGCCCTCGTGCAGGATCTGGCCGGTGGTCGCCTCCTTGTACGACAGGAAGAGCTCGCGGTCGACGGACGTGTAGTTCTGCCCGTGCGGCGAGTAGATCTTCGCGGTCGGGAAGAGCGAATCCATGCCGAACGTGCGCGCCTCGTCCGGGATGATCGGCACCCACCGCTTGCCGAATTCCTTGTCCTTCATCAGGTCCTTGAGGAGCCGGACGAAGGCCATCGTCGTGGCGACCTTCTGCTTGCCGGAGCCGCGCTTGACGTCGGCGAAGCGCTCCTGCGAGGGGATCGCGAGGGGGATCGTGGTGGTGCGCCGCGTGGGCAGGTAGCCGCCGAGCTGCTCGCGCCGCTCCCGCAGGTACTGGATCTCGTCGGACTTCTCACCCGGGTGGAAGTACGGCGGAAGGTACGGGTTGGACTCCAGCGCCGAGTCGGGGATGTCCAGGTACAGCCGGTCGCGGAACGACTTGAGGTCGTCGAGCGTCAGCTTCTTCATCTGGTGGGTGGCGTTGCGGCCCTCGAAGTGGGAGCCGAGCGTCCAGCCCTTGATCGTCTTGGCGAGGATCACGGTCGGCTGGCCGGTGTGGTTGACCGCCGCGTGATACGCCGCGTACAGCTTGTGGTAGTCGTGGCCACCGCGCTTGAGGTTCCAGATCTCCTCGTCGGACATCTGCTCGACGAGCTTGCGGGTGCGCGGGTCGCGACCGAAGAAGTGCTCGCGGACGAACGCGCCGGACTCCGCCTTGTAGGTCTGGTAGTCGCCGTCGGGCGTGGTGTTCATGAGGTTGACCAGCGCGCCGTCGGTGTCGGCGGCGAGCAGCGGGTCCCACTCCCGGCCCCAGATGACCTTGATGACGTTCCACCCGGCGCCGCGGAAGAACGACTCCAGCTCCTGGATGACCTTGCCGTTGCCCCGGACCGGACCGTCGAGCCGCTGCAGGTTGCAGTTGATCACGAAGGTGAGGTTGTCGAGCTCCTCGCGGGCGGCCAGGCCGATCGCGCCGAGCGACTCGACCTCGTCCATCTCGCCGTCGCCCAGGAACGCCCATACGTGCTGGTCGGAGGTGTCCTTGATGCCCCGGTGGTGCATGTACCGGTTGAAACGGGCCTGGTAGATCGCGTTCAGCGGGCCGAGACCCATGGAGACCGTCGGGAACTCCCAGAAGTCCGGCATCAGTCGCGGGTGCGGGTAGCTGGGCAGGCCGCCGCCCGGCCCGGCGTGCGACAGCTCCTGACGGAACCCGTCGAGCCGGTCTTCGGTCAGCCGCCCCTCCAGGTACGCGCGGGCGTACATGCCGGGGGAGGCGTGGCCCTGGAAGAAGATGTGATCGCCGCCGCCGGGGTGGCTCTTGCCCCGGAAGAAGTGGTTCATGCCCACCTCGTAGAGGGAGGCGGCGCTCGCGTACGTCGAGATGTGCCCGCCAACGCCGATCTCCGGGCGCTGCGCGCGGTGCACGAGCATCGCGGCGTTCCACCGGATGTATGCCCGGATGCGGCGCTCGACGAACTCGTCACCAGGGAACCACGGCTCGCGCTCGGGCGGGATCGTGTTGATGTAGTCCGTGGTGGTCAGGGGCGGCACCCCGACTTGGCGCTCGCGGGCACGCTCCAGGAGGCTCAGCATGATGTAGCGGGCGCGTTTGGCACCACGCTCGTCGATGACGCCGTCGAGCGACTCGATCCACTCGTGGGTTTCCTCGGGATCGATGTCGAGAAGCTGGCTCGGCAGGCCGTCGCTGATCACCGGGCGCTGGGCGGGGCGGCGGGGTGTCTGCCCTGCACTGCGTTCCGTAGCCACAGGCGCTCCCTCAATATCGTGTGTGGGATAGGTCTCTTAAAGCTCCATCCTGCCCCGTCTGAAGTGCTTCCGTCACGCCTAGCGCACGCAGACGCGACGTGCGACACACGTACCCGTCGGTAACAACGCGTTATCCCGGGAGAAACGAGAACCGAACCTGTCGGGTGGCATTGTCCCCGTTGGGGTCGACCAGGCAGATCGACTGCCATGTGCCGAGCGCGATCCGCCCGCTGATCACCGGCAGGGTGGCGTACGGCGCGACGAACGCCGGCAGTACGTGATCACGTCCGTGGCCCGGCGAACCGTGCCGGTGCCGCCACCTGTCGTCGGTCGGCAGCACGCCGTCGATCGCGGTCAGCAGGTCGTCGTCGGAGCCGGCACCGGTCTCGATGATCGCAACCCCGGCGGTGGCGTGCGGGACGAAGACGTGCAGCAACCCGTCGCCCTTGTCCTCGGCGAAGGCTGCCGCTTCGCGCGTAATGTCCCGGACGACCGGTCGGGTGCCAGTTCGTACTGTGATCACCTCTGTGTGCATGCCGCCAGTATCTTTGACCGCGTGGACGCTCCGATCGTGGCAGTGACGGTTTATCCCGACCGCGCCCGGGTGACCCGGCGCGGCAAGGTCGACCTGCCCGCGGGCACCGAAGTGGTCCACATCGGACCGCTCCCGCTCGGCCTGCACCGTGACTCGCTCCGGGTCGGCGGCCACGGACCCGCCACCGTGCTCGGCGTCGACGTGGTCACCCGGCACCAGGCCAGGCCTACCGACGCGACCGTGACCGAGCTGGAAGACCAGCGCGACGCGCTCGCCACCGAGTTGGGTGGCCTCGCCGACGCGTCCACCGTCGAGGAGCAGCGCGCCGAGTTCCTCACCACGCTCGCTCAGCGCGCGGGCGGGACGTACGCCCGCTCGCTCGCCGCGGGCGAGACCGACCCGGCGGCGGTCGCCGCCTTCGCGGACTCCATCGCCGAGCAGCTCACCGCGACCAAGGCGCGGCAGCGCGAGCTGGCGCTGCGTTCCAACGAGACCGGAAGGCGCAAGGCCGCCGTCGAGCGCCGCCTGGCCCAGATCAGGGGCAAGCAGGTACCGGACGAGCTGGTCGCCGCCGTGACGCTCCAGGTCACCGCCGAGGGGGCGGTCGAGTTGGAGCTGTCGTACGTGGTGGACGGCGCCGGCTGGGAGTCGACGTACGACGTGCGCCTGGACGACGAGCGCCTGGCGGTCACCTGGTTCGGGCTGGTGACCCAGCGCACCGGCGAAGACTGGCCGGAGTGCGAGCTGGTGCTCTCCACCGCCCGCCCGGCGACCACCACCGCGGTGCCCGAGCTGGAGCCCTGGTACCTCGACCGGATCCGCCCGCTGCCGGTGGCGCGGGCCGTCGCTGCCTCCCGGGCCCGGGCGCCGATGCCCGCCGCGGCGGGGGCCGCCTTCAACGCGGCGCTGGCGATGGACGCCTCAAGCGAGGCGGTTCTCGAAGAGAGCACGAGCGTGGTCGAGCAGGGCGTCGCCGCGGCCACGTACCGGCCCGAGCACCCGGTCGCGGTGCCGGCCGACGGGGGCGCGCACCGGGCCACGGTCGCGGTGCTGGATCTGCCCGTCCAGTTGGACTACGTGACCGCGCCGGCCATCTCGCCCGACGCCCACCTGCGGGCCACCGCGGCCAACGGCTCGGCACACACGCTGCTGCCCGGGCGGGCCTCGGTCTTCCACGGCGCCGACTTCGTGGGCGCCACCGTGCTGGAGACCTGGGCGCCCGGTGAAGAGGTCGAGCTGGCGCTCGGCCTCGACGACCGCATCCGCGTCGAGCGGAAGCTGATCCGCCGCACCGCCACGAAGGCGGCGCTCGGTGCGACCCGGCGGCGCGAGGTCGAGTACCGGACGACGGTCGCCAACCACACGCCCCGGACGGCTCGCGTGACAGTGCTCGACCAGATCCCCGTCTCCCGCGACGAGGGCATCACGGTCCGCGCGTTCCGGGTCGACCCCAACCCCGTGGAGCGCACGGAGCTGGGGGTCCTGACCTGGAAGCTCGAGCTGGAGCCCGGAGACATCAAGGAGGTGGCGATGGGCCTCCGTGTAGAGCTGGCCCGCGGGGTCGAGATGGCCGGCTGGCGCGAGTAGGCGGCTACGGGCGAGCCGTCTCCCACTCAGCGGTGTCCGGAATGGACGGTGCGGACCGCAGCGACGGGGACGGGGCCGGGTCGAGCGGGCGCGAGTACGTCTGGTGCAGGCCCGGCACGCGGTCCTCGACCGTGTACGACGCTCGCGTGTACGCCGGCGCGTCCGGCGTCGTCACGTACGGCAGCACCTTGAAGTCGGCGTCCAGCCGCTCCCGCGTCAGCTTCGTCAGCACGTACCCGCGCTGGTTGTTGTAGAAGCGCAGATGCGGGTTGATCTTCAGGAACGGGTGTGTCGCCGGGTCCGAGTCGACTCCGTTGCCGCCCGACGTGATCGACGAACACACCAGCTCGGCACCGACAGTGCGCGACGTCGGGTCGTCGTAGTCGAGCTTGAGGTCGCTCGCCCAGTGCGCGTGCACGTCGCCGGTGAGCACGATCGGGTTGCGCACTCCGGCGGCCACCCAGCCTCGGGTGATCCGGTCCCGCGACGCCACGTACCCGTCCCAGGAGTCCTGGCTCGTCACCTTCGCGGGGCCGGCGTTGTTGTCCCGCTGCGCGAAGAACACCTGCTGCCCGAGGATGTCCCACCGGGCCGACGAGCGGCGGAAGCCGTCGAGCAGCCACCGCTCCTGCTCCGCCCCGGTGATCGACCGGGCCGGGTCGACCGCGGCCGGACAGTCCTTGTACCCGTCGCCACAGCCCTGGTCGTCGCGGTACTGGCGGGTGTCGAGCATGTGGAACGTGGCCAACCGTCCCCAGTGGAGCCGCCGGTACAGCTGCATGTCGATGCCGTGCGGTACCGACGAGCGGCGCAGCGGCATGTTCTCGTGGTACGCCTGGAAAGCCGCCGCACGCCGCGCGAGGAAGTCGGGGTCGGGCTGCTCGGGTACCTCGTCGGCCCAGTTGTTCTCGATCTCGTGGTCGTCCCACACCACGAGCCACGGCGCGACCGCGTGCGCGGCCTGGAGGTCGGCGTCCGCCTTGTACTGGGCGTGCCGCTGCCGGTAGTTGGCGAGCGTGCGCGTCTCCGGGCCTTCGTGGTCGCGCGGGTTGCCGCCCGGGATGTTGTATGTGTCCTTCGCGTACTCGTACTGGTAGTCGCCGAGGTGCAGGATCAGCTCCGGCTCGTCCTCGGCGAGACGCCGGTACGCGGTGAAGTATCCGTGCTCGAACTGCGAGCAAGACACGAACGCCATCGCCAGCGCGCCACCGGACACCCACGGCGCGGGCGCCGTGCGGGTACGTCCAACGGGTGACACGTGCTTTTCGGCGCGGAACCGGTAGAAGTACTCGCGTCCCGGAAGCAGGCCGTTCAGTTCGATGTGGACACTGTGTGCCGACTCGGGCCTGGCGGCCGCGGTGCCGCGCCGCACGACGTACCGGAAGCGCTCGTCGAGCGCGACCTCCCACCCGACAGGGACAGGCCGGGAGGGCATGCCGCCGAGGCCGTCCTCGGCGAGCGGCTCGGGTGCGAGTCGGGTCCAGAGCACGAACCCGTCATAGTCGGGGTCGCCGGACGCGACGCCGAGAGTGAACGGGTCGGTCCGAAGTGGACCGGAATTCGACGCGACCGCGGCTCCGGCGGGTAGCGCGGCGACCGCCGCGCCCGCGGCGCCACCGACGATCAGCGTCCGTCGGGAGACTGGCATCGGATACCTCCCCAGGGGTTTGACGTGCATCAACCTGGGGAAGCCTCGCTAGCGCCAGTGCCGTCGATGGATCTTGATGTTGAACGGGACGGTAACAGTTAGAGAACCAGCGTGGCGGGGAAAGTACCTGCTCATGAGGAAGTGGCTGTGGTTCAACGCCTTGTCACTGGTGATGTTCGGGGCGTTTCTGATCTTCATCGTCCTGCAGAGCATCTTCGGGTGGCAGGTGCGCAACGACGAGCTGGCGCAGTACGGCCAGGCTGCCGACAGCTACTGGGCCTATCTGAGCACCGGCCACTTCGTCGAAGCCGTGTTCGAGAACTGGGAGTCCGAGTTCCTCCAGATGGGCTTCTACGTGCTCTTGACGGCGTACCTGGTGCAGCGCGGCTCGCCGGAGTCCAAACCGCTCGGCCAGAAGGACCGCCCCGAGGACTACCCGGACAAGGCCACGTCCCGGTCGCCCGCCCCGGCCAAGAGCCCCGGCTGGCAACAGGTGCTCTACCGCAACAGCCTCTCGATCGCCCTGCTCGGCCTCTTCGTGCTGTCGTTCGTGGTGCACCTGCTCGGCGGCACATCCGACTACAACGAGCAACAGGCACTGGAGAGCGGCGCCGCGCCCATCAGCGCCTGGCGGTTCCTGACCACGAGTGAGTTCTGGTTCCAGTCGATGCAGAACTGGCAGAGCGAGTTCCTCGCCGTCGGCGCGCTGATCGTGCTGAGCATCGTGCTCCGCCAGCACGGGTCGCCGCAGTCGAAACCGGTTACCGCGTCACACGCGCACACCGGCGAGTAACCGGGTGAGCTGCTTGGGCGTGTGGCCCAGGTGGTCGCGCACGGTACGCGTGAGGTGCGCCTGGTCGGCGAAGCCGAGCTCCGCCGCCAAGCGAGCCAGGTCGGCCTCCCCGGCCTCGATGCGGTCGAGCGCCGCGCCGACCCGCACCCGGTTGCGGTAGCGCGTCAGCGGCACGCCGACCAGCGCGTGAAACGCCCTGCTCAGCCGGTAGGGCGACACACCCAGGCTCCGGGCGAGGGGCACAAGAGCGGCGGCCTCATCGGCGCCCGCTCTGATCGCCTGCCGCGCCGTTTCCACCACGGCGCGGTCTTTATCCTGTACGCCGTCGCCAGCCCCGCCCGCGAGACGGAGGAGCCGTTCAGCCACCGCGTAGTCGTGGTCGGCGCCGTGGGCCGCGCGCAACAGCAAGCGGTGCGCGAGATCGGTGCGCGCGTCGACGTACACGGGACCGGGGCGCGCGGTAACCAGATCGGGGTCGAGCCGGATCGACGTGCACTCGTCACCCCCGTACGGGTGTGCGAAACGCTCCTCGTCGTCGGGCGCGCTCAGGTAGCCCACGGTCGGGTCGGCCAGCAGCTCGCCACCGCGCCCCGCCCGCCGGAACCCGCCGCGCCGGACCAGCACGAAGCCGTACCCGTCGGTGCGCTCCGGCGACGACCACCGTGCGTGATCGTCGTCGCAGCGCACGACCCGGATCGTGAACTCCGGCCGGTCGACCAGCAGCTGTTCGGTGCGCAAGAATCTTCAATACCACGCCCTGGCGGCCGGTGCACAGTGCCGTGGTGATAACTGATGTCGCCACGCGGCGGCGCGCCGGAATGATGCTGTCCGCACTGCTCACCGGCCAGGCCATGGCCTCGATGGACAACTCGATCGTGGCCGTCGCCGCACCCGCGATCCGGGACGATCTGGCCGCCACCGGAGCGGTCCAGCAGCTCGTGCTCGCCGGATACACGCTGGCGTTCGGGGTGCTGGTCGTCACCGGCGCGCGCCTCGGCGCCCGGTACGGGTACCGCAGGATGTTCATGCTCGGCCTAGCGGGGTTCACGCTGACGTCGCTGGTGTGCGGTGCGGCGCCGCACTCCGCCGTGCTCGTGGCCGCACGGGTCGCCCAGGGCGCCGCGGCGGCTGTCATGACGCCCCAGGTGCTGTCGCTGATCCAGGTGCGCTTGGAGGGCAACGCGCGGGCGCGCGCGATCGGCCTGTACTCGATGATCCTGGCCCTCGGCGTCGCCGCAGGTCAGGTCGTGGGCGGCGTGATGGTCAGCCTGGATCTGGGTGGCCTGTCGTGGCGCCCCGCCTTCCTCGTGAACGTGCCCATCGGTGCCGCCCTCCTGCTGCTGGCGCCGCGGCTTCTTCCGGCCGACTCTGCTCAGGTCGCGCGCTTCGACATTGCGGGAGTCTGGCTGCTGTCAGGCGCGATGACCGGCCTGGTACTGCCGCTCGTGCTGGGCCGTGAGCAGGGGTGGCCGCTCTGGGCGTGGGCAGCCACGCTGGCCCTGGGCGGCGCCGCGCTGGCCGCCTTCGCACGCCATGAGCGGCGGGTGCCGGCGCCCCTCGTCGAGCTTGGGCTGCTCACCGCCCGTCCGGTCCGGCTCGGCCTGACCGCCTGTTGCGCGGTGATGGGCTCGTATGCCGCATTCCTCTTCACGCTGACCCTGCACCTCCAGGACCGGCTCGGCTTCACCGCGCTCCAGGCCGGCCTGGCGTTCGTCCCGTACGCGACCGGGTTCGCCGTTTGCAGCCTGCTGGCGGCGCGGTTGCCTTCGGCGGCTCGTGCCGTCATGCCAGTGGCCGGTCCGCTCGCGTTCGCGCTCGCCGCGGCCGCGCTGTGGCTGGTCGGCCGGTACGGCTGGCCGGTGCTGGCGGCGAGCGCGCTGCTCCTGGTCGCCGGGGCGGGACACGCCGCCGGTTTCACCCCGGTCGTGACCCGGATCACCACCCTCGTGACGCCCGCTCAGGCCGCCTCGCTGTCAGCGCTGATCTCGACGGGCAGCCTGCTGTCCAGCGTGCTGGGCGTGGCGGCGATCGGCGGCGTGTATCTGGCGGTGGGTACCTTCGGCGCGAGCGTGGCCCTGATCACGGCCGTACTGGTGCTCGGCGCCGCGTGCGCGGCCCGGATTATGCGGCATTGAGCGGGCCGGCGGGGCATTTCCCGCGTTCCTCCCGTGCGATGGTTTGGGTGACTTGAGAATTATTCGCATGTACGCACTCAAGCATCCATGGTTCACGGCGGTCGCCGGCCTGGGCATCGCGCTCGGCCTCGTAGCCGCCCTGGACACGAGCGCACCAGCGCTCCGGCTCGCTTCCGATGCCGTTGTGATGCCGTCAGCAGCGCCGCTGCCGGAGACACCGGTCGAGCCCGCCACCACTTCCGCCTTACCCGGTTCCGCTTCCGGTTCCGCCCTGTCCGGTTCCGCCCGATCCGGTTCCGGCCTATCCGGCGAGGCGGAGGGTTCGTCCACGTCCACCGCCCCGGACGAGGGTTCGTCCACCGGCACCGTCCCTGACGAGGCCTCGTCTTCCGGCACGGTGTCTGACGAGGGTTCGTCCACCGGCAGTGCGGACCCGGACGTAGCCGAAGCGCCGATGGTGGGCCCCGTCCAGCCCGGCCGCGAGCGGGAGCCTGAGCCTGAGCCGGAGGAGCAGGTCACCACCGGCGGTGTCCTGCTAGTGCCGTCCGACATCCAGCCCGGCACGTACCAGGGCATCGTCCCGGAGGATTCGACCTACTGCTACTGGACCCGCCTGAGCGGCACGTCGGGCGAGCCCGACGACATCATCGCCGGCGACTTCCTCAAGCCCGGCGAGCGAGTCACCGTCACGATCAGCGAGGGCGACGCCGCGTTCGCGCACAGCGGCTGCGGCACCCTGACCCGGTAGCCGCCCTTTCCCCGCCGACCCGTGGCGGCTACGCCACGCGGCCCGCGTGGCGTGCGCGGCCCGCGTGGCGTGCGCGGTCCGCGCGGCGTGCGCGGCCTGCGCGGCAGGGTCGGCCTGCGTGCGTGGCCTGCGTGGATCAAGGGCGAATGCACGCGGTTCGATCTCAAAACCACGTGCGTTCGCCCTTGATCGATGCGGATGCCCTTGCTCGCCGCTGCCGCGTTAAGCGAGTCGGCGCCGTCCCAAGCCCGACCACCGCAGCGGCCCCGGCGCCGCTAGGCGCGGTGCACCGACCGGATTGTCCCGATACGCGCGTCGTGGAACGGCGACCTTGACAACTGGCTTACGCATTTAACTCAACGGCGATGTGCCCTTGATCGCCGTTCCGGCGAGGGGCATCGGCGGCGCGGAACGGGCCAAACAGGTCACCGAGCGGGCGCTAGCGGCGCCCGCACGACCGCGGCGATGAACCTCGATCTCCCGCGGCGCCGCCATCTCCCCGCAGCCCAATGAATCTGGAACACTTGTTGCTGCTGGGGCAGCAACAAGTGTTCCAGATTCGGCACTTCCACGCCGCGAGGCCCGCAGGACGCGCCCGCTGCGGCGGTCCGATCCTTGGCTAGCCGGGCTACGGCCTTGCCAGCCCCTCCCATCCCCTAGCTCAACGGGCCCCGGATCGGCCGACGCACGCGAAGGCTGGGGCTTGGC
>NZ_JAIBNX010000173.1 GCF_026130045.1 Micromonospora sp. CPCC 205371
GGCGGATCCTCTTCGCGGCGGCGGCCGGGCTGCTGGCCAGCACCGTGCTAGCCGCACCGGCCTCGGCACACGGCGCCGTCAGCGACCCGATCGCCCGGCACTACGGCTGCTACCAGCGGTGGCCTAACGGACCGACGGCGCAGACGGCCACCGAAGACCCGATGTGCTACCAGGCATGGCAGGCTAACCCGGGCGCCATGTGGAACTGGAACGGCCTGCACCGCGACGGAGTCGGCGGCAACCACCAAAGCGCCGTACCCGACGGGCAACTCTGCAGCGGCGGCATGACCGCCAACGGCCGATACGCCGCCTTCGACGAACCCGGCCCATGGAAAACCGTCGACCGCCCCAACCGATTCACCCTGAACCTGTACGACCAGTCCTCGCACGGCGCCGACTACATCCGCGTCTACGTCACCAAACAAGGCTTCGACCCCACCACCCAAAGGCCGAGGTGGAGCGACCTGGAACTGGCCGGCCAGGTCACCAACGTCCCAACCGGCACCACGACACCCGTCGAGGTGAACGCACCCGGACGCACCGGACACCACATCGTCTACACCGTGTGGCAGGCAAGCCACCTCGACCAGTCCTACTACTTCTGCAGCGACGTCAACTTCACCAGCAGCGGCCCAAGCCCCACACCCACCGCCAGCCCGACCACCCAGCCCACCCCGACCACCTCCCCCACCACCTCCCCCACCGGCAACCCGAACGCCGGCTGCTCAGCCACCTACCGCGTCATCTCCCAATGGTCCGGCGGCTTCCAAGCCGAGGTACGCGTCACCGCCACCACGGCGATCACCGCCTGGACAGTGAACTGGCCACTCACCAGCGGCGAACAGGTCAGCTCAGCCTGGGGCGCCACCGTCACCACCACCGGGACCACGGTCAGCGCCCGCAACGCCGCCTACAACGGCACACTCGGCGCCGGCGCCAGCACCACCTTCGGCTTCATCGGCTCCGGCACCAGCAGCACACCAGCCCCCACCTGCACCACACCCTGACCCGACCACACCACCAACCGTGCCGGTCCGCCCGCCAACCAACGCCGGCGGACCGGCACGCATATCACCAAACCCTGGACAGCAGCACACCGCCGGCATTCGGCTTGTCCCGCCAGGGCTTGCCGGCCCTGGGTTGCACGACGATCCCGTAAAGGCTGATCAGACCGAACTCGTTGGGCGTGAAGTGCAGCAGCGCCCGAGGCCGAAGTGTCGACTGCGGCGGTACCGCTTGCTGATGAACAACGCGATCCGCATCCGCACGTACAGTCTGATCTTGCTGAAGCGTTGGGCCGAGTGTCCGTATCGGAAGTATCCGGCCCAGCCGCGCAGGAACAGATTGATGTACATGAACACCAAAGAACAAACCCTGGCCCTGACCACACCCATCACCGCAGGGCCCGGACGCTACCGCCCCACCGACACGACCCTCGCATTCCAACTCGACGAAACTCAACCTGGTGGCGGCGCCCGAGCAGCATCAGTAGCGTTCGCTGGATGAGCCACCTCGTGGAGATCGTGCTGGACTGCCGTCATGCATCGAAGCTGGCGCGGTTCTGGGAGGTCGCGCTCGGTTGGCGGATCCGGCCCTACGACGAGGCCGAGGTTGCCCGGCTCGCCACGTTGGGCCTGACACCGCAGACCGATCCGACGGTGGCCATCGACTCCCCGGACGGTTCGCTGGTCTTCTTCCTTCAAGAGGTTCCCGAGCCCAAGACCGTGAAGAATCGCATGCACGTCGATATCAGGCTGCGGGACGAGGCTCATCTGGAGCAACTCCTCCGACTGGGCGCCACGGTGGTATCCGAGCATGACGGCTGGTGCATCCTGGCCGATCCCGAAGGCAACGAATTCTGCGCCAAACAGCCGGCATAGGAACGAACAGCCATGACTCTGCGGAACACCGGTCGTCGACTATGCCGAAATTCCGGCAGCCACGACCGCCCGAAACCCCGCCGCCGAAAGGGTATCGACTCTAACCACTGGGGGCAGGTCAGCATAGTTCCAGGTTCGACATAGATCGATGACGAGAAGTCTGGGGCTGGCGAAGAACCGCATGCAGGTTGCCTAACGCCCTTCGATGGCGGCCTTGTGGCACTTGGCGGCCAGTTCGGCGGCGGTGGTGACGTAGACCCGGTGGCCGGCCTCGACGCCGGCGCGAGCAAGGCCGACTGACAGCATGGTGTTGCCGACGCCGGGCGGGCCGACGAACAGCGCGTTGGAGGCGTCGTCCAAGAAGCGAAGCATGGCCAGGTCGCGGATGAGTTCCTCGCCGACGCCGGGTTGAGCGCCAAAATCGAAGTCGGCGGTACTCCACGGCTCGGGTAGACAAGCGAACCGCAGCCGGCCGGCCAGTTTCCGGGTCTCGGTGGCGTTGACCTCGATCTCCAGCAGGCGTTCCAGGCAGCGGTCAACGACAGCCGTTCGGCGCGGGCCACGTCGAGCACGCGTGGCAACGCGTCGGCGGCGTCGTTGAGTTTGAGATAGCCCAGATGGGCGCGCAGCTGCTGATAGCGGCGCGCTTCGCTGACGGACCTCTGCGTCACAGAGTGTTCTCCCGCGCGTTGTGTCATCAACACCGTCCCCAGTGGATCGTGAGTCGTCGGGAGGCGGGGTGGTCAGGGGTGGGGTGTTGCCGAGGCGGGCAGCCGCTTGCGCGTAGCTGGACATGTCGATGACGACCCGCGCTGCCGGGCTATCGGCGGGCAGACCGCGCAGGCGGGCTGCTTCGGCGCGTGCCGTGTTCGAGGGCGGGCGGCGGGTCTTGTGCTTGCTGTCGGCGTACGGGTTGAAGGGTTCTGGCGCACTCTCCGTGATTAATCTCCGGGGCTGCAATCTTTGGAACGTCCATTGTGTAGCTTGTTGCGCTTTGATCGATCTGGAATCCTTGCTACCGCACTTGAGCGCAGTCAGCAGATGCAGCGCGGCCACCGTGTCCGGTCGCGGGGACAGCGTGCCCATCACGGCGACGAGGCGGGCCATCGCGCGGAGGTGTCCCGCCTGCAAGACCCGGCGAGCCGGTACCCGATCGCGGAGGACGTGGCCGGCCCGGTGCTCCGCGACGGCGCGGCAGGCGCCTGACCCATGTGGAGGATCTGTGGTTTCAGCGAGGCTAGGGTCCTTCACTTCCCGGCCATGCCGTCTGTCTCCCGTCCGTAGAGGCCGAGCACTCGTGCGACGGCATACCAAACGATGGCGAGCAAATGCAGTACGAAGTCAAGGATCGTTGTCTGCTTCGGCGCGGTCATCGCGAACTCACCGGGCGCCGAACCTTCCGGCCAGGATCAGGCCGAAGGATGTCAACGGCCACATCCACTGCACCGGGCGGAGAAACGCCAGATTGAAAGCCGTCACCGCCGGAGCCGCCCACGTCGGCATCCGCCCATAGAACAGGTGCGGGTCGTAGTAGTAGGGCAGGATCGTCGTGTCCTGAAGGGGAACCCGGCTGGCCAGCGTCGCGAGTGTACGGTACGAGTACACATGCAGATGGTCGGGATGGTTGTTCTCTCTATTGAGCAGAGCCAGCAGGGCGTTCACCATCGACGTGCTGTTCGGCGTGGTGGCCACGAAGTCCACACCGGGTACTTGATCGGCCAGGCTCGACAGCCAGCCGAGCGTGTTCTGCGTGTGTTCGATCAGCTCGCCGGCCACGACCAGATCGGGCCGGAAGTTCGCGATCACGCCCGAGAGGTCGTCGACCGAGCCGTAGACGATGCGGGTGCCGACCGATGTGTCGATGTGGCCCTTCTCGCGCAGTTGCGGGGCCGCGTCCACGCCGAGCACGTCGGCGGCCACGTCGGCGATCTGCGCGTGCAGCCACCGCCACGAATGGTGCTGGCTCTTGACGATCTCCGTCTCGTCGTACGCGCCAAGGTCCAGGACCCGCCGGCCGGCGCACATGTCGCGGATGTAGTCGTAGCGGTCGACCGGCCGTGACACCGGCAGCTTCGCCAGCGGGCTTGGGTCCAAAGCGGCGGGCATACTTCTCCAAACATCGGTGTTCTGAGCACCGCGGACCAGGACTGGCTCACGCGGACAGAGATGCGGCTCCTCCAACCACCCCGGCGGCGAGAGCTGGGCGGGGCCCGCACGGTCCCGCGTCGATCGAAGACTCATACGAGGTACACCGGCCACCAACGAGATCCGTTCCCACGAAATGCCGGTTCATCGCCAGCACGCTCTGCTTTGAACACCGTGGTCCGCTGCTGCCCCTCGTTGATCAGCAGGGTCCGGCGGTGAGCAGGCTCCAGTGCTCGGCCGAGATGATGGCCGTGCTCGCCACTGATGCTCGCCGCGACGAGGTCGGGCCGGAATTCAGTCGCCAACCGCACGGTTCTGGAGCGAGATCGGCATTCGCTCGGAAGGGGAACCCCTGAATAGTTTCGCAACTTGACAAGACGAGCTTGCATTGGCCGACCCTCCGCGGGAGGTCAACCGTGAAGACACTACCTCCTATGTGGACACAGCCGCCCTTATGGGGCACCCCCGGATTGCACGGCGATGTGGCGTTTACGGCCGTTGATCTTCTTGCCGTTATGACGGGGCCGTCATAACGATAAACGGATAGTGGGCCGCAAGCGCGGCATCGCCACCGATGCGCTCGGTCTCCTGGTCGCCGTGAACGTCTGCGCCGCCTCCGTCTCAGAGAATCACGCCGGAGCACAGATTCTCAATCAGGCCAAGGCAATCCATCCGACGCTAACCAAGACATGGGTGGACGCCGGGGTTCAAAACCCAGTTCGTCGAACACGCCGCCTCCCTCGGCATCGACGCCGAAGTCGTCCCCAGCAACCTTGAGGCTAAAGGCTTTCACGTAGTCAAGCGACGCTGGCTAGTAGAGAGAACGCTGGGCTGGCTGATGCTGCACCGCCGGCTCGCGCGTGACTACGAGACGCTTACCGCCAGCGCCGGATGTGAGATGGTCGGTGATGGCTGTCGGGCGGCGTATGATAGGAGAACCGGCTGGACGCGACTGGATGGTTGGTCTTATCGTGCCGCCGTGCAGATGACCAGCTTTGATCCACAACCTCGGTCCTACGCTCAAGGCGCCCTGGTTACCGGCGCCGAGCGAATCTTGTTCATCAGCGGGCAGGTCCCCGAGGCGCCGGACGGGACCGTGCCGGACGGATTCGAGGCCCAGTGCCATCTGGCGTGGCGGAATGTGCTGGCCGTCTTGACGGATGCCGGTATGACCGAGCGCGACCTTGCGAAGGTCACCATCTTCCTGTCCGACCGCGAGCATCGGGAAGCCAACGCCCGCATCCGCCACGAGGTTCTCGGCGACCACAGTCCTGCGCTCACCATCATCATCGCCGGCATCTACGACGAGGCGTGGCTGCTGGAGATCGAGGCCGTCGCCGTCGCCTAAACCTCGATGCGCGAACCGCCTGCTCCTGAACCGTCAGTCCTTCAGCTTACTGTCGTGATGTTCTGCCGATGACAGTGCGATTGCCGTGGGCCCGAAGGTCGTCGGCTGCCGCAGTCAGCCAACAGGTTGGGGCGACGCCATTGCGGTCGTTCAGTGCGCGAACTCAGGAGGTGGTGAGTACGCGTGCGGTCCCGAGCCGGCGCGCGGGCGGGCTAGGTTCCCTGACGGCTGGCCTGACGCATGCTGATCAGCTATCCCGTTCGTGGATCAAGGAGTGGTCATCATGGTTTCGGAGCATCTCGGTGTGCGGCTGGGCACCTCGGCGGATCGGGATTGGATTTACGGTCTGCGGCATACGGTGTACGCCGAGGAACTCGGCCAACACCGCGACAACCCCGCCGGGCAACTCAGCGACGACCTGGACGATCGCGGCGTCGTGTATCTCGTCGTCACGTGCGACGGCTCACCGGTCGGCTTCGTCTGTATCACGCCGCCGTGGGTCCGTCGCTGGTCGTTGGACAATCGTGAACGTGGCGGCATGTCGCAGAACTGCAAAATCGGCCCATCGCCCGCGAAGACAGTGGCCAGGCTTCGCTGCCTCGAATACCCGTGGACCGCGGGGTCGCCCGCTCCTCGGGTCAGTCGTTTGCCTTGTCCAGGAGGCGTATGCGGCAGGCCAGGTGGTACGCGAATCGGCTGTCGGCATCGTCGAAGTCGATGGCGAGGGCAGCGGTGATCCAGCGCAGCCGGTAGGTCACGGCATTGGGGTGCAGGTGCAGGGCGCGGGCGGTCCGTTTGGGGGAGCACTGGCCATCGAGGTAGGCGGCGAGGGTTTCGACGCCGGTGCGGGCGCGTTCGGGGCCGAGGGCGTCGAGGGGGGCGAGCATGTCGGTGAGCAGGTTTCGGGTGAGGGGTGAGGAGTAGACGTCGGCGAGGATGCGGCGTAAGCCGGTGGGGTCGGTGTCGGCGATCGTGCCGGTTTTGCCGCGGATGGCGGCGGAGTCGGCGGCAACGCGGGCCTCGGCAACGGACTGTCGTAGGCCGTCCGCGCCGGGCTGGGGGGTGCCGAGACCAGCGGTGACGACTAGGTGGCCGTCGCGGGTGAGGGTCGCGACGAGGGCTTGCACCTCGCGGCGGGTCCGCCGGTAGAGGTCGGCCCCGGCGGTCTGGTCGGTGTGGACGACGAGCAGGTTGCCGCTGAGGTTGGCCACGTGCCACATGCCGGGCCGGGCGTTCAGCACTTGCATAGCGGTGAGTTCGGCGGCCTGCAGCAGCAGGCGCTGCCGGGCCAGGCTGTGGGCTTCGCCGCCGGGCTGGTCGACGCGGAGCCACACCGCGAGGTGGGTGCGCTGCACGGGCAGGCCCACCCCGTACGCCTGCTCGGTGAGCGTGCCGAGTTGGGCGCGCTCGGACAGCAGCAGTTGGACGATCACCTCGGCGCGGGTCATGGCCGGCGCGAGTCGGCGTTGGATCTCGGCGTGGCGAAGTCGAGACACGATAGCGGCGATGGCTGGCAGGGCGACCTGGCCGGCGTCGTCGTCGATCGCGGCGGCGATGTGCGCGACCTGCTGTTCGCCGACGACGATGGCGCCGGCGGCGTGGGCATCGACGGGTGGAGCCTCGACGAGGTCGAGCCGGTAGCCGACGGCGGCCCCGGCGGCGGCGAGGACGCCCGGGATCCCGTCCGGGCCGCTGGCCGCCTCGTGGCAGGCCCGGATCGCCGCTTGGGCGCGGCTGAGCGCGTCGGCGGCCCCGCCGCGCAGGTGCCGGTCGAGGCGCAGTAGCAGGTTGGTCCCGTCCTGCGCGGGGTCGGCGCAGAGCACCGGCAAGTGGGCCCGATTGGCGATGTGCTGGGCGGTCAGGGACAGGTGCTGCGGGCGGGGGAACACGACGGCGGCCAGGTCGCGGCCGGCGGCGTGCCGCAGCGCGACGTCGATCGCGTACCCGGCGGTGCTGGTGCCGGCCTCGATGACGACGGCGAGGCTGCTCTCGGGGGCGTGTTCCAGGTCGGCGAGGGTGTGGACGCCGGCCGCCTGCCGGATGGGGCGGTTGTCGGCCGGGCCGGCGGCGAGCGTGAGCCCCAGTGTCGGGTGCGCGAGCAGGGCGGCGACCGTGCTTTGTGTCATGGGCACAGTTTGAACCAGTTCTCTGTGTTCACACGACATTGGATCTAGAGAAGCCGCAGGTCATAGTCATCGCATGTGGGTGACCGAGGAGGACGTGCCCGCGCTGGCGGACGGTTGCGCCGTGCTGGGCACCGGCGGCGGCGGGGCGGTGGATACGGCGGTGCCGGTGGCGGTGCAGGCGCTGCGCCGGTACGGCCCGGTACCGCTGGTGCCGCTCAGTGAACTGGCCGACGACGCGGTCGTGGTGGCGGTCGGCGGTGTAGGTGCGCCCACGGTGAGTCACGAGATGCTCGGCAGCGTGGCGCAGCCGGAGCGAATGCGCGAGGAGGTCGAGCGGGTGACCGGCCGGCGGATCGGCGCGGTGATGGCGGCCGAGATCGGCGGCAGCAACGGGGTCGAGCCGGTGGCTTGGGCGGCGCAGATCGGCGTGCCGCTGCTCGACGCGGACGGCATGGGCCGCGCCTTCCCGGAGGTGCAGATGGTGTCCATGCACGTGGCCGGGGTGCCGGTGGACGTCGTCGTGGTGGTCGACGTAGTGGGCAACGTGTCCACACTGCGGCCGGTCAGCGGTGAGTGGTCGGAGCGGCTGGTGCGGGCGGTGTGCGTGGCTGGCGGTGCGTCGGTGCTGGTGGCCAGCTACATCCTGACCGCGGCGCGGGCGCGGGGCGCGGTGATCGAAGGCACGGTGTCGCGGGCGCTGGGCATCGGGCGCAGCCTGCGGATCGGCGGAGACCGGCTGGCGGCGCTGCGGGCGGAACTGGGCGCCCGCGAGCTGATCGAGGGCAAGGTCGTGGACGTCGACCGGCGCACGGGTGGCGGGTTCGTGCGGGGTTCGGTGGTGGTGGAGGGCACCGGCGCCTGCGGCGGCCGGATGCTGCGGGTGGAGATCCAGAACGAGAACCTCGTGGTGCTCGAGGACGGCGAGGTCCGAGCGTCGGTACCGGACATGATCTCGGTCGTGGACGCGCAGGCGGCGACCGCGATACCTACCGAGATGCTCCGGTACGGCCAGCGGGTCAGCGTCCTGGCTTGGCCGTGCGATCCGCTGTGGCGCACGCCGCGCGGCCTGGCGGTGGCCGGGCCGCACGCGTTCGGGTACGACCTGGACTACCGGCCGGTGGAGGAGTTGATCGATGTCCACGCCTGACGCTGCCGGCCGGACGCTCAAGGTGGGCATCGACGTCGGCGGCACCAACACCGACGCGGTGGTGCTTGACCAGGGCGACCGGATCCTCGCGTGGGCCAAGCGGCCGACCAGCGCCGACGTCACCGGCGGCATGCGCGAGGCGCTGTCGGCGGTGCTGGCCGACCTGGGCCCGGCTGCGTCCGGGGTGGGCCGGGTCATGCTCGGCACGACGCACGCCACGAACGCGATCCTGCAGCGGCGGTCGCTTGGCCGGGTGGCGGTCGTCCGAATTGGGGCGCCGGCTACGACCGCCGTGCCGCCGCTGGCTACATGGCCGGCGGATCTGGTCGCCGCGGTCGCCGCGGGCTCGGCCATCGTCGAAGGCGGGCACTTCATGGACGGCTGGCCGATCGCCGCGCTGGATGAGGACGCGGTTCGCCGGCTGTTGGGCTCGGTGGCCGGCGGCGTGGACGCGGTCGCGGTGACCGGCGTGTTCAGCCCGGCGGTCACCGATCAGGAGGTGCGGGTCGCGGAGCTGGCGCGGGAGGAACTCGGCGCGGACACGCCGGTGTCGCTCAGCCACGAGATCGGCTCGCTCGGGCTGCTGGAGCGGGAGAACGCGACCGTGCTGAACGCGGCCCTGTACGGCGCGGCCGGTGAGGTGACCGGTGCCCTGGACGCCGTCCTGGCCGAGCACGGGCTGGACGCGACCGCGTACTTCGCCCAGAACGACGGCACGCTTATGGCCCTGGAGTACGCCTCCCGGTATCCGGTGTTGACGATCGGCTCCGGCCCGGCCAACTCGATCCGCGGCGCGGCGTTCCTGTCGGGTTTGGCGGACGCGATGGTGGCGGACGTCGGCGGCACCTCCACCGACCTGGGCGTGCTGGTCCGCGGGTTCCCACGGGAGTCGGCGTTGGCCGTGGAGATCGGCGGCGTGCGTACCAACTTCCGGATGCCGGACATCCTGAGCCTGGCGGTGGGCGGCGGCACCGTGGTGGCCGGCTCGCCGGACGCGCCGCGGATCGGGCCGGCGTCGGTCGGGTACCGGATCGCGGCGGAGGCGCTGGCGTTCGGTGGCGTGACCGCGACTCTGACGGACGCGGCGGTGGTGACCGGCCGCACGACGGTCGGCAGCCGGTCACTGCGCCGGCAGCGGGCCGCCGTACGTGACCTGCTGACGGCCGCCCTGGCGGCCTCCGACGACATGGTCGCCGGCGGCGTGGACCGGATGTCGCTGGGCGACAAGGACCGGCCGCTGGTGGCGGTCGGCGGTGGGGCCTTCCTGATCCCGGACGCTATGCCGGGTGTGTCGGAGGTGCTGCGCCCGGAGCGTGGCGATGTGGCCAACGCGGTCGGCGCGGCCATCGCGCTGGCCAGTGGCCGGTGGGAGACCGTCGCCCCGGCCTCCGCCGACCGGCGGGCGGCCATCGAGCAGGCCAGCGAGCAGGCCGTGGACCGGGCCGTCCAGGCCGGCGCGCATCCCGATTCGGTACGCGTCGTGGAGGTCACCGAGACACCCCTGTCGTACCTGACCGAGCCCGCGGTGCGGATCAATGTGAAGGCGGCGGGCCCGCTCGCCTGGTGGTAACGCCTCGACAAATGAGGAGCGACAGATGACTCGATTGCGACGGCGGGTCGGCGTGGTGGCCGTGCTCGCGACCTTCATGGCCGGGTGCTCCGGCGGCGGTGATGGCCAGGACGAGACGGTCAAGGGCGGCGTGCTCAGCGTCGGGGTGACCGCCGAGCTCGGCCGGCTCGAATCGCTCAACCCGATGGCCAGCAACCTGCTCGGCTCCTGGCTGGCTCGGCAGATGGTGTACCCGGCACTGGTCCAGCTCGATGGCGCGAGCCTGCGCCCGGCGTGGGCGCAGAGCTGGGAGGCGTCCGCCGACGGCCGGGTCTACACGTTCCGGCTGCGCGACGGCTCCTGGTCCGACGGCACGCCGCTGACCGCCGAGGACGCGGTGTGGACCGCGACCACCGAGCTGAAGTACAAGGACGGTGCGGCCGGGCTGGTGGCGTTCGCGCTGGCGGGCGTCGAGTCGGTCGCGGCGCCGGACCCGCGCACGTTCGTGGTCACCTACACCAAGCCCGTCGCGCCCGGAGCGCTGACCGCCCTCGCCTACTTCAGCGTGCTGCCCAAACACATCTGGGAGCCGCACGCCGGCAACGACGGCAAAGACCTGGCCACCTTCCACCCCGAAGACCAGCTTCCGCTGGTGTCCGGCGGCCCGTACACGGTCACCGAGTTCGACCCAGACGGCACGACCATCTTCGAGCCGAACCCGAAGTACTACGGCGACAAGCCCCAGGTGGACGCGGTCGGCGTGCAGGTGTTCCAGAACGCGGAGGGCATGGTGCAGGCGCTGAAGACCGGCGCGCTGGCCTGGGGCTACTCGGACGGCGCGACGATCGCCAAGTCGGTCGAGGGCACGCCGGGGCTGTCCGTGAAGCGGACGCCCGGCCGCGCCGTGGCCCTGCTCAATATCAACAGCAACCCGGACAAGCCCGACCACCCGGAGCTGAAGAACGTGCGGGTACGCGAGGCGATGTCCCTGGCCATCGACCGCGCGGAGCTGATCGAGGTCGCCCTGAACGGTTTCGGCCAGCCCGGGCGCAGCCTGCTCGTGCCCGCCCAGGCCGGGTGGATCCCCGAGGCCATCGCGGCCGACCCATTCGATCCCGCCCGCGCCAACGCGATCCTCGACGAACTGGGCTACCGGCGCGGAACCGACGGCATCCGGGTCACCGGCACCGGCGCCCCGATGCGGTACGAGCTCGTCGTGTGGGAGATCAGCCGGGTCGTGGAGATCCTGCAGAAGAACCTCAAGGACGTCGGCATCGACCTACAACCGAAGCTGACCGAGGAGTACACCGCGACGGTGACCGCGCCGGACGGCAAGTACCTGGACTTCGACCTGGCGTTCTCCTACTGGGAGTTCCTCGACCCCGACCCCAACGTGTCGTTGAACATCTACACCTGCGGCAGCTGGGGCAGCGTCAACTTCGCCGGCTACTGCGACCAGAACTACGACACGCTACACACCCAGCAACAGGCCACAGTGGACGAAACGCAGCGCCACGCCCAGGTCGGGCAGATGCAGCAGCTGCTGTTGCGCGACGCCCGCGCCACGCTGCCGCTGTACCACGCCGACGGCGTGCACGTGGTCGGCACCGGCTGGGCCGGGATCGAGCCGCAGCGCTACGGCGCCGACCTGTGGACCGGCGCCCACCGAGTCAAGGGCTGAGCATGGGCCGCGGCGAGTACGTCGTACGCCGGCTGGGCTTCGCCCTGGTGACGGTGTGGATCGCGGCGACGATCAACTTCGTCATCTTCCGCGCGGCCCCCGGCGACGCGTCCTCGCAGTACGAGACGTGCAGCACCTGCAGCGCGGCGTTCCGCGAGCACCTGCGCGAAGAGCTCGGGCTGAACCGGTCGCTGCCCGAGCAGTACCTGCTCTACCTGAAAGGGCTCGCCCAGGGCGATCTGGGCGAGTCCTTCCAGACCCGCCGGCCGGTGTGGGACGAACTGGTCGACCCGCTACTCAACACGCTGCCTATGCTTGCCTTGGGCATGGCGCTCGGGCTGGGCCTGGGCCTGCTGGTCGGTGTCGTGTCCGCCTGGCGGCGGCGCACCGTGGCGGACTGGGCGCCGGTCTCGGTCTCGCTGTTCCTGTCCGCGCTGCCGGTGCAGTGGGTCGGCCTGGTGCTGTTGCTGCTGCTCGGCGGCGTGCTGCCCACCGCCGGCATCGCCGACCCGTACCTGCGGTTCACCGACCCGTCCTGGTGGGACGTGCTCGTCGACCGGCTGGCCCACATGGTGCTGCCTGCGCTGACCATCGGGCTGGTGTGGTGCGGATCCTGGGCGCTGATCGTGCGATCCGCGCTGTTGGACTCGCTCGGCGAGGACTACATCCTCACCGCCCGGGCCAAGGGCCTGTCCAACTGGGCCATCGTGCGCCGGTACGCGCTGCGCAACGCGCTCCCGCCGATCGTCACCCTGATCTGCCTGACCGCGGGCTACCTGGTCGCCGGCGCGCTGCTAGTGGAGACCGTGTTCTCGTACCCGGGCATCGGGCTGGAGCTCTACCAGGCCGTGCGCAACCGCGACTACGCGGTGCTCCAGGGCGGCTTCCTGCTACTCACCGCCGCGATCGTGCTGGCCAACCTGGCGGCCGACCTGCTGCACTTCCGGCTCGACCCGAGGGTGACGGCATGAGCCTCACGAAACTATGGAGGATGGCCCGCCGGCAGCCGGGCGGCGCGGCCGGCGCCGCGGTGCTCGCGGCCATCGCGGTGGCGGCGCTGCTCGCCCCGGTCCTGGCACGCTCCGGCCCGCGGGAGAAGGTCGGCGGCGTCTACCAGGCGCCGTCCTGGGCGCACCCACTCGGCCTGGACGACGCCGGCATCGACATGGCGACGCTGCTGCTGTGGGGGGCCCGGACCTCGCTGCTGGTCGGGTTCGCCGCGGCGGCCGTCGCGATGCTGATCGGCGGCGCGGTCGGGCTGGCCGCCGGCTACCTCGGCGGACGCACCGACACCATCGCGATGCGGATCACCGACTACCTGCTGGTCATCCCGGACATCCCGCTGCTGCTGATCGTCGCCGCCGTGTGGGGCCGCAGCCTGACCAGCGTCATCCTGATCATCGGCCTGCTGTCCTGGACGCGGACCGCCCGCGTGGTCCGAGCGCAGGCGCGCGGCCTGCGCGAGCGGGTCTACGTCAAGCGAGCCAAGGCGATCGGCGCCGGCAACCTGCGCATCCTCGCCCACCACGTGCTGCCGCAGACGGTGCCGCTGCTGTCCACCCTCACCATCTTCGCCGTCGGCAACGCCATCCTCACCGAGACCGCGATCGCGTTTCTCGGCCTCGGCGACCCGACCGCGATCTCCTGGGGGCGTCTGATCCAGAACGCGTTCGACGGCCAGGCGCTGTCCCGGCAGGCGTGGTGGGCCATCGTCCCACCCGGCCTCGCCGTCGGCGTCCTAATCGTCGCCTGCACGCTGGTCGGGCGGGCGCTGGAGGAACGGCTCAACCCGCGACTGCGCGGCGGGCACCTGTCGGTGCGGACCTTCCGGGTGGCGCCATGACGCTGGAGGTACAAGACCTACGGGTCCGGTTCGATGTGGACGGCGGCGAGCCGGTCGAGGCCGTACGCGGCATCAGCTTCGCCGTCGAAGCCGGCGACGGGCTCGGCCTGGTCGGGGACTCCGGGTGCGGCAAGACGACCGCGCTGCTCGCGCTGATGGGGCTGCTGCCGCCCACCGCGACGGTGTCCGGCCAGATCCGGTACGCCGGCCGCGACCTGCTCGCCGGCGGCGAGGCCGGGATGCGCCCGCACCGGTGGAAGGACATCGCGATGGTCTTCCAAGGCGCGATGAACGCGTTCAGCCCGGTGACCACGATCGGCCGGCAGATCGCCGAGCCGATGCGGCTGCACGGCCTCGCGTCCGGAAAAGCGGCCACCCGTCGCGCCGGCGAGCTGCTGGAACTGGTCGGCATCCCGGCCCAGCGGGCCGACCGGTACCCGCACGAGTTCTCCGGCGGCATGCGCCAGCGCGCCGCGATCGCGATGGCACTGGCCTGCGACCCGAAGGTGCTGCTGGCCGACGAGCCGACCACCGCCCTAGACGTGATCGTCCAGGCCCAGGTGCTGGAACTGATCGACCGGCTGCGCCGCGAGCTCGGCCTGGCCGTCGTGTTCGTCACCCACGACCTGCCCGTCGTCGCCCAGGTCTGCCAGCGGGTCGCGGTGATCCGCGAAGGCCGGATCATCCGCACGGAGGAGGTGCCGGCGTGACCGCTCTGCTGGAAGTCGACGGCCTGGTCACCCAGTTTCCCCTCGCCCGGAGCCTGGCAGGGGCCGCGCGCCGGGCACCCCGGCCCGTGGTCCGCGCGGTCGACGGCGTCTGTTTCCGCGTCGATGAGGGCGAGATGGTCGCGCTCGTCGGCGAGTCCGGCTCCGGCAAGACCACGACCGCGCAGACGCTGACGCGGATGGTCGACCCGGTGGCCGGCACCATCCGGTTCCGCGGCCAGGACATCACCCGACTCGGGCACCGGCAACTAAGGCCGGTCCGCCGCCGCATACAAATGATCTACCAGGACCCGTACGAATCGCTCGACCCGCGGTTTCGGGTGCACCGCACCGTCGCCGAGCCCCTCGCCGTACACCGCGTCGGCGGCGACCGGCGCGCCACAGTGGTCGCCGCCCTCGAACGCGCCGGCCTCGCCCCGGCGCAGGCATACCTGGACCGCTTCCCGCACCAGCTCTCCGGCGGCCAGCGCCAGCGGGTCGCCATCGCCGCCGCGCTAGCCCTCGAACCCCACCTGCTGATCGCCGACGAGCCGGTGTCCATGCTGGACACCGCGGTCCGCGACGGTGTGCTGGCACTCCTTGGCGACCTGCGCCGCGCCGGCCTGGGCATCCTCATGATCACACACGACCTGTCCACCGCCGCCCAGCACGCGGACCGCATCGCCGTCATGTACCTGGGCCGGATCGTCGAGGAAGGACCCGCTGCCGACGTGGTAGCCGACCCGGTCCACCCGTACACCCGGGCGCTGGTCTCCGCGATCCCGCAGGCGGACCCAATCCGCCGCGGGCCCGTGGCGATCCGGCCCGGCGAACCCGCCGACCCCACCGCCATCCCCGGCGGCTGCCGCTTCCACCCGCGCTGCCCGCTCGCCGTACCGGACTGCGCCCACCACGACCCACCACTGCGACCCGCCGGCCCGCACCGCAAGGCCGCCTGCCCCATCACCGAGGACCAGCGATGAAACGTCCACTGTGCATAGATGACCTGTACGCGCTCGCCGTGCCCCGCGAGCCGGCGCTGTCCCCGGACGGCACCCGCGTCGCGTACGTGCTGCGCACCACCGACCGGGAGGCCGACACCGACCATCGCGCGATCTGGCTCGTGCCCACCCAGGGCGGCGCGCCGGCCGCGCTTACCGACGGCCCGGCGGACACCGCCCCCGCCTGGTCACCGGACGGCACCCGGCTCGCCTTCCTGCGGGGCAGCGCACAGGACAAGCCCGCCCAAGTGTGGATCCTGCCGGCCACCGGCGGCGACGCCGTACGCCGCACCGACCTGCCGCTCGGCGCCGGCCGTCCGATGTGGAGCCCTGACGGCATCCGGGTCGCGTTCACCGCGCCAGTCAAGCTGGCCGACGCCCTTGACGCGGCGCCGGTGGTCGTGGACCGGCTCGGCTTCAAAGCCGACGGGATCGGCCTGCGCCGCGCGGTCCGCCAACACATCCACGTCGTCGACCTCGCCTCCGGCGAGGTGCGGCGGATCACTGACGGCGACTGGGACGCCGGCGACCCGGCGTGGTCACCGGACGGCGCCCGGCTCGCGTTCGCCGCCGCGCTCGACCCGGCCGCCGACCTCACCCTAGCCTCCGCCGCCTATGTCGTCGACGCCGACGGCTCGCCACCGCGCCTGGTCGGCCCGGAGGGCGGCATCGTCGACGCGGTCACCTGGACCCCGGACGGCAGCGCCCTTCTGGTCGCTGGCACGCCCACCGTCCGGATAGGACACATCGGCCTGCACCTGCTGCCCCTGGACGGATCCGAGCCGGTCGAACTGACCGCAGGGCTGGACCGAAACGTACGCCCCGGCATCGGTGGCTGGTACGGCGCCTGCCCCCAGTTCCTGCGCGACGGCAGGACCGTCCTATTCGGAGTGAACGACCGCGGCCGCATCCACATCCACGCCGCCGACATCGAAGGCGGCGCGCCCACGCCGTTCCTCGACCCGCCCGACCTCGTCGTGTCCGGCATGTCGGTGGCCGCAGGAGCCGACCTCGCCACGGTCCTGACCCTCACGCCCACGTCGTACGGCGAGGTCGCGGTCCTCGATCTCGCCAGCGGCGAGCTGCAGACCCTGACCGCGCACACCGCCACCGCGCTGCCCGACGTCGAACTGCTCGTGCCACAGGAGCGGGAGTTCACCGCCGCCGACGGGACCACCGTGCACGGCTGGCTGCTGCGCGACCCGGCCGCCCACACGCCGGGGCCGCTGCTGCTCGACGTGCACGGCGGCCCGCACCTGGCCTGGGGACCCAACACCGAACTGGCCAACCCGTACCACCAGATCCTTGCCGCCCGCGGCTGGTCGGTGCTGCTGCTCAACCCGCGGGGGAGCGACGGCTACGGCGAGTCCTTCTACACCGCCAACCTGCGCGCCTGGGGGCATGGCGACGAACGCGACCTGCTCGACCCGGTCGACCAACTCGTCGCCGAAGGCGTCGCCGACCCGGACCGGCTCGCCGTCTGCGGCTACAGCTACGGCGGCTTCATGACCTGCCACCTCACCACCCGCACCAGCCGGTTCGCCGCCGCCGTCGCCGGCGGCGCGATCACCGACCTGACCAGCATGACGGGCACCTCTGACCAGGCCCGCGTCTTCGCCGCCTTCGAGATCGGCAACCACCGGTACGCCGGCCACGAACCCACCCGCCCCCGCTCGCCCGGCGACGAGGCCGAGCGGGTCACCACTCCCACCCTGCTGCTGCACGCCGTCCAGGACGAACGCTGCCCGGTCGGGCAAGCAGAGCAGTGGTTCACCGCGCTACGCGCCGGGGGCGTACCCGTCCAGATGGTCCTCTACCCCGGCGCCGCGCACCAGTTCATCGTGGACGGACGACCCTCGCACCGCGCCGACTACAGCCGCCGCATCGTCGACTGGCTCAACCCGTGAACGGCGACATCACCGACCCGCAGCAGTTACGGGCACTCGTCGACGCCCACCCGTGGGCGACCCTCGCGACCTGGTCACCGCCGGACGGCCTGGTCGTGTCGCACCTCCCGGTGATCGTCGACCCCGCCACGCCTGGCCCCGTCGTGCTGGGCCACCTCGGCCGGGCCGACGCCGCCCGGCACCGCCTCGGCTCCACCGAATCCGTGCTGATCGTGCAGGGCCCGCACGGGTACATCTCACCCACCTTCTACGCCGGCGGACCGTACGTGCCGACCTGGAACTTCGTCGTCGTCCACCTCCACGGCCAACCGCAGCCACTGTCCGGCGCCGAAACCTACGACATCCTCGACCGCACCGTGGACCGGCTCGAACGGGACCGGCCCACACCGTGGCGGCTGGCGAACGTCGCGGCGTACGCCGCGCGGATAGCCGGCCAGACGGCCGGCTTCCGCCTCGTACCGGACCGCATACGGGGCCGCGCCAAGCTCAGCCAGGACAAGCCACACGAAGACCAGCGGCAGGTCATCCAGGCACTGTCCGAAGATCCGGTCCACGCCAACCCGGCGCTGGCCGCCGCGATGCGCCACCAGCCAGGAGGTACCTGATGGCGGTCCTGCTACGGCGGGTCCGGGCCGGACTACGCGGCCCGCTGGTCGACGTGCGACTGGCCGGCGGCGTCGTGGCCGCGATCAGCCCCGACGAGCCCACCGGCGGCGCGCTCGTCATCGACGGGCGAGGCGGGACGCTACTGCCCGGCCTCGTCGACGCCCACGTACACGCCGCGCAGTGGGCCAGCACCCGCCGCCGGATACCGCTGGACGCCGCGACGTCGGCGCAACAGGCGGTCGACCTGGTGGCCGGCGCGGCCCGCGCCGAGTCGGGCGAGATCGTGATGGGCAGCGACTTCCGGGACGGGCTGTGGCCCGACAAGCCACACAAGGACCTGCTGGAACGGGCGCTGCCCGGCCAGCCGGTCGCTCTGTTCAGCAACGACCTGCACACCCTCTGGCTCAGCCCCGCCGCGCTCCAGCTGATCGGCCACGACCACCCCACCGGCGTACTCGTCGAGGACGACTGCTACCGCGCGACCGCCGCCCTGCCAGCCGCGCCGGCGCCCATGCTGGACCGGTGGGTACTGGAGGCGGCAGACGCCGCCGCGGCACGAGGCGTCACAGGCATCCGCGACTTCGAGTACACCGGCACCATCGCCGACTGGACCCGCCGGCTTGCCACAGGCACATCCTCGGTACGGGAGGGGTGCGTGGTCGCCCGCCACCTGCTGG
Source organism: Micromonospora sp. CPCC 205371 (assembly GCF_026130045.1). Taxonomy (GTDB): domain Bacteria; phylum Actinomycetota; class Actinomycetes; order Mycobacteriales; family Micromonosporaceae; genus Phytohabitans. The sequence goes on from NZ_JAIBNX010000173.1 coordinate 18,618, forward strand.
ACGCCCCCACCGCCTGCGGGCA
>NZ_JAIBNX010000174.1 GCF_026130045.1 Micromonospora sp. CPCC 205371
AGTCGCTCTGGCCGCTCCGCTCCCGCCGCTTTGTGCGGACTGCGGGCGGCGCGCCCACACAGCTCCCTGCGCTTTGTGGCGGCTTCGGGAGGCGGCGCATGACCGGCGAGCGTCGAGTGCGCGGCAAGCCGGTGATGATGGATGTCGCCCGGCTGGCTGGCGTCTCGCATCAGACCGTTTCCCGAGTGCTCAACGAGCATCCAAGCGTCCGCAGCGAGACCCGCGAGCGGGTCCTGCGCGCCATGGAGGAACTGGACTACCGCCGCAACTCGGCCGCCCGGGCGCTGGTGACGAACAGGTCGCACACGCTCGGGCTGGTCACGTTCGACACCACCCTCGTCGGCCCATCGTCCACTGTGTACGCGATAGAGCGTGCCGCCCGTGACGCCGGATACTTCGTCAGCGTCGCGAGTGCTCGTTCGCTCGACGAGGGTTCGGTCGCGAACGCCATCAACCGGCTGCGCGAGCAGGCGGTGGAAGGCATCATCACGGTGGCTCCGATGGACTCGGCGCCGGGCGCGCTGGCGCGCGTGCCAGCCGACATCCCACTCGTCGGCGTCGGTGGCGGGGAGGGCATGGGGGTACCCATGGTGAGCGTCGACAACATCGCTGGCGCGGCCATGGCCACCAAGCATCTCGTCGACCTGGGCCACGCCACGGTCCACCACATCTCCGGTCCACCCGAGTGGCCCGAGACCCGGGAACGGGTGACCGGATGGCGCACCACCCTGCGGCAGGTCGGGGCTCCGGAGGCGCCGGTACTCTCCGGCGACTGGAGTTCGCGTTCCGGCTACGAGGCGGCGCGCATGCTCGCTTCCGATCCGGACGTCACCGCGATCTTCTGCGGTAACGACCAGATGGCGCTCGGTGCGCTGCGTGCCCTGCACGAGGCGGGGCGAGACGTGCCGACCGAGGTGAGCGTCGTGGGGTTCGACGACATACCCGAGGCGGCGTACCTGCTGCCGCCGTTGACCACGGTGCAGCAGGACTTCGCGGCACTCGGGCGCGCCAGCCTGGAGCTGCTCGTCGAGCAGATCACGGCTGGTGTGCGCACCCAGCAGCACATGCGGTTCCCACCGGAACTGGTGGTGCGCGAAAGCACGGGGAGATGAAGAAACCAACGGCACGGGCTGGTCGTGTGAACGCTAACAACAGGAGGCGTCAATGCGTCGATTCGCGTCGATCGCCGTGCTTGCCGTGCTGACCACCATGCTGGTCGGCACCGGGCCGGCGGAGGCTTCACCCGGCGTGCAATACACCAACTCGCTGATCGCTCAGCGGGCCGACCCGCACATCGTCAAGCACACCGACGGGTACTACTACTTCACCGCGACCGCGCCCGAGTACGACCGCATCGTGATGCGCCGGGCCACGACGCTCCAGGGGCTCGCCAGCGCGCCGGAGACGGTCATCTGGCGAAGGCACACCAGCGGCGAGATGGGTGCGCACATCTGGGCACCGGAAATCCACTACATCAACAGCCGGTGGTACATCTACTTCGCCGCCGGGCGTACCGACGACGTGTGGGCCATCCGCCCGTACGTCCTGGAGAACACGAGCGCGAACCCCCTCACCGGCACCTGGACCGAAAAGGGCCGGATCGCGCTGCCGCTCAACACGTTCTCCCTCGACGCCACCACGTTCGTCCACAACGGAACGCGCTACCTGAGCTGGGCCCAGAACGACCCGGCGGTGGGCAGCGGCACCAACCTGTACCTCGCACCCATGTCGAACCCGTGGACCATCTCGGGTACACCGGCGCGCATCTCCGTGCCGACGCACTCGTGGGAGACCATCGGCCACCGGGTGAACGAAGGCCCCGCCGTGATCCAGCGCAACGGGCGCGTGTTCATGGCGTATTCGGCGAGCGCGACCGACGCGAACTACTGCATCGGCCTGCTGACCGCGTCGGCGACCAGCAACCTCATGAACCCGTCGTCGTGGACCAAGAGCGCACAGCCGGTCTTCGCCAGCAACGCGAACACCAGCCAGTACGGGCCGGGGCACAACTCGTTCACGGTCTCGGAGGATGGGCAGAGCGACATCCTCGTCTACCACGACCGCAGTTACCGCGACATCTCAGGCGACCCGCTCAACGACCCCAACCGGCGCACGAGGCTGCAAAAACTCTACTGGAACGCCGACGGTACGCCCAACTTCGGCATCCCGGTCGCGGACGGCGTCACGCCGTACCGCTTCAAGTCGTACAACGTCACGGACCGCTTCATCCGGCACTGGAACTTCCGGGCCCGGCTCGACCCCAACGTGACCGTGCTCGCCGACTCGCAGTTCCGGATCGTCACCGGCCTGGCCGGCAGCGGCACGGTGTCGCTGGAGTCGGCCAACTACCCCGGCTACTTCTTGCGCCACAAGAACTACGAGCTGTATGTCGAGCGCAACGACGGCTCGACGCTCTTCCGCAACGACGCGACGTTCTACCGCCGTGCCGGGCTCGCCGACTCCGCCGCGGTGTCGTTCGAGTCGTACAACTTCGCCGGGCGATACATCAGGCACTCCAACAGCCTCATGTACATCCAACCCGTCAGCACCACCACCGACCGCGCGGATGCGACCTACATCCTGGAGTGACCGCTGGACCCCGGAGCCGGAGGCTGGCTAGGCTTTTCTCGTGATCAACTCGCACGCGTACGTCACCAGTCCAGCCCCCGGCTACGGGCGTCGCCAGCCGCGCGCCTGGTTCCCCTCCGACGCACCCACCGTCGAACTCGACGGCAAATGGCGGTTCCGGCTCGCCGCCCGCCTGGCCGACGCGACCGATGGATTCGAGGCGCCGGAGTTCGACGACGCCGGCTGGGACCTGCTCGACGTGCCGTCGTGCTGGCAGATGCACGGGTACGGCGCGCCCGCGTACACGAACGTCATCTATCCGTTCCCGATCGACCCGCCGCGCGTGCCGGACGCCAACCCGACCGGCGAGTACCGCCGCGAGTTCACGCTCCCGGACGGCTGGCCGGCTGGCCGGCGCGTGCTGCGCTTCGAGGGCGTCGACTCGTGCTTCGCCGTGTGGCTGAACGGCGTGCTCCTCGGCGACGGCAAGGGCAGCCGCCTGCCCACCGAGTTCGACGTGACGGAGGTGCTGCGGCCTGGCCGCAACGTGCTGGCGGTGCGCGTACACCAGTGGTCGGCGGCCAGCTACCTCGAAGACCAGGACATGTGGTGGCTGTCGGGCATCTTCCGGACCGTGCGGGTGCTGTGCCGCCCGGACGGCGCCCTCGACGACTTCTTCGTGCACGCCGACTACGACCACACCACCGGGCAGGGCACGCTCCGGGTGGAGACGGACGCGCCGGCGCGGCTGACCGTGCCGGCCCTGGGCCTGCACGACGCCGACCCCGCCGGACCGCACGTCATCGAGCGGGTCACGCCGTGGACCGCCGAGGCGCCGCACCTGTACGACGGCGAGCTGGTCGCCGGGGGTGAGCGGGTACCGGTGCGGATCGGCTTCCGCCGGGTGGTCGTCGAGGACGGCCTGCTGAAGGTGAACGGCCAGCGGCTGCTGCTGCGCGGCGTGAACCGGCACGAGTGGGACCCCGACCACGGGCGGACGCTCAGCCGCGAGACGATGGTGCGCGACATCCTGCTGATGAAGCGGCACAACATCAACGCCGTCCGCACCAGCCACTACCCGCCCAGCGCCGAGTTTCTGGACCTGTGCGACGAGTACGGGCTGTGGGTCGTCGACGAGTGCGACCTGGAGACGCACGGTTTCCACATGGTGGACTGGCGGGACAACCCGGTCGACGATCCACAGTGGCTGGACGCGTGCCTCGACCGCATGGCGCGGATGGTGGAGCGCGACAAGAATCACGCCAGCGTCATCATGTGGTCGCTGGGCAACGAGTGCGGCACCGGCGCCAACCTCGCCGCGATGTCGGAGTGGGCGCGGACCCGCGACCCCGACCGTCCCATCCACTACGAGGGCGACTGGGACAGCACGTACGTCGACGTGTACAGCCGCATGTACGCGAGCCACGCCGAGGTCGAGCTGATCGGGCAGGGCACGGAAGACGCCACGAAGGACCCGGCGGCCGACGCGCACAGGCGCGGCCTTCCGTTCATCCTTTGCGAGTACGCCCACGCCATGGGCAACGGGCCCGGTGGGCTCAGCGAGTACCAGAGGCTGTTCGAGGAGTACCCGCGGTGCCAGGGCGGCTTCGTGTGGGAATGGATCGACCACGGCGTACGCACGAAGACCGCCGACGGGCGGGAGTTCTTCGGGTACGGCGGAGACTTCGGCGAGGTCCTGCACGACGGCAACTTCGTCGCGGACGGGCTGGTCTTCCCGGACCGCACGCCCTCGCCCGGTCTGATCGAGTTCAAGAAGGTCATCGAGCCGATCCGGATCGAGGTGGATGGGCGGACCGTGCGGGTGCGCAACGGGTACGACTTCGTGGACACGGGTCACCTGTCGTTCTCCTGGCGCGCTCTCGACGGAGCTGAGGGCGAACTCGACGTGCCGGTCCTGGAGCCGGGGGAGAGCACGACCGTCGACCTGCCGTACACCGGCACGGACTGGGTCACGGTGAGCGCGACCCTGGCCAAGGACGAACCGTGGGCACCGGCGGGCCACGAAATCGCTTGGGGTCAGGCGGGTGCCGTCGAGCAATCCGCGACGCCCACGCCGGACGCGCCGGCCACTGTGGACGGTTACCACATCGTGCTTGGGCCGGCGGTATTCGACCGGATCGCCGGCACCCTGCTGCGCATCGGCGATCTCGAAGTGGACGGGCCGAGGCTCGACCTCTGGCGCGCGCCGACCGACAACGACCTGCGCGGCTGGGGCGAGGGGAGCGTCATGGCGACCGCCTGGCGCGAGGTCGGCTTGCACCGGCTGGACCACGCCGTTCTCGCCGTCGAGCCGGGTGCCGAAGGGCTGACCGTGCGCACCCGGGTCGCCCCGGCGGGCACCGACCTCGGCATGCTCGCCACCTACACGTGGTGGGCCGCCGGGGGCCAGCTCTGGCTCAGGCTCCACGCCGAGCCCGTCGGCCCGTGGCGGGTCCCGTTGCCGCGCCTCGGGTTGCGGATGACCCTGCCGACCACGTTGGACACCGTGACGTGGTTCGGGCTCGGCCCCGGCGAGGCGTACCGGGACACCACTGCCGCCGTCCGCGTCGGCACGTACACCTACACGGTCGACGAAATGCAGACCCCGTACGTGTACCCGCAGGAGAACGGCAACCGCCGCGAGGTGCGCTGGGCTGAGCTGTCGGGTGCGGGCCGGCTGCGGATCACGGGCGCGCCGCACTTCGACCTCACGGTGCGGCCGTGGAGCAGCGAAGACCTGGCGGCCGCGACGCACCCGACGGATCTGGTGCGCCGCGACCGGCTGTACGTCAACCTGGACGTCGCGCAGAACGGCATCGGCACGGCCTCCTGCGGCCCCGGTGTCCTGCCCCAGCACCAGCTCGTGGCGGCACCCGCAACGCTGACGCTCGGCTTCGAGGCTCAGTAGGCCGCGCGACGGGCCGTATTGATTATGCGCTGGGCGTCCTGCTCCGTCAGGGCGCCCAGCGCTTGCCAGGTCTCGACCACGGCCTTCACGCGGACGATCAGGGCGTGCTGGGTGCGGAACGGAGCCTCGGCCCACACGTCGTCGAGCAGCGTGGTGCCGTCGGCACGGGCCGGGTTGGCCACCCCTGAGTCCAGCCCGGCAAAGACCACCCGCGGCTCGACCCGTTCGACGTACGCGTGGGTGGCATCCTCGGTGCCTTCGAAGAACGGCGCGAACTCGATGCCGCCGAGCGTGAAGTGCAGCGCCTTGTCCGGCATCGGTGTGAGCGCGCCGGCCAGATCACCGTTCAGCGCAGCGGTGGGATGCAGCGTGACCGGCAGGTATGTGGTGCGGGAGTCTCGTCCGACGAGGTTGATGGGACCGTAGAAGAGCGTCTGCACGGTCGGGTCGTCGAGCGCCCGCTCCGCCCGCAGCCTGAACGGCATCCGGACGCGCACCGTGTCGCCGTCCCGCCACGTACGCGAGATCGTGAGGTACGTGCCGGGCACCGGGACGCGCGTCAGCGCGCGGTCGTTGACGGTCACCTCGAACCCGTCGCGGGCCCAGCCCGGCACCCGCAGGTGCAGATCGAACGTCGCCTTGCCGCGTACGGTCAGCGTGGTGCCCTGCTCGAAGGGGAAGCTGGTGCTTTGCGTGACCGTGACACCACGCCAGGTCACTGTGGACGGACTGAAGAGGTTGACGTACAACCCGTCGTCGCTCTCGAAGTAGACCGAGTCCTGGTACTTCGTCGCGCTCTCCATGCCGGTGCCCTCGCAGCACGTGGTGCCCTGCTTCGGCGTGTAGTCGCGCACGTGTCCGGGAACCAGCCCGATGAAGTACGTGACGAGCGGCTTCTCGGCATCCGGACGGTCCTGTTTGGAGCCCAGTACCTGGTTGTAGAGCGCCCGCTCGTAGTAGTCCATGTATTTCGGGTCCTGCTCGTGGAAGAACAGCATCCGGCTGAGCTTCAGCATGTTGTACGCGCAGCAGGTCTCGGCGTTGGTGTCGCTCAGCGTGCCGGCGATGACGTTTGCCGCCCGCCAGAACTCGGCGGTGCTGGTGCCGCCTATGCCGTACATCCGGGTCGGCACCACCATGCCCCAGAAGTTCTTCGCCGCGGTCAGGTACCGCTCCTCGCCGGTCTCGTCGTGCAGCCGAACCAGCCCTGTCAGGATCGGGATGTGCTGGTTGGCGTGCATGCCGTCGAGGATGTCCTGACCGGCCACGCAGGAGTCGATGAGCCGGTCGAGGTCGAAGAGCCGGGCCAGCGCGAGGTGCTCGGCTTTGCCGGTGACCGCGTGCAGGTCGCAGATCGCCTCGACGATGCCGCCGAACTCACCGCTGGAGAAGATGCCCCACATCCGCTGGAGCGTGCTGTCCGGCAGGACGGACAGGCGCGAGTGCATCCAGTCGCACAGGCCGCTCGCGAGGTCGAGCGCCCGCTCGTCGCCGGTGTTCAGGTACGCGTCGAGCAACCCGCGCAGGATCTTGTGCGCCGTGTAGTAGGGCGCCCACACCACCGTGTAGTTGCCGCTCGTCATCGACTCCAGCGTGATGAACTGCGTCTCCGGGTAAGCGGCGAGGAAGCCGGGGTGGCTCGGACCGCCCCAGGTGCGGCGCAGCGTGGCGTGCTGCGCGCGCCCGGACACGTCGCTGAACGTGCCGCCGGTGGTCTCGTCGAACGCGTACGAGGCCAGGTCGCCGGTCGAGGGCGCCGTCTGGAGCGCGGCCACCTCAGCGGCGGTCAGCGCCCGGGACCAGATGTTCACGTCGTCGAAGGCGCCGGCGAAGACCGGGTCACCGGAGAAGTTCGAGCGGCCGAGCCAGTTGTTGGTCAGCGTGCCGAGTGCGGCGGGGCTGAGCGTCATGCCGGTGTTCGTGCCGACGGCGACGCCATTGACGTACAGGGTGCCGGTGCCGCCGGCGATCGTGACCGCGATGTGGCTCCACTCGCCGAGCGGCAGCGGTGCCGTGCCGTTGATGCCTTGTTCGCCGCCCGGCCCGCTGGTGGTGATGGCGAAGCGCGGCACGCCGCCCGCGTTGCGGGCCGCCAGGTACAGATATCGCGTGGTGTTGTTGCCGAAGTCGAAGACCCGGGCCCAGTTGCCGCCGTGCGCCGGCTTGACCCATGCGGCGATGGTGACTGCCGCCGCGCCACCGAGCGCTGTCGCCGGCAGGTCCACGTACTGGTAGGAGCCCCGCACGTTTTCGACCGCCGTGCCGAACCTGCCCGCGACGCTCAGCACGGCTGGCGGGCGCCGCAGCGCCTCGCGGACGTCGACAAGCGCACCCACCATGTACCGGATGCGGTCGGCGAAGACAGCCTCGCCTGTGCTGCCGTACGCCTGCGACAGCATGGTGAGGAAGTGTCCGGTGAAGTGACCGCGCAGGTTGCCGTTTGCCTCGCCGTCGAGCCCCTCCCAGCCGCCGGGAGCGACGGCGCCCAGTGTGGACAGTCCGGCGTTGGCGCGGAAGACCTGGAGCATCCGGTCGACGTCGTAGCCGCGGCCGAAGTCGAGCATCAGGCGGCGCTTGTCGGCGAAGAGGCCATCGCCGAGCGCGACGTCCTTGAGCGCGAACGGCCGCACGCTCCACGCCGGCGGCGTGGATGCCGTCGCAGGACTGCCCATGGCCACGCCGATGGCGGGTGCCGCGGCGACGAGTGAGGCGTTGCGAAGGAAGTGCCGGCGGGGAAGTGCCATGTCAGCCCCTCTGTTAACGTTAACACCGACGGTCTGAAACACATCCTTAACCCTCACGGTCGCCGCGTCAAGACCTCGGGCCGCAGGTGGCGAGGCTGCACCAGCGGCGCTGTCCACTGTGGTCGATGAAGAGCCAGCCGCAGCGCGGGCTCGGGCACGCGCACACCGACCGGCTCCGCGGATCTGCCAGCAACTCGCCGGCGCTGCGCGCGGCGGCGTACAACGGCGTGCGCAGGCCGGCCTCGCGGGACAGGCGCCAGCGCCCCAGCCCGTCCGGCCCGCGCTCGTACACCGACACCCGAGCAGCCGCCTCGACATACCGGGCCACCGCGGCGAAGGCGGCGTTGCCGTCCCGGTCGGTGAGGCACGCGTACAGGTCAGCGCGCAGGGCCCGAGCCTCGTCGAGGACCGCGGACGCGCCGAGCGGATCGAGCCGCGCCTCGTCGAGCAGGCGGCTCACCGCGGCATCGTCGACGAGATCCTGGTAGCCGGCCCACACGGCGAGCGTCGGGTACCCGCGCAGCCACTCCGCCCCCGGCATCCGTTCCCCGCGCCAACCCGCGTACGTGTTGCAGAAGTCGAGCGCGGGATGGCCGCCGACGCTCCACGGCAGCCAGACCTCGCGGACCCGCACCGCGTACACCGGCGCGGCGGGCCGCTCCAGCCGCGGGTCGCCGCTCCGGATGCGCTGGTGCACCGTCTCCAGCTCCGGACCGGGCTCCACGCCCAGCTCGCCGGCGAGCGCCTTGTACGCCAGCTCGTAGAGGCGCAGCGCGTCGACCTGGCGGGCGGCACGGTACAGCGCGGTCATCACGCTCGTGACCAGCCCTTCCCGCGTGGGGTGCGCCTCGGCGAGGTCCATCAGGCCGGCGATGACGCGGTCGTGGTACCCCATATCGAGCTGGACCTGCGCGCAGAGCTCGGCCGTCGTAAGGCGCAGGTCTTCGAGGCCGGTGCCGATGCGGCGGCGCAAGCCGTCGCCGGCCAGGCCGGCGAGCAGCGGCCCGCGCCACAGCCCGAGCGCCTCGGTGCCCAGCTCCACACGGACAGCCGGGTCGGTAGCGGTGGCCGCGCGGCGCGCCAGCTCGGCGAAGCGCGCGGTGTCGACGGCGTGGCCGCCCGGGGCGACCGCGTACCCGTCGCCGTGGGTCTCCACGTCGACGCCGTACGGGGCGAGGGCGGCGCGCAGCCGGTTGACGTACGTGTGCAGGGTGCTCCTGGCGCTGGCCGGTGGATCGCCGTCCCAGACCAGATCGAGCAGCCGGTCGATGGCTACCGCGTGGCCCGCTTCGAGCAGCAGGATCGCCAGCAGGCAGCGCTCCTGGCGCCGCAGGCCGACCGGGACGGGCCGCCCCTCGTGCCGCGCCTCGAACGGCCCGAGCAGTTGGAACTCCATGCCGAATAGTTACATGGTGAGCCTGTGGTGAGCCGCCTCGACGAGACTTCCGCCATGCGCAAAATGATCATTGGGATCGTGTCTCTGCTGGCCGTACTCGTAGCGGCCGACCCCGCCGCGGCGGCGACCGGCGGCTGGGTGCCGGCGCCGTCTTCGCCCTGGGAGGTGCCGGCGGGCGCCCGGTGCGACTTCCCCGTGCGCGCCGAGCCGGTGGTCGACGAGGTGCGGACCCGCGTGTTCGAGCGGTACCCGGACGGCTCCACGAAGCGCGAGGCCTACGTGGGCGACCTCGTGCTGAAGGTGACCAACGGCGCGAGCGGCGCGTCCGTCGAGGTGGACCTGAGCGGCAGCGCGATGGTCGAGTACGCCGACGGCGGCACCCTGGTCACCGACTCGGTCTGGTATGTGGTGGGGCCGGCGCTCTTCGGGTTCCGCGAGGGCGGCGGCAACCGCCCTCGCGGAATCTACGTTTTCGACGGCCTCTACACCATCGCTTTCGACGCCACGTCGTACAAGACCGTGACGATGTACCACGGCACCGAGCGCGAGCTCTGCGCTGAGCTTTCGAGCTAGCGCGTCGCGCCGGCGCGGCGCTTGTTGTAGATGTCGAACGCCACGGCGATCAGCAGCACCAAGCCCTTGACGACGGACTGCGTCGACTGGTCGACGCCCATGAGCTGCATGCCGTTGCTCATGACCGCCATGATGAGGCCGCCGACCACGGCGCCGACGACCCTGCCGACGCCGCCGGAGACGGCCGCGCCGCCGATGAACGCCGCGGCGATCGCATCAAGCTCGAACATGTTGCCGGCGGCGGGCTGCGCGCCGTTGGCCCGCGAGGAGTAGATGACGCCGGCGACACCGGCCAGGAAGCCCATGTTGACGAAGATCCAGAAGTTGACCTTCTTGACCTTCACACCGGAGAGCAGCGCCGCCGACAGGTTGCCGCCGATCGCGTACACCTGGCGGCCGAAGACCGTGCGCTGGGTCACGAGCCCGTACGCGAGCACGAGCACCGCGAGGATGATCAGCACGATCGGCAGGCCGCGCGCGTGTGCGAGCTGCCAGGCGAAGTACATGACGACGGCACCGACCGCCAGCACCTTGGCGACGAACAGCGGGAACGACTCGACCGGCTGCTGGTAGCGGATGCGGGCGAGGCGGGTGCGGAAGCCGAACACCGCGTAGCCGCCGACGGCGACTGCCGCAATGAGCAGCGTGAACGCGTCGTAGCCCTGGCCACCGATCAGGCCGTTGAGGAACCCGCTCGCCACCTTCTGGTACTCGGACGGGAACGGCGAGAGCGAGATGTTGTCGAGCACCTGGAGCGTGAGCCCGCGGAACAGGAGCATGCCGGCGAGGGTCACGATGAACGCGGGAATCCCGACGTACGCCACCCAGAAGCCGTGCCACGCGCCGACCGCGAGGCCGACCGCCACCGCCGCCACCATGCCGGCCCACCACGGGTAGTCCTGCTGGATGACGAGTACGGCCGAGACCGCGCCGGTGAGCGCGACCACCGATCCGACGGACAGGTCGATGTGGCCGGCGATGATCACGATCACCATGCCGATCGCGAGCACCAGGATGTAGGAGTACTGGAGGACGATGTTGGTGATGTTGCCCGGGCTCAGCAGCACCCCGTCAGTCAGGACCGCGAACAGCGCGATGATGGCGACGAAAGCGACGTAGATGCCGCTCTGGCGCAGGTTGCGCATGATCAACGTACGAGGGTCGCTGATCCCGGTGTGCAACGCCGCGGCAGGGGCGCTCTCCGACGCGGTCTCCTCCGCCGCCGTGGGTTTGGTGCTGGTCATGCGGCGAGCTCCTTCTCCTTCGTCATGAGCGCCATGAGGTTTTCCTGCGTGGCTTCGGCCACCGGCAGTTCGCCGGTGATGCGCCCGGCAGAGAGCGTGTAGATGCGGTCACAGATGCCGAGCAGCTCGGGCAGCTCGGACGAGATGACGATGACGGCCTTGCCGTCTGCCACCAGCCTGTTGATGATCGTGTAGATCTCGTACTTGGCGCCGACGTCGATGCCGCGGGTTGGCTCGTCGAGGATGAGCACCTCCGGGTCGGTGAGCAGCCACTTCGACAGCACCACCTTCTGCTGGTTGCCGCCGGAGAGCTGGCCCACGACCGACATGACGGTCGGCGTCTTGATATTCATGTCGCGGCGCTTCTGCTCGGCCACCTTGATCTCTTCGTTGCCGTTTACCCACCCGGCGCGGGAGAGCTTACCGAGGGCGGCGGCGGAGATGTTGCGGCAGACGTCCGCGATGAGGTTCAGCCCGTACCGCTTGCGGTCTTCCGTGGCGTACGCGATGCCGTTGTCGATCGCCTCGGCCACGTTGCGGGCCTTCACCTCCTTGCCGTGCATGTAGATCCGGCCGGAGATGTCGCGCCCGTACGAGCGGCCGAACACGCTCATCGCGAGCTCGGTGCGGCCGGCGCCCATGAGGCCGGCGATGCCGACCACCTCGCCGGCGCGCACGTTGAGGTTGGCGCCCTCGACGACGTTGCGGTCCTGCACGGGATGCCGGACGGTCCAGTCTTCGATCCGGAGCACCTCTTCACCCGGCGACGAGACACGGTCGGGGTAGAAGCTCTCCAGATCGCGGCCGACCATGCCGCGAATGATCCGCTCCTGCGTCACGTCGCCGCCGCGCATGTCGAGCGTCTCGACCGTCTTGCCGTCGCGGATGACCGTGGTGGAGTCGGCGATCGCGGTGATCTCGTTGAGCTTGTGCGAGATCATGATGCAGGTGATGCCGCGCGCCTTCAGCTTGCGCAGCAGGCCGAGCAGGTGCGCCGAGTCGATGTCGTTGAGGGCGGCGGTCGGCTCGTCGAGGATCAGCAGGCGCACCTCTTTCGACAGCGCCTTGGCGATCTCGACAAGCTGCTGCTTGCCGACGCCGAGCTGGATCACCGGCGTGACCGGGTTTTCACCCAGGCCGACGGACTCCAGCAGCTTTCCGGCCTCGGCGTTCGTGCGGTGCCAGTCGATGAGCGAGCTGGCGCCCTTGCGCTCGTTGCCGAGGAAGATGTTTTCCGCGATCGACAGGTACGGCACCAGGGCGAGCTCCTGGTGGATGATCACGATGCCGACGTGCTCGCTGTCGCGGATGCCGTTGAAGTGCACCGGCTGGCCGTCGAAGATGATCTCGCCGTCGTAGCTGCCGGTCGGGTACACCCCGGACAGCACCTTCATGAGCGTGGACTTGCCAGCCCCGTTTTCGCCGCAGATGGCGTGGATCTCACCTCGCCGGACGGTGATGGAGACGTCCTGCAGCGCCGTGACACCGGGAAACCGCTTGGTGATCCCGCGCATCTCGAGAATGGCGTCGTCCATGATTCTCCTTGTTACGTGTGAAAGAGGATCGGGCCCGGCGGGTTTGCACCACCGAGCCCGACCCCCGGTCTTACTTGGCCTGACCGGCGGCGACTTCCTCAGCGGTGTAGTAGCCGGAGTCGATCAATTCCTTCTTGATGTTGTCCTTGTAGACGGTCACGACCGGCAGCAGGTACGACGGAACAACCTTGACGCCATTGTCGTACGTCTTGGTGTCGTTCGCGGTCGGAGTCTTGTCCTGCAGGAACGCCTCGGCCGCGATCACGGCCTGCTCGGCCAGCAGGCGGGTGTCCTTGAAGATCGTGGAGTTCTGGACTCCGTCGTTGATCAGCTTGACCGACGCGATCTCGGCGTCCTGGCCGGTGACGGGCGGCATGGGGTTGGCGGCCGTGCCGTACCCGGCGTTCTGCAGCGCGGTGATGATGCCGCGGGACAGGCCGTCGTACGGCGACAGGACGCCCTGGACCTTGCTGCCGTCGTTGTAGCTCTTGGTCAGCAGGTCTTCCATGCGCTTCTGCGCGGTCTCCTGCTGCCAGCGCAGGATCGCCACCTGCTCGATCTTCGTCTGGCCCGACTTGACCTTCACCGTGCCCCCGTCGACGAACGGCTTGAGGGTGTCCATCGCGCCGCTGAAGAAGAAGTGCGCGTTGTTGTCGTCGAGCGAGCCGGCGAACAGCTCGATGTTGAAGGGCCCGGTCGCGGTGCCCTTCGAGCCGTCGGCCTTGAGCAGGCCGAGGCCCGTCAGCAGCGCGTTGGCCTGTGCCACACCGACCTTGTAGTTGTCGAAGCTGACATAGAAGTCGACGTTCTTGCTGTCGCGGATCAGCCGGTCGTACGCGATGACCGGGATCTTCTTGTCGGCCGCCGCCTGCAGCTGGCTGCTCAGCGCCGTGCCGTCGATCGCCGCGATGATCAGGACGTCGGCGCCCTGAGTGATCATCTGGTCAACCTGCTGGGACTGGGTGGGGATGTCGTCGTTCGCGTACTGCAGGTCGACCTTGTACCCCTTCGCCGTCAGCTTCTCCTTTACGGAGTTACCGTCGGCGATCCATCGCTCGGAGGTCTGTGTCGGCATCGACACACCAATGGTCAGGTCGGCGGGCTTGTCTCCGCTCGTGCTGGAGTCACTGCCCGCACCTTCACCGCCGCAGGCCGCCAGGCTGAGCGCCAGCGCGACGCCGCCAAGAGCGACCAAGATCTTTCTGCTCACAGGCTTTCCTCTCTCAGGAACCGGTGCGTGCCTGACGCTCAGGTAACACCAGATGGACAGCGTTAACGTTCACATCCGTCTCGTCAAGGTCCAGGATGGGCATCACAGTGTCACGTTCTTGTAACACGCCCATGATCTTCGGACCGGGATAGATGTGGCTCAGCGCTGCCCGTAGACGTTCTGGTACCGGTCGTACAGCTTGTCGACATCAGACTGCGCGATCGGGATCAGAGGCCCCAAAGAGCGCGCGATGTGCACGGTACGTGCCACGTCCTCACACATCACGGCCGCTTTGACGGCAGCCTTGGCGCTCTTGCCGATCGTGAAGACGCCGTGGTTCTGCATCAGCACGGCCGGTGACCGGTGGCCACTCAAAGTCGACACGATCCCCTTGCCGATGTCGTCGTTGCCGATCAAAGCGAATGGCCCGACCGGGATCTCGCCGCCGAACTCGTCGGCCATCGCGGTCAGTACGCACGGGATCGCCTCGCCCCGCGCCGACCACGCCGACGCGTACGTCGAGTGCGTGTGCACGACGCCGCCGACCTCCGGCATGGCGCGGTAGACGTACGCGTGTGCCGCCGTGTCACTCGACGGCGACAGGTCACCCTCGACGAGCTTGCCGTCCAGGTCGCAGACCACCATCGACTCGGGCGTCAGGTCGTCGTACGAGACACCGCTCGGCTTGATGACGAAAAGATCTTCGCCCGGCACTCGGGCCGAGACGTTGCCCGCCGTCCACACCACGAGCCCCCAGCGGATCAGATCGTGGTGCAGCCCGACGAGTTCTTCCCTCAGCTTGTCGACATTCATGAGTGTGCCTCGTTCCGGATCTTGCGAAGGCGGTGCAGCACGTCGTTCGTGCCCCGCCCGAAGTAATCGTGCAACTGCTTGTACTCCTCATAGAGCGCGTCGTAGGCCTTCGCGCGCTCGTCGTCGGGCTCGTAGACCCGCCGCTGCACGCGGCCCATGGCCGCGGCGGCAGCCGGCACGTCGGGGTAGGCGCCCGCGGCCACCGCGGCGTGGATCGCGGAACCCAGCGCCGGGCCCTGCTCGGAGTCGATGACCGAGAGCGGACGGCCGGTGACATCCGCGTACAGCTGCATGAGGAAGCGGTTCTTCAGCAGGCCGCCGGCCACCACGAGCTCCCGCACGGGTACGCCGGAGCCCTCGAACGCGTCGACGATGGTGCGGGTGCCGAACGCCGTGGCCTCCAGCAGCGCCCGGTACACCTCTTCCGGCTTGGTGGCGATCGTCAAGCCGACGATCACGCCGGACAGCTCGTGGTCGACCAGCACCGAGCGGTTGCCGTTGTGCCAGTCCAGCGCCACGAGACCGTGCTGGCCAACCCGCTGCGCGGCGGCCAGTTCGCTCAAGTACACGTGCGGGCTGACGCCACGCCGGGCGGCCTCGTCGCGGTACTCGGCCGGCAGCGACGAGTCGACGAACCAGGCGAAGATGTCGCCGACGCCGCTCTGGCCCGCCTCGTACCCCCAACTGCCCTCGACGATGCCGCCCTCGACGACGCCGCACATGCCGGGCACCTCGGCGAGGGTGGTGCCGTTCATGACGTGGCAGGTCGACGTACCCATGATCATGACCATCTGGCCCGGCTCGATCGCCTGCGCGGCGGGCGCGGTCACGTGCGCGTCCACGTTGCCCACCGCGACGGCGATGCCCTCGGTCAGGCCGGTCCACTCCGCGGCCTGCGCGGTCAGCCCACCGGCGCGGGCGCCGAGCGGCAGCAGCGGGAAGTCGATCTTCTCGACGAAGTCGGCGAAGCCGGGGTTCAGCGCCGCCAGGTACTCCCGGCTCGGGTACTGGCCGTCCTGGCGGATGCCCTTGTAGCCGGCGGTGCAGACGTTACGGGTCTCGGTGCCGCAGAGCTGCCAGACGATCCAGTCGGCCGCCTCGATCCACCGCTCGGCCTGCGCGTAGACCACCGGGTCCTCCTCCAGCAACTGGAGACCCTTGGCGAACTGCCACTCCGAGGAGATCTTGCCGCCGTACCGGTTGATCCATGGCTCGCCGCGCTCGTGGGCGAGCGCGTTGATGCGGTCGGCCTGCCCCTGGGCGGCGTGGTGCTTCCACAGCTTCGGGTACGCGTGCGGGCGCCCCGAAAGCTCGGGCAGCCAGCACAGCGGCGTGCCGTCGCTCAGCGCCGGAAGCACCGTGCACGCCGTGAAGTCTGTGGCGATGCCGATGACGTCGGCCGGGTCGATGCCCGCGGCGGCCACCGCTGCGGGCACGGCCGTCCGGAGAACGTCGATGTAGTCCTCGGGGTCCTGGAGCGCCCAGTCGGGCGGAAGGGACTCGCCGGTGGCGGGCAGCGTGCGGTCGATGACCGCGTGCTTGTACTCGTGGACGGCGGTGCCGACCTCAGTGCCGTCGTCGACCCGGACCACGAGGGCCCGTCCCGACAGGGTCCCGTAGTCGACACCTACGACATACCGGTCACTCATGGGGTGGTTGTGTCCTTTGTGGGTTGGGGTGTTGGCTGTTGTTACTCGGGAGCTGCTGTGCTGTCGCGGACTATGAACTGGGGCGGAATCACGAGGCGCCGGCGGGTGCGTGGCGCGCCCTCGACCTGCTCCAGCAGCAGCTCCAGGCTCCGCCGCCCCACCTCGCTGAACTCCTGCCGCAGCGTCGTCAGCGGCGGGGAGAAGAACTCGGCCTCCGGGATGTCGTCGAACCCGACGAGGCTCACCTGGCGCGGGACGGAGATCCCCGCCTCGCCGAGAGCACGTAGGGCACCGATGGCCATCTGATCATTGGCAACGAACAGTGCCGTCACCTTCTGGGTCGTCTTTTCGAGCAACTGCTTGGCCGCCGCGTATCCCGACCGCGGGCTCCAGTCACCCCGCACCACCTCGGGCACCTCGCGGCCCTCGGCGACCAGCATGTCGCGCCAGCCGCGCTCCCGCTCCTGCGCCTCGTACCAGTCGGACGGACCGGCGATGTGTCCCACGGTGCGGTGCCCCAACGAAAGCAGGTGCCGCGTCGCCTCGGTAGCCCCGAGGTACTGATCGACCGCCACTGTCGGGAGTGGACCCTTGCCGCCCTCGACCGCCACGACCGGAACATCCTTGGGCACGTGCCGGAGCGCCGCGGTGGCCGCCACATGCGGCGTGATCGCGATTATCCCTTCGACCGCCTGCGAGGCGAGCGCGTCGAACGCGTCCCGCAGCGTGCGCCGATCGAGTCCCGGAAGGCTCGCGATGCTGACCGAATAGTCAACTTCCCGAGCGGCTCGCTCGATCGCCAGCAACATCGACGCCGGCCCGTAAAGCGTGGTGTCCACACTGATCACGCCGAGCGTGCGCGTGCGACCGGTGACGAGCGCGCGGGCCGCGACATTGGGGCGATATCCGAGCTCACTCATCGCGGCGAGTACGCGCTGGCGCGTGACCTGGCTCACGGTAGGCTGATCGTTGATGACTCGGGAAACCGTCATATGTGACACGCCGGCCAGGCGCGCGACGTCGACCATCCCCGGCGAGCGCCGAGGAGCTCGGGCGTTCGCCGGTGCGCCGTTGTCGGGCCGTTTGACCATGCGTTTTTCGCCTGTTCTGTAGGGCTGTTCACGTTAACAGGCATGCTTCCGGGCGGCTCACTCTCTGTCAAGAGCACGCCGCTCACATTTCCCCCAGGTACGCCCCTTCTCCCTTCCTCGCCCCCCTCCCGGGCTGGATCGTGCGCTCGTCCCGTCCTCCCCGTGCGCCACTCGTCCATCAGTGATAAACCGCGCTCCGCGCGTTTACGCGGCTGTAGCCGGCCACGCCAGGCGGCGTGTGGGCGGCCGCGCCAGGCGGCCTTGCGCCGATCAAGGGCGAATGCACGTGGTTCGATCTCATTTCCGCGTGCATTCGGCCTTGATCGATGCGAATGTCCTTGATCGGCAGGCGTCCTTGAGCGCGGAGAGCGGCACGGGCTGCGGCAGCCGCGGCCCGGCTGCTGCGCGGGCCGGCTCCTGCATGCCGGGCTGCTGCGCAGCCCGTGCTGCGCGGGTCGTGCTGCGCGGGTCGTGCTGCGCGGGTCGTGCTGCGCGGGTCGTGCTGCGCGGGTCGTGCTGCGCGGGTCGTGCTGCGCGGGTCGTGCTGCGCGGGTCGTGCTGCGCGGGTCGTGCTG
>NZ_JAIBNX010000175.1 GCF_026130045.1 Micromonospora sp. CPCC 205371
GCTGGGCGCCGACGTGCGCGTGGTCTGCGGCGACCTGGCCACGCCCGGCGCCGCCGAAGCCGCCGTCGCGGCGGCGCGCACGGGCGGCCTCCGGCTGGCCGGCGTGGTGCACGGCGCGGGTGTCCGCGCCGACGGTCTCGTCACCGACGTCCGCGAGGCCGATCTGGCCCGGGTATGGGGGCCGAAGGCGCGCGGCGCCTGGCGGCTGGACGCCGCCGTGCGGGCCGCTGGCGCGGCCGGCGAGCTGGACTGGTGGGTGTCGCTGTCATCGGCCGCGGCGCTGCTGGGCTCGCCCGGGCAGTCGGTGTACGCGGGCGCGAACGCCTGGCTGGACGGGTTCGCCGGATGGCAGCGCGCCAACGGCATCCCCGCGATCTCGGTCCACTATGGAGTATGGGCAGGGGTGGGCGGCGCGGCGGCGGTGCGGCTGCCCGGGCTCCGGGCGACCGAGCCGGACGACGCGGTGGCCGCCCTGGAGGAGCTGCTGTCCCGCGAGCCGGGCGCCACCGGCGTCGTACCCCTCGACATCGCGGCGGCCGCGGCGGCGTACCCGGAGATCGCCCGCCTGCCCTTCTTCACCGACCGGCTGGCCGCGGCGACCCCCGTAACCGCGGCCGGTTCCACCGGGCCCGAGGCGGCCGGGCCCGGGGTCGCGGGGCTCCGCAACCTCCCTTCCCGTCAGGCGGTCCGCCTCGTCGGCGACCAGATCGGCGCCCGGATCGCGGCGGTACTGGGCGCCAGCGGGCCGCCCGGCAGGGACACCCCGCTGGCCGACCTCGGGCTCGATTCGCTGGCCGCCATCCGCATCAAGAACCTCGTTGAGCGCGACTTCGGTGTCGCGGTGCCGACCGCTGTACTCGTCCGCGGCGCCACCCTCGCCGACCTGGAACGGTCGGTGGCCGCCGAGCTCGGCATCAGGGCCAACGGCGCTCCCGTGAGCCTGCCCGAGCCGGCCGTCGAGGGTAGGGACGCGGCCGAACGCCTGGTACTGCAAGCGGTGCGCGAGGTGCTCGGACCCGTGCCGTGCGGCGTCACCGACCGGCTCGACCGGATCGCCCCGCCGGATGCTCTCGCCCGCGTGACCGCACTGCTCCGCCAGCGCACCGGGGTGGACGTCGGTGCGGTCGTGCTCGCCGCCGCACCGACCGCCGAGCGGCTGGCCGCACCGCTGCGCGCGGCCGACGAGGCCGAGGTGCGCCGCGGCGTGGTGCGCGAGCTGCGCCCCGCCGCCCCGCCGCCCACTCGACCGGGCAGCGCGCGCCCGCTCTTCCTGGCCCACCCGGCCGGCGGCACCACCGTCGTGTACCGCCAGCTCGTGGACCTGCTCGGCCCCGACCAGCCGTGCTACGGCCTGGAGCGGCTCGACGACGTCGGACCGGTCGAGGAGCGCGCCGCCCGGTACCTGGAACTGCTCGCCGCCGCGCAACCGGTCGGGCCGTACCGGCTCGGGGGCTGGTCGTTCGGTGGCGTGCTCGCCTTCGAGATGGCCCGCCAGCTCGCGGCGGCGGGCGAGCGCGTCGAACTTCTCGGCCTCATCGACGCGGGGCTGCCGCTGCCGGTGTCGAGGCGCCGCGACACCGAACTGCTCGTGCGGCGGTTCGTCGCGTTCGGCGCCTACCTGCGCCGGACCTACGGCGCCCAGGTGCGCCTGAGCGCCGAGGACCTGCACGGGCTGCCCGAGGACGGCCAGTTCGACCTGGTACAGGCCCGGATCGCGGACAGCGGTCTGAGCGAGCGGCTGCCCGAGGCGATCATGCGGCACCAGATCACGTCGCACCGCGACACCCGCGCCCTGGATCGCTACGAGCCGGGCGAGTACACCGGACCGGTCGTGCTGTACCGGTGCACCGAGCCCACCCCGTGGAATGTCCGCGATCCCCGCTACGAGCACACCGACCTCGACCGTGGTTTTGGCCGCTGGTGCGCCGACCTGCGCGTCGTACCGGTCACCGCCCACCACCTGAACGTGCTCGACCCGCCCGCCGTCAACGTCGTGGCGGCCGACCTCGACGCGCTACTGAGCGCGGCCCCGGTACCGCCGAAAGGAGTGACCGCATGAGTGAGCTCGCCGAGGCCGTGGTCGCCGGAGCGCCGCCAGAGGACCTGCTGGCCTGCCCGGTCCCCACCTCGTACCGGGCGGCGCACCTGCTGCGCGCCGACGCCGAGTCGTTCGCCGGAGAGTCCAACCTGGACGTCCGGAGGACCATCCATATCGGACCCGTGGCGACTCCCGCGCTCGCACCGGACGAGGTGCTCGTCGCCGTGATGGCCTCCAGCATCAACTTCAACACGGTGTGGTCGGCCACGTTTCACCCGGTGCCCACGTTCGCGTTCCTCGGCCGAATGTCCCGCCAGGGCCGCTGGGGCGCACGGCACGACCAGCCCTGGCATGTGATCGGGTCGGACGCGTCCGGCGTGGTGGTGCGGGTCGGAGCGGCCGTGAGCCGCTGGGCGGTCGGCGACCGGGTCGTCGTCACACCGGCCCACGTGGACGCCGAGGACCCGGCCGTGCACAGCGACTCGATGACCGGCGACCAGCGGGCGTGGGGGTACGAGACGAACTTCGGCGGGCTCGCCGACTTCGCCGTCGTCAAGTCCACCCAACTGCTGCCCAAGCCGCCCCACCTGAGCTGGGAGGAGGCGGCCTGCAACACGCTCTGCGCGGCCACGGCGTACCGGATGCTGATCAGCCCGCTCGGGTCGGGGATGCGGCTCGGTGACGTGGTCCTCATCTGGGGCGCCACCGGCGGCCTCGGCGGGTACGCGGTCCAGCTGGTGCTCGCCGCCGGCGGCATACCCGTCGGCGTGGTCAGTTCCGAGTCCAAGGTGGACCTGCTGCGCCGGCTCGGCTGCTCGCGTGTGGTCAACCGGGAGGCGCTGCCGCCGAGCCCCGACGGGCTGCGCGATCCGAAGGTGTGGCGCGCGCTCGGCGAGGAGGTGCGCCGGCAGGTGGGCGAGGACCCGCACGTGGTCTTCGAGTACACCGGGCAGGAGACCTTCGGCGCGTCGGTGTACGTGGCGCGTACCGGCGGCACGATCGTCACCTGCGGCTCCAGCAGCGGCTACGCCCACCAGTACGACAACCGATACCTGTGGATGCGGCTCAAGCGGATCGTCGGCAGCCACGGCGCCAACTACCAGGAGGCCGCCGAGGTCAACCGCCTGATCCGGCTGGGCGTGGTCGTGCCCACCCTGTCCCGCGTGTACCCGCTGGCCGAGGCCGCCGAGGCGACCCGCACCGTCCAGCTGGGCAGGCACGTCGGCAAGGTCGGGGTGCGCTGCCTCGCGCCGGCCGACGGGCTCGGCGTCGACGACCCAGCGGCCCGCGCCAGGGTGGGCGAGGAGCGCCTGGGAGTGTTCCGCTCGGCGGGCGTACCGGCATGAACCCGGCCGCCCAGCGGGAGCGGTTGCCGATGCTCGCCGGGATACGGGTGCTGCCGGCGCTGCTGGTCTTCGTCGGTCACGCGGGGATGCAGGGCGTCTTCGCCAACGGCACCGTCAACTTCCTGATCGTCGGGCTGACCGCGGGCCTTGGCGAGGCGGCGCTGAGCCTGTTCTTCATGCTCAGCGGTTTCGTCCTCGCGTGGTCAGCCCGACCCGGCGACCGCACCGGCCGGTTCTACCGCCGCCGCATGCTGAAGATCTTCCCCAACCACCTGGTCATCTTCGCCGCCTGCCTGGTCCTGATGGCCGCCACCGGCGCGGCGATCAACGCCGGTGAGGTACTGCCCAGCCTGATCCTCGTGCAGGCGTGGGTGCCCAGCGTGCCGGTGCTGTCGGCGGTCAACGGGCCGACCTGGTCGCTCTCCTGCGAGCTGGCGTTCTACTTAATGTTTCCATGGCTGCTGCGGCTCGTGGCGCGCATCCGGCCCGACCGGCTGTGGTGGTGGGTGGCCGGGCTCGGCGCCGCCATCGCGAGCCTGCCGTTCCTGTCGCTGCTGCTGCCGTACGAGCCGACGCTGTTCGACTTTCCGGTGCCGTTCTACCGGTTCTGGTTCGCGGTGTTCTTCCCGCCGGTGCGGGTGCTCGACTTCGTCGTCGGCATCGTGCTGGCTCGGATCGTGGCGGAGGGGCGGCTGCCTTCGGTACGGCCGCGGGTCATGTTCGGACTCCTCTTCGTGTGCTGGGCGGTGGCGCTGCCGCTGCCGGTGCCGTTCAACTTCGTCGGCCCGTTCGTGGCGCCGCTCGTGCTGCTGCTCGGTGCCGCCGCCGCCTTCGACGTGGCCGGCAGGCGGTGCTGGATGAACAGCCCCACCATGGTGCGGCTGGGCGACCTGTCCTTCCCGTTCTACCTGCTGCACTGGCCGGTGCTCCACTATGGACACCTTGCCCTCGGCGGCGGTAAGTGGTCGCCGCCCGGCGCGATCGCGTTCCTGCTCGCCGCGCTTGCGGCCACCGTCGCGCTGAGCTGGCTGCTCGCCAGGTACGTCGAGCGGCCCGCGATCCGCCGCTGGAGCGAGCCGCGCCCGCTGCCCCGGCCGGCCGCCGCGGCGACCGCCTGAGGCGGGCCGGGTGGAGCGGCGCTGGACGATCCGCGCGGTGGTCGCGCTGACCGCGTTCATCACCATGCTCGACAACACCGTCGTCACGGCGGCCGCCCCGTCGATCGCCCGCGACCTCGGCATCCCACTGACCACATTGGAGTGGATCGCGGCCGCGTACCTGATTGCGTTCGCGGGGCTCCTGCTGGCCGGCGGCCGCCTCGCCGACGGGTACGGGCCGCACCGCGTGCTGCGGCACGGACTCGCGGTGTTCACGGCCGCCTCCGCGCTGGCGGCGGCGGCGACCGGCGCCGGTACTCTGATCGCCGCCCGCGCGCTACAGGGCGCCGGCGCGGCCCTGGTGGTACCGGCGTCCCTGGCCATCGTCGCGAACCGGCGGGAACGCGAACGCGTCCGCTGTATCGCGATCTGGACGGCGGCTGGCGCGGTCGGATTGGCCTTCGGCCCGGCGGCCGGCGGCGTGCTGGCCGAACACGCGTCGTGGCCCTGGATCTTCTTGCTGAACCTCCCGGTGGGCGCGCTCGCATGGTCTCTGGTCCCGCCATCTCGCGGTGCGCCGAGCGGGGCGCGGGCGGAGAGGCTGGACTGGGCGGGGCTCGTCGTCGGGAGTCTCGCCTTGACGGCCGCCGCCTACGCGCTCATCGCGGGGACGGCGCACGGGTTCGGCGAAGGGTCGGTGCTCGGCGCGGGCATCGTCGCCCTGGGGGCCGGGGCGGCGTTCGTGCCGGTCGAGCGGCGGGCGCTCGCGGCGCTCGTCGATGTGCGGCTGTTCGCGGTGCGGGCGTTCTCCGGGGGGATCGGCGTGCAGATCCTATGGGGACTCGGCGTCAACGGCGTCTACTTCTACACCGCCGTCTACCTGCAGGGCGTGCGCGGGTTCACGCCCACGGGCGCCGGGCTGGCGTTCCTGCCCCTCGCGATCGCCGTGGCGGCCGGCGCGCCGCTCACCCCGGCGCTCGTGGCCCGCTTCGGCGCCGGCCGTACGGTCGCCACCGGCCTGGCGCTGGTCGCCACCGGCATGACGGGGGTCGCCGCCGGTGGCACGACGGTCACGCTGCTCGCGGCGCTCACCGTCATCGGCTTCGGGTCGGCCCTGACGGTACCGCTCGGCGCGTGCGTGCTCGGTGCGGTGCCGGCGGACCGGGCGGGCGTCGCGGCCGGCGTCTTCGGCGTGGCGCGGGAGGTCTCCGGGGTGCTCGGGATCGCCGGTATCGGCGTGGTGGTCGGAGCCGGTGTCGACGTCGGGCGGGGATACACGTACGGCCTGCTGGCGGCCGCCGCGCTGATGCTCGTCGGCGCGCTGCTCAGCCTGAAGACCCTGCCCTCGTACGCGCACGACCGTGACAGTGTTCGCGACTAATACCAGCATCCAGCGTTATATCACCTTGAATCGCTGCTTATTAGCTTCATGCCGTCCGAAGCGCATCGAGCAACGAAACAGAGGTGATCTGTCATGCGCTCCCGAATCCCGGGCGGCCGGTGGCGTACCGGCGCCCTGCTCGCCGCGTCGCTGGCGGCCGCCGGGGGCGTCGCCGTCGTGACCGTCCCGATGGCGTCCGCCGCGGAGTGTTCCGACGTCGAGGTCGTCGTCGCCAGGGGTACCAACGAACCCGGCGGCCTCGGGCTCATTGTCGGCGATCCGGTCTTCGACGCGATACAGGACCGGTTGGCCGGCGGCAACGTGACGAGCCACGCCGTCGACTACCCCGCGAGCCTGAATCCCAACTCGCCAGCCGAAGGCAACCAGGCGCTCGTCGACCACGTCACCGCACAGGCGCAGGAGTGCGCCGGCCAGCGGTTCGTTCTCGTCGGGTACTCCCAGGGCGCCAACGTCGTGGGCAACTCGCTCGGCACCAGCTCCGAGAACGCCCTCGTCGGCGCCCCCGTCGTGGCCACCATCCCGGCGGAGATCCAGCCGCGGGTGGCGGCGGTACTGGTGTTCGGGTACCCGCTGCGCAAGCAGGGCGGCGGGATCGAGGGCGAGGTCGCCGACCGGACCCTGGACGTCTGCGCCAACGGCGACGTCATCTGCGACCCGGACGGCGCCAGCGTGATCGCGCACCTGAGCTACCGCGGCAACGCCGGCGAGGCCGCCGACTTCGCGGTCGAACGGCTCCAAAACTAGCGGTACCAACAAAGTTGTCGCCGCCGGCAGTAGGGTGCCGGCGACGACAACAGTCTGATCGGTCAGTTGGCTCAGTCAGCACCGGGCCGGGCGGAACGCCAGGCCCGGATCCGACGGCCCTTCGCGCTGTACGGCGCTGAGCACGATGTCGGCGACCGCGAGCTCCTGGTCCAGGGCGTGGTTGAAGTCGAGCCGGCCCAGGCACGCGAACTCCATGCGCTCGTTGTTGACCTGCTCGGGCTCGCCGCCCTTGAGCGTCTGGCTGTCCGGCGGCGTGATGACGTCGTCGGCGATCGACCACGGCACGGTGTACGCCGGGCCGGGCACCACGTCGCCGTTCGCGTTGAGCTGTGCCAGGAACTCCGAGTCCGGCGCGAGATCGGCGCACGCCGCGCACTCCGCGAAGTCCGGGTCTTCCAGGGGCGTGTCCGTTCCGCGGGTCGCGGGCGCGATGGCGACGATGTCGTCGACCTGCTCGGCGAGACCGAGCGGACCGACCAGTACGCGGGGGAGCAGGCCGCCCTGGCCGTGGCCGACCAGGTCCACTTTGGGCGCTCCGGTCGCCTCCAGCACGCCGGCCACGAAGGTCTGCAACTGGGCCGCGCTGTCGGCGAGCGGCGCGGTGCCGTTCCCGCCGTAGTCGAGCGCGAAGACGCACAGGCCGGCGCCGGTGAGCTCGGGCGCCAGGACCGCGAAGTTCGACGCGCCGTCCCGGAAGGTGTCGTGGACCAGGATCACCGGTTCTGGGTCGTCGGCGTCCTCTTGTATCGCCGGGCTGGCCACGCACTCGAAGTCGTTCGCGCCTTCCAGGTCGGGGCTGGCGAGCGCATGCGCCGCGGCGACCGCGCCCTGTTCGGCGGCGCCCTCCTCACCGGAACTTCCCGCGCCCGAACTTCCCGCGTTCGCCACCGTGAGCCCGCCGCCGAGGACGGCCGCGGCGGCGGCCGCGATCAGCCCCGCGCGCAAGGCACGCCCCCGGCGGCGCGCTAGGTGATACTCCTTCGTGGACACCCTGACTCCTGTCGGTTGGAGATTGTTGGACGACCGTCGGTACGTTCCTCTGTAGAACCTCGGCCGCGCAGCGTGGTGACAACGTCGCCGCAGGCCTTTCGCGCGGCATGAGTACCGGGCCATACGCAGCCGCGGTTAGCGTCTGCCCCAACCTGGCGACCACCCGTTTGTGGCCACCGGAAGGAGGGGCGACATGCGCATGACCCGTACGCGAAGGCTGGCCCTGCCGGCGGCGGCCGCGGCCGCGTTGCTGGCCCTGGGGGTAGGCGTGGCGGTGGCCTCCGCGGACGAACCCGGAGAGGGCCGCGCCCCGAGCGCCGAACGCGAGGAGCAGTCGGTGCCCTCCGGCTCCCCGGTGACCGACGTCGTCGAGACGGTGGTGCGGGTCAAGCTTCCGCTCCCCGAAGGCGTCGGCGCCCGCCCGGCCGAGTGCGACTGGCTGTCATATCTGCGTTACCGGCACGAGGACGGCCCGGTGGAGTCGGCGTCGGCCGACCGGATTCTGGTCGCCCAACCCGGTGTGCTGGAGGGTGCCGGCGCCTTCGACGCGGTGGCCCGCAACACCGTCGCGAGAGCGGCGGAGGACGGCCAGAGCATCGAATTCTGGGCGCTGGACCGCCGGTCCAACTGCCTGGAGGACAACCGCGGCGTACGCGCCGGACTGGCCGCCCGCAGCTTCAAGACGGCGCTGGACTACTACTACAACGACGGAGCCGTCGACGGGCAGCGGTTCGCCGGCTACCTCGGCAACGACCACGTGGAGTTCCTGCAGCACGTAGGCCTGGAGCAGACCCTGCGCGACCAGTTCGACCTGCTCGTCGCGGAACTGCCCGACCAGGAACTGCGCAAGGAGAAGGTGATGTGCGGCGGGCACTCGCTCGGCGGCGTCCTCACCGGCTTCTTCTCCATATGGGACTTCGACGGCAACCCCTCGACGGAGGCCGACGCCGGCTTCAACCAGTGTGCGGGGTACTTCGCGCTCGACAGCGCCATCTCCACGTCGCTGCCCGACATCACCGGCAGCCAGATGATGCCCACCGGGATGATGCCCGACCCGGGACTCAGCTTCGCCGTGGTACAGGCGGGACTGCGCAGCGGTGCCATACCGCGCACGCTCTCAGCGCCCGCCGTCATCAACGCCGAGACGATGAACGTGCTCACGCTCGCCGGCCTTGCCGCCCTAGTCGCGCCCGACGCGCAGTCCACATTGGTCGCTGACCTGCCCTCGAATCTCAACATCGACGGGACGACACGGCTGCTGCTGTCGAAGAACCTCCTCGCCTTCGTCACCGGCAACCCGGCGGCGGGCGATTTCAAGCTGAGCAACGAAGCGGCGCTGGGCGCGTTGATGGACGACAACTCGCAGCCGCTGGCGTTCCTGCAAACCAGCGTCGGGTTCTTCGCGGGTGGGCGGGTCGCCGACAAGGAGTTTCCGTTGGCCCGCAACGTCTCCGGAATCCCCGGGCTGTCCGGGCTGGCCGGCATGTTCGGCCAGGAGGCACGCGCCATCCCCGACGAGGCCAACGGGCCGGTCTACACCTGGCGCAACTACAACGAGTTCGGGCCGACCGACGGGCCGGTGCCCGATGCCGGCGACGGCACGCCGTTCACGACAGCGGGCAAAGAGGTCACCGACATCCAGCAACTCGCGCGCAGCATGGCCGAGCAGCCGCTGGACTTCACCGAGGACTACTTCCCCACCAAGCTCGTCACCGACATCCAGCAATCGGCAGCGACCGAGATCGCGCGCAACGCCGTGCATCAGGACGGGCTCACCGCGAACCCCACCATCACCCTGCTGGCCGGCGACGGGCTGCGCGGCGCCAACGCACCGCCGCCGTCCGGTGAGACGGTCGTGGCCCCCGGCTACCAGCACCTGGACGTACTCACCGCCGACGTGCGGCAGAACGACGGCCGCCCCGAGCCGGTCTCGGCGCGCCTCGCCCAATTCGCCACCGGCGGGTGACCCCGTCTTGTGGAACGGCTCGTGAAGATTGCCATCCTCGACGACTACCAAGGTTCGTCGAGGTGGTTCGGGCGCTGCGTATGCAAGGGTCGTTGCCGGGCAACTCGATGGCCAGGGTCGTCTCGGGCACGAGCACGGTGCGAGAGCGGGTGCCCGCGCCCCGGCCTTGCCTTTGCGGGCTCGCATCCGGCGGCGCCCGTGGTTCAAGCACTGGTCCGAACAGATGCGGGTGTGGGCCGAGTACCCTGACCTGGGTCGGACTGGCTGGCATCTCACTCTCTGGAGAACCACATGGGCACCAGTATTGGCGCGTGCCCGCTCCGCGCCCATGTCGATCCGCGCCTCTTGCGATTCAGCGCCGGGGCCACAGCGGGCGTGCTCGCCGTCGTGCTGCTCATCGTTGACGTTGCTCGACCATTGGGTCTCGGCCTGCTCGCCTCCCAGGTCGCAGTGTTTGGGTTCACCGCGTTCGTGAGTTTTCAGTGGTCGTTGTGGGCGCAGATCTTCGCCCGTGTCATCTGGCCGCGGATCGGAGCGCCAGCCGAGTTGGAGGATGCTCGGCCGCCGAGATTCGCCCAATTCGTCGGCTTCGTGTTCACCGCTCTGGCGCTGATCACCTTTGCACTCGGCGTCGATGTCGCTGGCTACGGCCTCACCGCTCTCGCCTTCGGCGTGGCAGCCCTCAACGCATCCACCGGGCTGTGTTTGGGCTGCAAGGCCTACCATCTGATCCGCCGACTGAAACCGGCCTGAGTTTGGTCGACCGCGAACCCCACCACATGTCCAGGGCCGACAGAGCCAGTCCGACCGCGACCAGGCCCGCGCCAAACCGTCGACACGCGAAGATCCGCGCCCTCGGCGAAGGCGCCGTAGCCACCCTCAAAGCCGGGAGCGCGCCGCGCAGGTCAATGCGGCGAGCCGCATCGTCCAGTCAGGCCAGCGTCGCCACCGTCTGAGATCGACATACTCAAGATTTTCTCAAGAATAGAGGCAACGCATCGGCGCGGGCTGACCCGTCGTTCAGGATCCAGGCCAGAAGGAGGTCACGATGATCGGCAAGCTCAGGAAGACGGCGATCGTGGCGCTCGCGGCCGTGCCGTTGGCGTTCGCCCTGGTCGGTGGTTCGGCCGCCCAAGCCGCCGCCATTTCGGACTGCACTGCCTGGCAGCCCAAGACTATTGACCTGCCCGGCATCAACGGCGAACACGGCGTGAGCATGAAGGTTTGTGTCGAGCGAAACGGAAACTACCTTCGCGGCGCCATCCACTGGAAAGAGACGTTTCGGATGACCGCCTACTCCGACAGGTATGACGGCTTCGAAATCGACGTCCGGCTCGAACGGTACGACAACCACATCGCCTGGAGAACCTGCGACGTCAAGTCGGCAATGAACAACGGGGTCGGCAGCAGCGGCACCTGCTATACCTCCTGGGTCGAGACCACCCTGAAGAACGGATGGACCGGGGACGGCCAGGTCTGGTACGACGTCAACAACGACGGCAAGGGCGGGTTCTATTGGTACCTCCACGGCTCGCCGCAGCTGCCCTGACCGTATGACGCGACCCTGGCACGGGCTTAGGCCGGAGCGACGCGGGCGAGCATGAAGTCGACCACGGCGGGTGCGAAGCCGTCCGTCAACTCGGGGATGTGGCCACCGTCCTTGATAGACCACAACTCCACGCGGGTGCCGTCACGGCATCCTGTGCTGTAGGCGGTGACCGCCGTCTCGGCGCCGGGCAGGCCCGAGTCGAGGTCGATGGGTGCGGCGGAGGTGTCGGTTTGTTCGGTGCAGCCGTTGAGGCGCCGCCAGAGGCCGACGGTGTCGGCGACGGACGGGTACGATCCGGTGGTGTTCTGGCCGCCGTGGTAGCGGACGATCCGGTCTGCGGTGCCGTGGATCTGTAGGACGCTGACCGCCCGGCGAGGTGTGCACCGCGATGGGTCGTTGGTCGCCGCGCCGGCGAGCGACACGATCGCGGTGATCTCCGACGAGTGCTCGCAGGCCATCCGGTGCGCCATGTACCCGCCGTTGGAAAAACCGATCACGTAGACCCGCCGGTCGTCCACAGAGTAGGTGCGCGTGACCGCGTCGATCAGCTTGCGCAGGTATCCGGAGTCGTCGACGCCGCTGCGGTCGAAGTCGCAGCACGCGTCGGCGGCGTTCCAGAACCGGTCACCGGCCTGGTTCTTCGTGCCCTCCGGCATCGCGTACAGGAAGCCGCGCCGCTCGGCCTCGGGCGTGAGCTTGAAGTAGTTCTCCTGCATCGCGGCGTCGGTCTCGAAGCCGTGCAGCACCACGACGAGGGGTGCCGCACGGTCGGGGTCGTATCCGCCGGGCACGTACAGCCGGAACGGCCGGTCGTCGACGGTCAGCGTGACGGTGGTGGCCGTCTCGGGCTCGTCTCGCGTTTCGCCGCAGGCGGCGAGCAGGCACAGGAGCAGCGCCGCGAGGAGCCCCCGTCGAGCCGTCATGCCAGCGACGCTACATGAGACATGGACAGCCGGGCGGCCCGAGCGTAGCGTCGATTTTGGTACTTTGCGGGCTTTTAGCCGGGAGGTGGTCACCATGCCATCGGCGCAGGGAATCGGGCACATCATGCTGACGGTCACGGACGTCGAGCGCAGTGCCGACTTCTACAACCGCTTGCTGGACGGGCAGACCATGATGTCCGCCAGCGACGAGACCGGTCCTCTCGCGGTCTGCGCGGGTCCGGTGCTCATGGTCGGGTTCCGCACCCATAAGGCGACCGACGAGAAGGACGAGTTCGACCCGGCGCGCGTCGGGCTGGACCACATCGGCATTCACGTCGAGTCGCGCGCGGAGCTGGAGGGCTGGCGGCAGCGCCTCGACGAGCAGGGTGTGCTGCACTCGGCGATCGTCGAGGACCAGTTCGGCGCGCACCTCAACGCCAAGGACCCCGACAACATCGCGATCGAGTTTTTCGTTACGTCGGATTCGTAGAACCGATCCGGAAGGCGGCTCCAATACGACACAATCGGGCAGAGACTGTCCGATTGGAGGAGCATTGCCCAACTTGATCATGAATCGGCTGGCCGTACCGCTGCTCGCGCTGGGAATGATCTGCGCGACTGCCGCCCCAGCGGCCGCGGAACCGCGCGCCGGCAAGGTAGCCGACAAGGTAATCGTGCTGCCGGGTGCCACATCCGCCGAGGGCATCGCGGCCGGCGCGGGATCGACCTTCTACGCCGGTGACCTGTTCACCGGCGACATCTTCCGGGGCGACGTGAAGCGCGGCACCGCGGAGCTCTTCATCGACGTGCCGGCCGGCCGGCAGGCTGGGGGCCTGAAGGCCGATCTCCGCCACGGCCTGCTGTTCGTCGCGGGCGGGTTCACCGGCGACGCATACGTGTACGACCTGCGCACCGGTGCGACCGTCGCCACGTACCAGATTCCCAACGGCACCCTCGTCAACGACGTGGCGCTGACCCGTCGCGGCGCCTGGTTCACCGACTCCGCGCAGGGCAAGCTGTTCTTCGTGCCGGTCGACGGGTACGGCAAGCCGGGTCCACTGCAGACCCTCACGCTCACCGGCCCAGCCGCCGACACCAGCGGCGAGTTCAACCTCAACGGGATCGCCGCCACGGCGGATGGCCGTACCCTGCTCGTCGCGCACACAGCGGCGGCGAAGGTCTTCACGGTCGACCCGGTCACGGGCGCCAGCGCGGTGATCGCCGGCGTCGACGTGCCCAATGTGGACGGCATCGTGCTCGACGGCCGCCGGCTGTGGGCGGTACAGAACTTCAACAACCAGATTTCGCGGTTCAAGCTCAGCGGAGACCTGAGCGAGGGCACCCTTCAGAAGGTCATCACCAGCCCGCACTTCGGCATCCCGACGACGGCGGCGCTTTTCGGCCACAAGCTGGCGGCGGTGAACGCACACTTCGACACCGGCTTCCCGCCGACCTCGCCCACGTACGAGGTCGTGGTCGTCCGCGCGTAACGGCTCCTGCGCCCCGCGCTCAACGCGCGGGGCGCAGCACGCCCCCGTCGGATGTGCCACGGTGGACGGGTGAGGCAGTATCGGCGCCGCACGGTGCTGGCGATCTGGGCGGCCGCCGCCGCCCCGATGGCGGTACTGGCGTGGGTGGTCGCACCCGCGGTGGGCTCGCCATCGAGCCCGCGCTACCCGCTGACGCTGTTCGCGGTGGAGGTCGCGGGGCTGCTCTGGCAGGGTGTGCTCGCGTTCGCGCTGGTGGCCTGGGAGCGCTGCCACGCGCCGGCTTCCAGACCGGGAGAGGATCGGAGACTCCGGGAGGCGCTGTGGCTGCGGGCACCGGTCGACCGGACCGGTCGGCGCGGCGGCAGGCTCTGGTGGTGGCTCGTCCCGTTCCTGGTGGGGTACGGCGTGCTCCAGGTCCTGCCGGTCGAGCTGCCCGCGCCGAGCGGGCACAGTTTCGGCGAGTTCCTCGGCTCCGACGAGGCCCGGGAGGCGCTGCGCGGCGCGTGGGGGATGCTCGCCCTGGTGGTCCTGGGACAGCTGGCCAACACGGTCGTGGGCGAGGAACTGCTGTTCCGCGGCCTGCTGCTGCCCCGGATGAGCGGCGCGTTCGGCCGGGCGGACTGGGTCGCCAACGGCGTCCTGTTCGGGCTGTACCACGTGCACATGCCGTGGTCGATTCCCGGCGCGGTGATAGCGGGGCTGCTGTTCGCGTACCCGACCCGGCGGTTCCAGAGCGCGTGGATGGGCATCGCGATCCACTCCGCTCAGAGCGTCCTCGTGGTCGCGGTCGTGGCGCGATTCGTCATCGGCTAGGAAGAAGTTGTTATCGGCGCGGACCCTGCGCCGCCTCCTATGCGGGTGGACACAGAGATCAAGGAGATCACGAAGTGTCATCGCACAAGGACGGTAAGGCGATCAACCGGCGGCGGCTGCTGACAGCGGCGGTGCTCGGCGCGGGCACGTTGAGCGTGGTGGGCGGATCCACCGCCGCGCTCGCGGGCATGCGCGACGGGCGGTCGGGCGCGTTCCTGCGAGCGGGTCTGCGCCGCCCGCCCACCACCGGGCCCGCCACGCCCGGGCCTTCCCCTTCCCCTTCCCCTTCTCTGTCCCCGTCGCCTTCCGGCGAGCCGAAGGTCTCGGCCACCACACGGGCCGGCATCGTCCACCCGGGTGCGCTGCACACCCAGGCCGACTTCGACCGCATGGCCGCCAAGGTGAGGTCGGGTGGGCAGCCGTGGAAGGCCGGCTGGGACCGGCTCGTCGCCAACCCGAACGCGCAGAGCGGATACCAGCCACGCCCCGTCGCGACCGTCGTCCGGGGCGGCACCGGGCAGAACTACCCCCTGCTGTTCAAGGACGCCGCCGCCGCGTACCAGAATGCCCTCCGCTGGAAGGTCGCCGGCAGCGAAGCACACGGCGACAAGGCACGCGACATCCTGAACGCCTGGTCGGCCACGCTGAAGGCCCTCGCCGGCAACGCGGACCGGTTCCTTCTCGCGGGCCTGCAGGGGTGGCAGCTGGCCAACGCCGGCGAGATCATGCGCGGGTATCCCGGCTTCGCCCAGGAGCGCTTCGCGGCGATGCTGACCGGCATCTTCTACCCGATGAACAACCAGTTCCTCACCAAGCACAACGACGCCTGCATCACGAACTACTGGGCCAACTGGGACCTGTGCAACATGGCCTCCGTGCTCGCCATCGGCATCTTCTGCGACGACCAGGAGAAGATCGACCAGGCAGTCACCTACTTCAAGACCGGCGGCGGCAACGGCTCGATCATGCACGCGGTGCCGTTCCTGCACCCCGGCGGGCTCGCCCAGTGGCAGGAGAGCGGGCGCGACCAGGGACACACCCTGATGGGCATGGGCCAGATGGGGGCCTTCTGCCAGATGGCGTGGAACCAGGGGCACGACCTGTTCGGGTACGCCGACAACCGCTTCATGAAGGCCGCCGAGTACGTCGCGCGGTACAACCTGGGGCAGCAGGTGCCGTTCACCACGTACCGGTGGGGCACCGGCCAGAACTGCGCGCGGCGGGAGCAGACGGTCGTGTCGGAGGCCGGCCGGGGTATCAACACGCCCGTGTGGGCGCTGCTCTACAACCATTACGGGGTACGGAAGGGCCTGCGCGTGCCCGACATCGAGGCGTACGCCAAGCGCGTTGGCCCCGAGGGCGGCGGCGGAGACTACGGGCCCAACAGCGGCGGCTACGACGCCCTCGGCTTCGGCACGCTCGCGTACACCCTCTAGGCGCGGAGTCTGGCCTCGACCGTCGTGGCTTCGGGGTGGCCGAGGGCGGTGAAGATGTCCAGAGCCTTCCGCCACGCGGTCGCGGCGGCCTCCCGGTCGCCGGCGGCGTCGTGGCTGTCGCCGAGGCGTACCAGGGTCAGAGCGCCGTCGCCGCGGTCGCCGACCTCGTCGAACAGCGCGACCGCCCGCAGGTAGCACTCGACGGCCCGGTCGGGATGGCCCGCGCGGTGGTGGATGTACCCGAGGCTGTCCCAGGTGTGTGCCTGGCCGTACGGGTCGGTGAAGCGCTCCAGCAGCGCCAGCGCCTGTTCACAGTGGACGAGCGCCTGGTCGTGCTCGCCCAGCATGGCGTGGTACCAGCCGACCGCGTTGAGGGCCTTGGCCCGCGCGCGGTCGTGGCCGCCGGACTGGAAGTTGGCGACCGCTTGCTCGGCGTGGTGCAGCGCGGCCCGCGGGTCGTCGCGGCGCTCGCTCAGCAGCGCGAGGCTCTGGTGGGTGTAGCCCTGACCGTTGTCGTCGCCGGCCTCGGCGAACAGGCGCAGGGCCTGCTGGTAGTTGAGAAGCGCCTCGTCGTAGTCGTCGACGTAGGTGGCGGCTAGCGCGACGCACCGGTGCGCCTCGGCCTCCTCGTCCAGCCGGCCTATCCGCCGCGCCGCGGGGATCGCGGCCCGCCACACCGCGGCCATCCCGGCCCGGTATCCACGGTAGACATGGAACGTGCGCAGCGCCCACGCGAGCTGCAACACCAACACGTCGAAGCCATCCTCCGCGGCGCGGCGCTGGATGGCGAGCAGCACGGCGTGCTCGGCGTCGAACCACGCCAGCGCACGCTCCTCGTCGGCGGGCATCTCCGGGGTGGTGCCCGGTGCCGGCGGGTCGAGCGGTATCCGGATGGGGTCGCGCAGCGGATACACGACCCGGTCCGCGTGGTACGCGCTGTGCGTGTAGTGGTCGAGCATCCGGCGGACGGCGGCGGCGCGCTCGCCGTCGCCGTCTTCGGCCCGGCACCGCTCGGCGGCGTAGACACCCAGCAGATCGTGCCGGACGTACCGGCCGGGCGACTGTTCGGCCAGCAGGTTCGCCTGGACCAGTTCCAGCAGCAGCGGGCGGATCTCGGGCGGCGGGGTGCCGGCGAGGCTCGCCGCCGCGGGCGTCGACACCTCGGGCCCGGGATGCAGGCCCAGCAGGCGGAACAGGCGCGCCGCGGGCGGGCTCAGCGACGCGTACGACCAGGAGAACACCGCGCGCACCTGGCTGGTCCGGTCGGCGGTGTCGAGCACGTCGAGGCGCTGCCCGGCCTCGCCCAGCTCGTCGGCGACGTCGCGCAGCGCGAAACCGGACTGCCGCACCCGCGCCGCCGCGATCGTCAGGGCTAGCGGCAGGCGCGCGCAGGCGGCGACGATGCGCCGGACGGCGTCGGGGTCGCCGTCGACCTGGCCGGGGTCGAGCCGCCGGGCGAGCAGGTCGCGGGACTCCACCGTGGAGAGGGGGTCGAGCATGACAGGCTCGGCGCCGACGCCGGCGACCAGGCCCGTGAGCCGGTCGCGGCTGGTCACCACCACGACCGAGGATGGGGTACCGGGCAGGAGCGGCCGGACCTGGTCGGCGTCGCGGGCGTTGTCCAGGACGATCAGCATCCGCCTGCCCGCGACCTTGCTGCGGTACAGGCCGACCTGGCTGTCGAGGCTGGCCGGTACCGCGTCCGGCGGCACGCCCAGCGCGTCGAGGAACCCGCGCACCGCCTCGATGGGTGGCGTCAGCCGCCCACCGGGATCGAACCCGCGCAGGTTGACGTAGAGCTGGCCGTCCGGGAAGTGGCTCGCGGCGCGGTGCGCCCAGTGGATCGCGAGGGCGGTCTTGCCGACACCAGCGGTGCCGGACAGCACGGCGACGGTGACCGCCCGGCCGGGCGGAGCGGCGAGCAGCGCGTCGAGCCTGGCCAGCTGGGTTTGGCGGCCGGCGAAACCGCTGACATCCGGTGGCAGCTGCGCGGGCACGCCGGCGGCGGCCGGCTGGTCGTCGCTCGCCGCGGCGGCGGCGAGGAACTCGTCGCGGTCGGCGCCGGTCAGCCCGAGTGCGGCGGCGAGCAGGTTGACAGTCTGCGGTCGCGGAGCCGCGATGCGGCCGGCCTCCAGCTTGCCGATCGCCCGCACGCTCAGCCCCGCCTTGGCTGCCAGGTCTTCCTGGGTCCAGCCCTGCCGACGGCGATGCCCGCGCAGCAGCCGACCGAACACCTCGGGCCTCCCACCGCTGCGGCATCAAGTACCGGCAAAGTGCCAGTGCCGTTCCTGGTCCGCGACACCAGCATTCGCCAAGATGAATCCTAGGTGGCGTCCGGCGGATCTCCGGGACACGGGGGCCGGTGATCCTCCGGACCCACCCACGGCACTCGGCCATCGGACCCCCGCGCGGCCGCCGCCCCCACAGGGCGGGTCCACCGCCGCCCCCTCCCCCCGCC
>NZ_JAIBNX010000176.1 GCF_026130045.1 Micromonospora sp. CPCC 205371
GGCCCGGCGCGCGCCGGGTCAGGCGCGGTGGGACGCGCGGT
The DNA here is from genome assembly GCF_026130045.1 of Micromonospora sp. CPCC 205371. Taxonomy (GTDB): domain Bacteria; phylum Actinomycetota; class Actinomycetes; order Mycobacteriales; family Micromonosporaceae; genus Phytohabitans. The sequence goes on from NZ_JAIBNX010000176.1 coordinate 42, forward strand.
GGGACGCGCCGCGCGGCGCCAGAGCCGCTGCGCGAGATCTGCCGGGAGAGCACGACAAATCGGCGGATGTCGCCGCCGTCGGGTGACGGGCCGCGCGTCAGGCGCGTCGATCACCGTCCGCGCCGGCGAGTCTTCGCGCCGCGGGCCTCGGAGCACACACCCCCTCCCCCAACGGCACCGCGGAGCAGGAGGCCCTCGCCGCGGCGGCCTCGGAGCGCGCGACCCGAAGCGCGGCAGGGCCGCGCCCTGCATGCCTCGGCGATCAAGGAGAAGTCCATCGATCAAGGGCAAACGCACGCGGTTTTGAGATCGAACCACGTGCATTCGCCCTTGATCGGCGGAAAGGGGGCGCGGGGGGCGGGGGGAGCGCGCGGCGCGCGGGAGCGGGGGCTAACGGGGGACCAGGCCGGATTGGTAGGCGAAGACGACCAACTGGGCGCGGTCGCGGGCGCTCAGCTTGATCATGGCGCGGCTGACGTGGGTGCGGGCGGTCGCGGGGCTCACCACCAACCGCTCGGCGATCTCGTCGTTGCTCAGCCCCTCCCCAACCAGCCCGACGATCTCCCGCTCCCGCTCGGTGAGCGTGCCCAGCTGCGGGTGCGGCTTGGCGGCCCGGCTCGGGCGGGTCGCGAACTCGCGTACGACCCGCCGAGTGACCGACGGTGACAGCAGCGCCTCGCCCTCGGCGACCAGCCGCACGGCGCGCAGCAGCTCGGCGGGCTTGGTGTCCTTGATCAGGAAGCCACTGGCGCCGTGCCGGAGCGCGTCGAACACGTACTCGTCCAGCTCGAACGTGGTCAGCACGATCACGCGGGTCTCCGCCAGCGAGGCGTCGGCCACGATGCGGCGGGTCGCCTCGATGCCGTCGATGCCGGGCATGCGCACGTCCATCAGGATCACGTCGGGGCGCTCGCGCCGCGCCATCTCGACCGCCGCGAGGCCGTCGGCCGCCTCGCCGGCCACCGCCATGTCGTCTTCGCTCTCCACGAGGGTGCGCAGCCCGAGGCGCACCAGGTCCTGGTCGTCTGCGATCAGTACGCGGATCATGGGAGAGGCAACCTCGCGTAGACCCGGAAGCCGCCGCCCGGCATCGGCCCCGCGTCGAACTCGCCACCCAGCGCATCGACGCGTTCCCGCATGCCGGCCAGGCCGTGCCCGCCGCCCGATGGTGGGGCGACGGTGCGCCCGGTGTCCGTGACCTCCACGGTGACCTCCTCCGCCTTGTATGCCAACCGCACCGTAGCCGTGGCCGCCCCGGCGTGCCGGAGCACGTTGGTCAACGACTCCTGAATCACCCGGTAGGCGGCCAGATCGATGACCGCGGGCAGGTCCCGCCGGTCGCCGGTTACCTCCACCGTCACCGGTACGCCGGTCTCGGACATCCGCGCCACTAAGGCGTCGAGGCGGGCCAGCCCGGCGGTCGCGGCGCGGGTCTCGTCACCTTGCGTCCGGCGTACCAGTGCCAGCGTGACCCGCAGCTCGTCGAGCGCCTCGCGGCTCGTGCGGCTGATCGCGTTCAGCGCGGCCTCGGCCTGCTCGGGCCGTTTGGGCAGCAGGTGCAGCGCGATCTCGGCCTGCATGTTGATCGCGGAGAGCCCGTGCCCCACCACGTCGTGCACCTCCTGTGCGACCCGTAGCCGCTCCTCGTCGGCGTACTGGCGGGCCAGCTCGGCCTGGTTTCGAGCGGCAGCCTCCCGGTTGAGGCGGACGGTGACGCCCACCGCGAACGGGACGACCGCCCAGGCCGAAGCCGGGACCACATCGCCGATCTCCCCGTCGACCACGATGTGCGCCATCAGCACCAGGAGGGCCGCACCCGTCCAGATCGCCGCCTCGCGCGTCGGACGGTGCCGCGCGACCGCGTAGACGGCGACCAGGAACGAGAGCAGGATCGGGCCCCACGGGCCGCCGCCCACCAGGTACGCCGAGGCCATGACCGCCACCGCCCCGAGCGTGGCCAGCGGGCGCACCCGGCGCAGGGTCAGGATCGAGGCAGTGACCACGACCAGCGCGTACATCCACCAGCCGACCTCGATGTGCTGGAACCGTCCGGCGACCGTGGTGCCGATCATGCCGATCACGATCAGCACGACGGCGAGGATCGCGTCCTGCGCCAGCTTCCGCCTCACGGTGTCCATCTTGCTAGAGGAGGCGCTAGAGGATGTCGCGGCGCCGCAGCATCAGCCCGCCGAACAGGCCGAACACCACCAGGTACGCCGCCACCACGGCCGCCGCCTGGCCGGAACCGACCAGCTCGGCCACGCCGGGTGTCTGAGGCGACGAGCCGAGCGCCGCCACCAGCGATCCCGCGTTCGGGCCGGGCAGGCCCTTCTGCGCTTCGGCGACCCAGTCGAGCAGCGGGGCGGCGACCGCGGTGAGCAGGTTCTGCACCGCCATCAACCACACCAGGCCAAGCCCGATCGGCATCGCCACGCCGCGCAGCCCGACCGCGAGCACGACGCCGAGCATCGCCCACATCATCGCGATCAGCCAGCCGGCGCCGACTCCAACCGCGAGATCGCCCGCGGACGGCCAGCGCATCGCCGCCCCTTCGGCGGCGGCGATCGTCGCGCTGGTCACGGCGCCAGCGGCGAAGAGCGTCACGACCATGACGAGGATGGCCAGGCCGATCGCCGCCAGCTTTCCCGTGTACACGGACAGCCTCGACGGCCCCTGCGTGAGCACCGTCTTCCAGGTGCCCCACCCGTACTCGCCACCGGCGGCGAGCACGCCGAGGATCAGCGCGATGGCGCCGGCGAAGACCGGCCAGCCGCCGATCGAGTTGCCGACCAGGTGGTCGGGGAACGTCGACGCGACGCCACGGTCGGCGGTCGGCCCGTCAGCACCGGCGTACGGCACCAGGTACGTGAAGGTCAGGCTGAGCGCGAGCGCGACGGCGAGCAGGAGCCAGTTCGCCGGGCGCCGCACCAGCTTGGTCAATTCGGCAAGGGTGCTAGCCCACATGGGTCATCTCCAGGAAGACGTCTTCGAGTTCGCGTTCGCGGACGCCGAGCTCGCTGACCGCGATGCCGGCGTCGACCAGTTCGGCGTTGATCCACGCGGCCCGGTCGTGCGGGACGTCCAGGTCGAGGCCGGCGCCGTCGACGCGTACCCGGTCCTCGCCGAGCAGTGCCCGGGCCCGCGCGGCGGCCGCGTCGATCGGGTCGGCGACGACCCGCAGCCGGGCGCCGCCCCTCAGGTCCGCGGCCGTGCTCTCGATGGTCAGCCGGCCCTGCGAGATGACGCCAACCCGGTCGCAGATCTGCTGCACCTCACCCAGCAGGTGGCTGGAGATCACGACCGTGCTGCCCGCCGCACCGAGCCGGCGGATCAGCGCCCGCATGTCGGCCATGCCGGCCGGATCGAGGCCGTTGGTGGGCTCGTCGAGGATCAGCAGTCGCGGGTCCTTGAGGAGTGCGGCCGCTACGCCGAGGCGCTGCTTCATGCCGAGCGAGTAGGTGCCGTAGCGGTCCTTGCCGCGCTCGGCGAGGTCGACCATCTCCAGCACGATCTCGACCCGCCGGGCAGGGATGCCCGCGTACCGGGCGAGGACGCGCAGGTTCTCCCGCCCGGACAGGTACGGGTAGAACGCCGGGCCCTCGATCAGCGCGCCAATCTCGCCGAGCCGCCCCGGCGCCTGCCCGAGCATGCGCACGGTGCCGGACGTCGGCCGGATCAGCCCGAGCAGCATCCGAAGTGTGGTGGTCTTCCCGGCGCCGTTCGGGCCGAGGAAGCCGTAGATTTCACCGCTCTTCACGGTGAGGCTCACCCGGTCGACGGCGAGGTGCTCGCCGTACCGCTTCGTGAGCTCGCGTGTCTCTACCGGAAACATGCCCCCAGGCTGCCGGCCTGGGGGCGCGGCGGCGTCCGCCCCGAAACGACACCCGCCGTACGCAGGGCGACGTACACCCCCGTGATCAGGGCGTCACTGAAGTTGCTATAGCGACTTGAGGGACGCCCTGATCACGGGAGGGGGGAGGGGAGGGGTCAGGTGACGACGGCTAGGACGGCGGCTTCGACCTTTTCTCGTTCGGTGTCGTCGGACCAGGCGCCGACCAGGTAGAACGCGTCGACCACGTCACCGCCCAAGGTGGAGATCCGAGCGGCTCGCACATGGGCACCGGCCTCATCGAGCGCGGACGCGACCCGGTACAGCAGCCCCGGCGCGTCGGCGGCGCGTAGCTCCATGACGACCGCGTCGGTGGCCGCCTCCCGGTGCCAAACGATCTTGGGTGCGGCGCCGCTGCCACGGCCGGGGTGGCCTCGCCCGCGCAGCCGCTGGGTGACCGACACGTCGCCGGACACCGCCCGCCGCAGGTCGCTGGAGAGTGCCAGCGCGTCCGGCGGCGTGCCGTACCTCGGCTGCACCCGGAACTCCACCAGAGCCCGCCCGTCCACCGTGGACGCGTCGGCGGTGAGTACCTCCAGCCGGTGCAGCGCCAGGCAGCCGGCCACCGCGGAGAGCAGGCCGCGCCGGTCGGCGGCGGCCACCGCGACCCGGTCGCCGTCCAGGTGTACGACCGGCAGGGGCCCCGCCACGAGCGTGGGATCGGGCTTCGGCGGCGCTGGGAGTGCCCCCGTGTCGAGAGCGATGTGCACGCGGCGGACGAGCTCCGCGATCAGCCGGCCCTTCCAATCCGACCAGGCCGCCGGACCGGTGGCCTGAGCGTCGGCGCGCGCCAGCCCGTGGAGCAGGCCCAGCGTGGTGGTGTCGCCGACCGCTTCTGCGACCGCCTTGATCGTCACCGGGTCGGAGAGGTCGCGGCGGGTGGCGACCTCGGGCAGCAGAAGGTGCAGCCGCACCAGTTTTTCGATCACTCGCACGTCGGCGGGCGGCAGCCCGATCCGCGTCGCGATGCCGCTCGCCACGGGTATCCCGGTGGCGCTGTGGTCGCCCGGCAGGCCCTTGCCGACATCGTGCAGGAACGCGCCCAGCAGCAGCAGGTCGGGCCGGTCCACCTCGCGGGTGAACGCGGTCGCCTCGTACGCCGCCTGCACCAGGTGCCGGTCGAGCGTGAACTGGTGCACCGGATTGTGCTGCGGCAGGCTGCGCATCCGGGTCCACTCCGGCAGCCAGCCGTCCACCAGCCCGTATCGGTCGCAGGTCTCCCACGTGGGCACCAAGCCGAGTCCGGCGCCGAGCAGCGTGACCAGGGCCGACCGGGCCGCCTCGGGCCACGGCGCCGGCAGCGGTGGGCAGTACGCGGCAAGCCACTCGCATGTGGCCCGCGCGATCGGCAGCTGGGTGACCGCCGCGGCGGCCGCGACCCGCAACGACAGGCTGGGATCCGGCCGTGCTCCGATCGCGGTGCGCGCCAGCACCAGTTCGCCGTCCTGCTCGACCACGTCGCGGGCGACGGGCCGGCGCAGCGGCTTGCCGTCGGCGCCGCGCTTGCGCCCGCCGGTGCGTAACCGGTCGGCGGAGCGCCACGCGTCGTCCAGCGCGTGCGTGATGGTGCGCGCGTCGCTCGCGACGCGGCGCAGCAGCGCGTCGCCGTCTTCCAGGCCGACCATGTGGGCCACGGACTCGCGCTCCTGGGCCACCAGCCGGTCGACGCGGCGCCCGACGCCGCTGTGCAGCGCGTCGCGGATGTCGAGCAGGGGCTGGTGCGCGGCGCGCACCTGCGGGCGCAGGGCGGCGGAGAGGGCCGCCTGCGCGATCGCGCGCAGGATGCCGACGTCGCGAAGCCCGCCGGCGGCCTCCTTCAGGTCGCCCTCCAGCAAGAACGCCAGCTCACCGTGTACCTTCCAGCGGGCCAGCGTGATCTCGCGCAGCTTGGCTAGCTGCCGTACCGCGATCCGCCGCCACTGGTCCGCCGCCGCCTCGATGAGCCCCAAGGTGAGCTGGCGGTCACCGGCGACATGGCGGGCGTCGAGCAGGCTGAGCGAGACCTTGACGTCGTCGTGCGCCACCGACAGCGCCTCGGGGAGCGTGCGCACCGAGTGGTCCAGCCCGATGCGGGTGTCCCAGATCGGGTACCAGAGCGAGGTGGCGAGCTCCTCCACGCCTGGCACCCCGGTGTGCAGCAGGATCAGGTCGAGGTCGCTGTGGGGCGCGCACTGGAGCCGGCCCAGCCCGCCGAACGCGACCAGCGCCACCCCCTCCGGCCACGACGGCAGGAGCGAACTGAGCCAGATGTCAAGCGCCGCCGCACGCTTGACGCGCGCGGCGGCTCCGACTTCCTGCGTGAGCTCTATCAGAGCGCGTCCAGGCCGCGCTCGCCGGTGCGGACGCGGACGACGTCTTCGACCGCCGTCACCCACACCTTGCCGTCACCGATCTTGCCGGTGCGCGATGCCGTGACGACGGCGTCGACGACCTTCTCGACGTCAATCTCGTCGGTCAGCACCTCGACCCGGATCTTCGGAAGGAACTCCACTGTGTACTCGGCACCCCGGTACACCTCGGTGTGGCCCTTCTGGCGCCCGTACCCCTGTACCTCGCTCACGGTCATGCCGGCCACGCCAAGGGCGTGCAGGGCCTCCTTGACCGCGTCGAGCTGGTACGGCTTGATGACCGCAGTCACCAGCTTCATGCTCAATCCCTCCATCGGTCCGAGGTTAACCGGCGACCTTCTCGCTGACTGTCTTCTGTTGCGCGGCGTTGGCCGACGGGGCGATGCCCGCCTGCGCGAACGCGCCACCCGTGGTCGGCGAGAAGTCGTAACCACTCTCCGCGTGCTCGGCGACGTCGATGCCGTCGACCTCGGACTCGCTGCTGGCCCGCAGGCCGATGGTCACCTTGATGATGAGCGCCAGGGCCACGGCGATGGCGAACGAGTAGACCGTGACGATCGCGCTACCGGCGAACTGCCGGCCGAGCTGGGTCACGCCGCCACCGTAGAAGAGACCCTCGTTGGCGCCGAGGACTTCCTCGATCGCGCCGTTGACCTGGAGCGTGGCGAAGAGGCCGATCCACAGCGAGCCGATCCAGCCAGCGACGAAGTGCACGCCGACGACGTCGAGCGAGTCGTCGTAGCCGAGCTTGTACTTCAGGCTGACCGCCATGGCGCAGACCGCACCGGCGATGATGCCCAGGATGACCGCGGGAAGCGGAGCGATGAAGCCACATGCCGGGGTGATCGCGACCAAGCCGGCGACGGCGCCGGACGAGGCACCGACCAGGGTCGGCTTGCCGTCGCGGAGCCACTCCACGATGATCCAGCCGAGCACACCGGCCGCAGTTGCCACCTGGGTGTTGAGGAAGGCCGCCCCAGTCGTGCTGTCGACGGTCAACTCGGAGCCGGCGTTGAAGCCGAACCAGCCGAACCACAGCAGCCCCGCGCCGAGCATCACGAACGGCACGTTGTGCGGCTTGAAGCTCTCCTTGGGCCAGCCGATGCGCTTGCCGAGGATGAGCACCAGGCCAAGAGCGGCGGCACCGGCGTTGATGTGCACCGCGGTGCCCCCGGCGAAGTCCAGCGCCTTGATCTTGGCACCGATGAAGCCGCCGCCCCACACCCAGTGCGCTACGGGGACGTACACGAGGGTGAACCAGCCGAACGCGAAGAGCAGCCAGCCGGAGAACTTGAGGCGGTCGGAGGCCGCGCCGCTGATCAGCGCGACGGTGATGATCGCGAACATCATCTGGAACGCGAGGAAGACGTAGACCGGAATCCCGGTCTCGCCCCAGATGTCGCCGATGAAGTCGGTCTCGGTGCCGAGGTACTGGGTGAAGCTGCCGATCACGTTGTTCAGGCCGGCGTTGTCGTTGGCGCCGAACGCCAAGGAGAAGCCGTAGATGACCCAAAGTACGGAGATGAGCCCGATGGCGCTGAAGCTCATCATCATCATGTTGAGTACGCCCTTGGACCGGTTGAGGCCTCCGTAGAACAAGGCCAGACCCGGCGTCATGAGCAGCACGAGTGCAGACGACAGGAGCAACCAGGCGGTATTCCCGGTGTCGATCTCCACGCTGCCTCCTCTCGGTTTGGTTGCCTCCCTCCGGCAAGAAACTGGGGCAGCGTTGCCCGAGCGCCGGTTGTGCGGAAGCTTCCAGGCAGGCTGTTTCACGCAGGGTGCCCGTACGGTTTCCACAACATCACGGCTTGTTTCGTGCGTGTGAAGAAACCCTCAACATCCCTGGAACGGCCAGGGGTCCATCAACCGAACGGCGCGTCGTCAGCGCAGAGCGTATTCAAGCGTGTGACGCTCGTAGTCCAAGAGGCGCAAGTCCCGCATTGGGCGCCTTAGGTGCCCTTTGTGCACGATACGCACGAATGCCGGATCTCCCGCTGCCGCCATCCGGCGGATGCCCTCGACGTGATCGACGATCCGCTTCCGGATGGTGCGCACCAGACGGTGCCGGTCGCGCGGGATCAGCCCGTACGCGTCCGCGAACAGCCGCAGCCGGCGCGGCCGGTTCGGCCGCTTCCAGCCAAGCGTGTACGAGTCACGGTCGGAGAACAGCGGCACCCAGGTCCACGCCGCGTACGCCACGTCGTAGATCCGGGCACCCGGCGACGCCAGGTCGAAGTCGATCAAGGCGAGCGTGCCGTCAGGCCGCCAGATCACGTTGTGCGGGGCCGCGTCGTGGTGGCAGACGACCTCGGTGTCGGGGGGCGGCGGCCCGAACGAACGCCACACCGCACCGGGCGGCGGCTGGAAACCGTACTGGGCATCGTGGAACATCCGCAGCATCGTCGCGACCGTGACCAGCGCCTCGTCGGTGACCCAGTGTGGCGCCAGCGGGTACTCACCGCACTCGCCCTCGAGGTAGGACAGGACCTCGCGGTTGCGGTCGTCCATGCCGAGGGCGCGCGGCGAGCCGGTGAACCCGACGTACTCCAGATGGCGCAGCAGCGCGTGCACCGACGGCGTCCACGGGCCGGCGTTACGCCGCACCGTGTCGCCGACGCGCACCACGGTGCTCACGTTCCCGCCGCGGAGCGGGATCTCTTGCGAAGTCACGTACGGTCTCCCGAGGCGCGGCGCCTGATCGCGGTAAGTCACCCGAGGTTACGCGTCCGTGCCAAGGAGCGCGTCGACGAATGCGGCCGGATCGAACGGCGCAAGGTCATCGGGCCCCTCCCCCAGACCGACAAGCTTCACTGGTATCCCCAGCTTGCGTTGTACGGCGATGACGATGCCACCTTTCGCCGTGCCGTCGAGCTTCGTCAGCACCACGCCGGTCACGTCGACCACCTCGGTGAAGACCCGGGCCTGCTCCAGGCCGTTCTGCCCCGTGGTGGCGTCCAGCACGAGGAGGGTCTCGTCGACCGGCCCGTGCTTCTCCACCACCCGCTTGACCTTGCCGAGCTCGTCCATGAGGCCGACCTTGTTCTGCAAGCGGCCGGCCGTGTCGATCAGTACCGTGTCGACGCCCGTCTCCACGCCCCGCTTGACCGCGTCGTACGCCACGCTCGCCGGGTCGGCGGCCTCGGGCCCGCGCACCACCTCGGCACCGACCCGTCCCGCCCACGTGGCGAGCTGGTCAGCCGCCGCCGCCCGGAACGTGTCGGCGGCGCCGAGCACCACTGAGTGCCCGTCAGCCACGAGTACCCGCGCGATCTTGCCGCAGGTGGTGGTCTTGCCCGCGCCGTTGACACCGACGACGAGCATGACGGTCGGCTTGCTCTTGAAGGTCAGCGACCGGTCCAACTCGGGATCGAGCGCCGCCAGCAACTCCTCGGCGAGCAGCGCGCGCAGGCCGGCGGCGTCTCTGGTGCCCAGAACCTTGGTGCGTTCACGTAGCCGGTCGACGATCTCACGCGTCGCCTCGACACCGACGTCGGCGGTGATCAGGCTGTCTTCGATCTCCTCCCACGCGTCGTCGTCCAGGCGGTCGCGGGAGAGCAGGCCGAGCAGCCCCTTGCCGAACACGTTCTGGGAGCGGGCGAGCCGGCCGCGCAGCCGCACCAGTCGCCCCGCGGTCGGCTCGGGAGCCTCGATGGCCGGCTCCTCGATGACCTGCGGAGTCTCCTCGACAACCGGGGCATCTGACACCGGTGGCGCGGTCGGTGCGGGCGGGGGCGGCAGCTGCCGGCGGCGCAGCCGCGGCACCACGAGCCCCACGCCGGCGAGCACCAGCACACCGAGCAGGACCAGAGCGAGGACGAGGTACTCCATGCAGGAAATCCTGACAGATAGCCGCTCGCGCGGCGCGGCGAGGTTGATAGGTGGCGCACAGCATCACCGGGTAGAGAGGATGTCTGCCGACCCTTCCCCCGGAGGCTGCGCATGAAGCACCCCGTGACCGCTGAACTGCTGATCGGCCCGCTCCTGCGCCGGGTGGTGGGCACGCGCGCCACCATTTGGGTGGAGACCAGCGCGCCCGCCCTGGTCCGGGTGCGAGCCGGCGACGCCGGTGGGGAATCGCACACGTTCACCGCTTTCGGGCACCATTACGCCCTGGTGGTGGTAGAGGGCCTGGCCCCCGGCACGGCCACACCGTACGAGGTGTTCCTCGACGGGTCTCTCGTGTGGCCGGAGGCGGACTCCCAGTACCCGCAGAGTGTGATCCGGACTCGCGACCGAGACGATGCCGCGCAGCCGGTGCGGCTGGTCTTCGGCTCTTGCCGCGAGACGACGCAGCACGTCACGGCGCGCAAGCTGCCGCCTGACGCCTTGGACGCCTACGCGCGGCGGCTGATGCTCACCGACGAGCCCGCGCCCGACCTGCTCGTGCTCCTCGGTGACCAGGTGTACGCCGACATCCCCTCCCCGGTGGTGAAGCGGTTCCTGCACCGCCACCGCAAGGACGGCCACGACGGGCCGGCGCATGAGGTCGTCAGCTACGAGGAGTACACGCAGCTCTATCTGGAGTCGTGGCGCGACCCGGAGATGCGCTGGCTGTACGCCAGCGTGCCGAGCGTCATGATCTTCGACGACCACGAGATCATCGACGACTGGAACTCCTCGGCGGCGTGGCGCACCGAAATCCGGCAGCAGCCGTGGTGGACCGAGCGGATCGCCAGCGGCCTCGCCTCGTACTGGGTCTACCAGCACCTGGGCAACATGGAACCGGACGAACTTGCCGCCGACCCGGTCTTCCAGAAGGTGATCGCCGCCGAAGACGCCACCGAGGTGCTGCACGATTTCGCGATCAACGTCGACGCGAACGGCGGGTACCAGTGGAGCTACTCGCTCGACGTCGGGCGCACCCGGCTCGTCGTGCTCGACAACCGGTGCAGCCGGGTGCTCGACCCGGAGCGCCGGTCGATGCTGCCACCGGCCGAGTGGCAGTGGTTCACCGACCAGGTGCACGGCGACTACGACCATCTGGTGGTGGGCTCCTCACTGCCGTGGCTGCTCCCGCCGGGCGTCCACCACCTGGAGGCGTGGAACGAGCGGATCGCCACGTCGCCCCGCCCCTGGATGTCCGCGTTCGCGGAGCGGGTGCGCCGGGCGTTCGACCTGGAGCACTGGGCGGCGTTCCACCGGTCCTTCGACGCGCTGGCCGCCCTGTTCGCCCGAATTGGTGAATCTGGCGCGGTGCCCGCGCCCGGGCCGGCGGGCGGCGGGCCCGCGTACCCGGCGCCGGCCTCGATCAGCGTGCTCTCGGGTGACGTGCACCACTCCTACGTGGCGCGGGCGATCTTCGGCACCAGGGTCGTCGCGCCGGTGCACCAGCTCACCTGTTCGCCGGTGCATAACCAGGTGCCGTCGTATATGCGGCCCATGCTCCAGGTGGGCTGGTGGCGGCTTCCGGCGACGGCGGCGCGGGCGCTGGCACGCACCGCGCGGGTGGCGGCGCCCAGCGTGCGGTGGCGGAAGATCGCCGGCCCATACTTCGGCAACGCCGTTGGCACGCTCGACCACGACGGGCGGTCGGCCCAGGTGACGATCGAGGGTACGACGACAGACGGCGCCCTACGCACGGTGGCGGCTGTCGATCTAGCCGGCTAGTAGCAGGTCACCTGGGGATAGACGACGGACCCGGTGCCGACGTAGCCGAAGGTGTGGCTCGCCCCAGGCTGGATCACGCCGCCCGACGGGTACGGCGGCGGGTAGATCATGACCTGCGCGCTGGAACTCGTGAACGTCCCGCCCCAGCCCTGGATGATGACGCCCGGCGGCTGCAGGACCACGTTTGCCCGCCAGGTCACCGGCCTGGTGGTGATGTTGCGGATGGTGGTGTTGACCATGTATCCGTTGCTCCAGTGCGCTGCCAACTGGTGCGACACCTCACAGAGCGGGTCGGCCGCCTTGGCCGGCGCGCCGGCGAGCAACGTGGCCAGCGCGCCCACGGCCAACGCCGCGGCGATCTTCATCCGGAAACCCATGTCTCAATATACATCCGTCAATGTGTTCGAGTGGCCCCATGACATGGACAGCACCACCGGTAGACCGCAAGCAAGAGCCGGTTCTGGCTGATGAACGCACCATGCTGGAGGGCTGGCTCGACTACCACCGGCAGACGCTGCTGATGAAGTGCACCGGCCTCACCGCCGAGCAGCTGAAGCTGCGCAGCGTCGAGCCGTCGACGCTCAGCCTGCTCGGCCTCGTGCGGCACATGGCCGACGTGGAGCGGAGCTGGTTCACCCGCCGATTCCGGGGCGAAGACATTCCTTTCCTCTATTCGACGGACGCGAGCCCGGACGGCGACTTCGACGATGTGGATGAGGCGGACGCCGAGGCTGATTTCGCCACCTTCCACGCAGAGGTCGAGCGAGCTCGCCGGGCGGCGACAGGTCACTCCCTCGACGAGACGTTCATCCATTCGAGGACGCACGAAAAGATGAGCCTGCGGTGGATCTACGTCCACATGATCGAGGAGTACGCCCGCCACAACGGGCATGCTGATCTCATCAGGGAACGGATAGACGGGGCCACCGGAGACTGACAAGCTCACGCAGGCTCGCGTGAAGTTTTCCCGCGTTAGCGGGAGCCGGCTTGATAATGTGTCCGCTGTTGTCGATCAGCCGGTCGGGAAGTACTGGCAGGGGGCGATAGCCATGGAGCGATCGGCCCCGCCGGGGGACGGCGTCGGGCCATGGGCGCCTTCCGTGATCTTTGCTGCCGCCGGCATCGCGATCACGGTCCTTTACGCGCTCACTGACTCCACCGCGGTCGCCGCGGGCGCGTTCACCCTGGTCGCACTGGCCACCGTGGTCGCACTCGTGGTCGGTCCCCGGATACACGGTGCCCAGCCGCGTCGCCCTTGGCAGCTGCTCGCCGCCGCGGGGCTGCTCTTTCTGATCGGTGCGCTGGTCCGGCCGTGGGCCGCCGAGCAGACCGGCGCCACGGCGCTGGTGGGCGACGCGTTCACGCTGCCCGGCTACCTGTTGATGTTCCTGTCGCTCGGCGGCCTGCTCCGCAACCGGGGCAGCCTCCAGCGGCACGCGGTGATCGACGGGCTGATCGTGTGCGTGGGCGCCGGTCTCGCGTCCGCGCTGCTGCTCGCCATGCCGGCGGCCGCGATCGAGGGGCGGCCTCGGGCGGTGTCCGTGCTCGCCGGGCTGTACCCGCTGCTCGACGTCGTGCTCGTACTGCTGCTCGCCAGCCTCGCGTTCACCACGCACGGCCGGCGCCCCAGCTACGTACTGCTGCTTGGCGGGCTGTCGCTGCTGCTGGCCGGTGACGTCGGGTACGCGATCATGGGCGTCAACGGCAACCTCGCCGGGTCGACGCTGGCAGACCTGCCGTTCCTGCTGACGTTCACGTTGATCGGCGCAGCGGCCCTGCACCCCTCCATCGCAGACGTGAGCCGCCTCACCGTCGTACCGGTGCAGGCCTGGTCGTGGCGCCGCTTGTTGCTGATCGGCCCGGCCCTGGTCGTACCCTTCGCACTCACCGCCGCGGTCGCCGACGATTCGATGGCCGCCCGGGTGGTGCTCGCGGCCGGTGGGGCCGTGATGGTGTCGCTGCTGCTCGCCCGCGCGGTCTCGGCGGTGCAGGACTACGCCGCCGCCCAGGTCAGGTCCGAGTACCAGGCCACACACGACCCGCTCACCGGCCTGCCCAACCGCCTCATGCTCAACGCGGAGATCAGTCGCCGGCTTGCCACCGCGCCCATCAACGGCGACACCACCGTCTGGGTGCTCTTCCTCGATCTCGACGGCTTCAAGCTGGTCAACGACTCGTGGGGGCACGAGGCCGGCGACCAGCTCCTGATCGAGGTGGCCGGTCGACTCCGCCGGACCGTGCCCGAGCCGGCGATGGTGGCCCGCGTGGGCGGCGACGAGTTCGTGGTGGCCTGCACCGGCACCCGCCCCGAGACCCTCAAGCTGGTCGACCAGATCATGGAGCGGCTCAGCGCCCCGCTGCACGTCGGCAGCGCCGAGGTCGTGATCACTCCCTCGATCGGCGTGGTCGGCGCACCAGCCGGCATGGCGCCCGTAGCCGCCGTCGCCGCCGTGACCGCCGAGGCCCTCATGCGCGACGCCGACACCGCGATGTACCGCGCCAAGTCCGACGGGCGCGGGCGGTGGACCGAGTTCGACGCCTCCATGCACGAGCGGGTGCGCGACCGGGTCGAGATCGAGCTGGCCCTGCGTCACGCGCTGACCAGCGGACATCTCAGGCTGGCGTACCAGCCGATCGTCGAGCTGAGCACCGGCAGGCTCGTCGGCGCCGAGGCACTGATCCGCTGGACGCACCCGTCCCGCGGCCCGATCTCGCCGACCACGTTCATCCCGATCGCCGAAGACAGCGGCCTGATCTCCGCCATCGGCCGGTGGGCGCTCGACCAGACGGTGCGCCAGCTATCGATTTGGCGACGCCAGAAGCTCGTCGCCGAAGAATTCTGGATCTCCGTCAATGTCTCGCCGCGCCAGCTCCGCGACGCCGGCCTGCCCGGCATCCTCGCCGACACGCTGACCAAGTGGGGCGTGCCGAACACCGCCGTGGTCCTGGAGATCACCGAGTCCGTGATGATCGACGCGTCCAGCGTCACCGACCAGGTGCTGTTCGACCTGCGCCGGCTCGGCGTGAAAATCGTGGTCGACGACTTCGGCACCGGGTTCTCCGCCCTCGGTTACCTGCGGCGGCACCCCGTCACCGGCGTGAAGATCGACCGTTCCTTCGTCGACGGCCTGGGCACCGACGCCGAAGACGAGGAGATCGTCCGGGCTGTGGTGGCGATGAGCGCCGCACTCAAGCTCACCGTGGTCGCCGAGGGCGTCGAGACGCCAACCCAGCAAAACGTGCTTTCGGCGCTGGGCGTGGTCGTCGGCCAGGGCCACCTGTGGAGCGCACCGGTCAAGCCGCAGGAGTTCACAGAGCGCTGGCTGACACTCGAGGAGTCCATCCCCGACCCCGCCACCGACTCCCAAGACGGCACCCCGTAGCACCCGACCCGCTAGGAAGCGGCGGGGAATTCGTAGGACCAGTAGGCCTGTGCGTCCAGGCGTTCGGGGCGTACGTCGCCTTGGCGAGCGAGGATCGTGCGCACCACCTGCGGCATCCGGCGTACCTCTTCGTTGCGCCCGCAGAAGTCCATCACCGCGATCCCGGGCGCGATAACCGCCCGCATTTCAGTGACGAGCCGGACAAACGTGGCCGATCCCTGATGCTCCGGATGGATCGCATAGAAGCCGCAGTACCAGATGCGCCGCTGGGCGTACAGCGCTGGCCAGCGGTGCTCGAAGTAGTCGGGTGACACCAGCGGCATCGCGTCGAGGTCATTGGTGAGTGTCGCGAGCGCCACCAGCCGCCCGTCCGATGGGTCGCGGACCACGTACTTGCGGATTCGCGCGTCCCGCATCTGCTCGTCGAACTCACTGCGGAGCATCAGGTGCCGCTGCACGGCGAGGACGCGCAGTTCCTCGAACGCCTCGCGGTACACCTGCCACGCCGGCTCGATGAGCTCCGGGGGAAGGAGCCAGTGAGCCTCGATCACCATGCTGCCTCCACCCACGCTGTTGACCTTGGCGGCAGCAACTTACCTGAGTGGAGTTCACCTTTCTGCCCCGGGCCGGCACGCGCCCGCCCGAGTTCTAGAAATAGAACTTCCATGTTTAGAAGTATTGCGCTGCAATTCTTCTACCGACGGAAGCGTGCAACTAAGGACATTCCACCAAAGAGGCGCGCAGGTACTTCAGGTCTGCGGGGTCTGTCCACCGGTACGCCAGGAGCCGGGCGACCCGGGCACCTCGCACCACTCGGTCGGAGTCGTCGATCAGCAGCACGCGATCCGGCGGGGTGCGCAGCGCCGCGCAGGCCGCCGCGAAGTACTCCTTCGCCGGCTTGTGCGCACCGACCACCGACGAGTTGACCACCGCGTCAAACGAACCGCGGAGGCCCAGCAGGTCAAGGTCGGCGTCCAGCCGGTCGGTGGCGTTCGTGGCCAGCCCCACCCGTACGCCAGCCGCGCGCACCTCGCGCACGAAGTCGAGCACGTCCTGGTCGACCTCGCCCCGGTACTCCTGCCACTTGGCTATCGCGTCAGGTGCCCCGAGCGCGGAGGCCACCCCCGCCATCCACTCGGCATGGGTGATCTCGCCCGTGATCGCCGGACGCAGCCGGTGCCACGCCATCGCCGTATCGAGCAGCGCCCCGGCCGGCAGCCCATACTCCGACTCGACCGCCGCGGGTACCGCTGGATCCCACCGGCGCAGCACGCCGTCGAGGTCGACCAGCAGCGCGGTCGGCTTCGTGCGAAGCATCAGGCGGCCTCATCTTCGGTGTTGAGCCGCTGGCTGATCACCTCGGTCACGCCGGCGCGCATGGTCACGCCGTACAGGGCGTCTGCGACCTCCATCGTGCGCTTCTGGTGCGTGATGATGATGAGCTGGCTCTTCTCCCGCAGCTGGGTGAAGAGCGTGATGAGCCGGCCCAGGTTGACGTCGTCGAGAGCCGCCTCGACCTCGTCCATGATGTAGAACGGGCTGGGCCGGGCCCGGAAGATCGCCACGAGCATGGCAACGGAGGTCAGCGACCGCTCTCCACCGGAGAGCAGCGACAGCCGCTTGATCTTCTTGCCGGGCGGCCGGGCCTCGACCTCGACACCGGTGGTCAGCATGTCTTCGGGGTCGGTGAGCACCAGCCGGCCCTCGCCGCCCGGGAAGAGCACCGTGAAGACCTTCTCGAACTCGCGAGCCGTGTCCTCGTACGCGCTGGTGAAGACCTCGAGGATGCGGTCGTCGACGTCTTTGACGACGGTGAGCAGGTCGCGCCGGGTTGCCTTGAGGTCTTCGAGCTGGTCGGAGAGGAACTTGTAGCGCTCCTCCAGCGCCGCGAACTCCTCCAGCGCCAGCGGGTTGACCTTGCCCAGCAGGGTCAGCTCACGCTCGGCCTTGGCGGCCCGTTTCTCCTGCGTCTGCCGGTGATACGGCTGCGGTGAAGGCTCAGGCTTGCCGTCGGACGAAGCCGCCGCGACCTCGGCCTGCGTCGGCGGCACGGGCTGCTCCGGCCCGTACTCGGCGACGAGCGTCTCGACGTCGAGGCCGAAGTCTTCCGCAGCCTTGATCTCCAGCTGCTCGATGCGCATCCGCTGCTCGGCGCGGGCCACCTCGTCCCGGTGTACCTCGCTGGTCAGCCGCTCCAGGTCGGCACCGAGGCGCTTGGCCGCACCGCGTACCTCGGACAGCTCGGCCTCGCGCGCGGACCGCGACTGGGCGATCTCGTCACGGGCCCGCTCCGCGTCTGTGAGCGACACCGCGACCCGGGCGAGCGCCTCGCGCGCGCCGACCTCGACGGCGCGGGCGATCGTGGCGCCGCGGACGCGGGCGGCACGGCGGGCGGCGGCCCGCTCCCGGGCGGCGCACTCGGCCGCTGCCTGGCGGGCCAGCGAGTCGGCCCGGCCGGCGATGGAGGGGACCCGCTCCTCAGCGGGGGGCACCGCCACGCGGG
>NZ_JAIBNX010000177.1 GCF_026130045.1 Micromonospora sp. CPCC 205371
TCCAGCACACCAACCCGCTCCACACCCAGGACCTCGGCCCAGATGCCCGCCAGCAGCTCCTCGACCTCGCCCACCGGCGCCACGTACTCGTTGACGGGCCCCGGAGGTGCGGGCAGGGCGGCCTTGTCGACCTTCCCGTTCACCGTCACCGGTATCGCCGACAGCTCGACGAACGCGGACGGCACCATGAACTCCGGTAGCCGGCCCCGCAGGTGGTCCAGCAGCTCATCGGCCGGCGGGATGCTCGCCGTGGCGTCGGCCGGTACGAGGTACGCCAACAGCCGCTCCCCGGCGACCACCACGACCACGCCGCCAACCCCGGGATGCGCCGTCAAGGCGGCCTCGATCTCGCCCGGCTCGACCCGGAACCCGCGCACCTTCACCTGATCGTCGGCGCGGCCGAGGAACTCCAGCTGGCCATCGGCGTTCCAGCGGACCCGGTCACCGGTGCGGTACAGCCGCGTGCCGTCGGCCGCGAACGGGTCGGCCACGAACCGTTCCGCGGTCGCGACCGGTCGCCTCAGATAGCCACGGCCGACACCGGCGCCGCCGGCGTACAGCTCACCGGCGACCCCGATCGGCACCGGTGTGAGGTCCGGCGCCAGCACCAGCAGCCGGATGTTCGCGATCGGCGCCCCGATCGGCACGACCCCCGAGCCGGCACGGTCGCCGCACGAGAAGGCGGAGACGTCGATCGTCGCCTCCGTTGGCCCGTACACGTTGTGGACCTCGGCGCCCCAGCGCCCCGACACGGCCGTCACGACCGGCCACGGCAGCGCCTCGCCGCCGCACACGACCCGGCGCAGCGAGGCCATCCGCTCCGGGGCGACGCCGCCGTGCTCCACGACCGAGGCCAGCACCGCGGGCACGGTCGGCCACAGCGACACCGCCTGCTCCGCCAGGACCCCGGCGACCGCGGTGCCGGTGGGCACGACCACGAGCGTCCCGCCGGCCACCAGCCCCGGGAAGATCTCGATGCCGAACGCGTCGAAGCTCGGCGACGTGGAGACGAGGATTCGGTCCCCGCCGTCGACGGCGTACCGCCGCACGAACCACCGCACATAGTTCAGCAGCGACCCGTGCTCGATCATCACGCCCTTCGGGCGGCCCGTCGACCCGGAGGTGTAGATCACGTACGCCAGGCCGGCGCGGCCGGCGGCTCGCGATGGCGCGGCCCGGCCGGGCAGGACCGGATCGCCGGGCCCGAGCACCACCGAGGCGCCCGAGTCGGCGAGCATGAAGTCCAGGCGCTCCGCCGGGTACGACGGGTCCAGCGGCAGGTAGGCGCCGCCGGCTCGCCACACGGCCAGCATCGCCACCACCAGGTCGATACCGCGTTCCAGGCGCAGCCCGACGACCACCTCGGGTCCGACGCCCGCAGCGCGCAGCTGCCCGGCCAGCTCACCCGACCGCTCGATCAGGGCCTGGTAGGTCAGCGAACGGCCGGCGCACACCACCGCCACCGCGTCCGGGCACTGGGCCGCCCGCGCGAGGATCAGGTCCGCCACACCGTCCACATCGGGCAGTTCGGCCGCGGTGTCGTTCCACTCCCGCAACAGCCGGTGGTGCTCGGCCGGGGACAGCAGCGGGATTCGTGAGATCGGCACGGTCGGGTCCGCCGCCACCGCCTCCAGTGTGGACAGCAGGCTGCCCACGATCCGTCCGGCGGTCTCCGGGGCGAACAGCATGGTGCTGTATTGCAGCTCGCCGCCCAGCCCGTCGCCGCGCTCCGCGACGGTCAGCGCCAGGTCGTACTTGACCTGCAGGGCCGCGTCGAGCAGGTCGGTCGCCGGCTGGGTGCTCGCCGGCCCGGCGTCGTCGCGGTCCGCGGGGGCGTAGTTGAACATGACCTGGAACAGCGGCGTACGGCTCCGGTCCCGCTCGGTGACCAGATCCTCGACGAGCTGCTCGAACGGCACGTCCTGGTGGGCGAACGCGTCCAGCGCGGTCCGCTGTACCCGGCCCACCAGCTCGCCGAAGGTCGGGTCGCCAGACAGGTCGGTCCGCAGGACGAGCATGTTGAGGAACAGCCCGATGAGGCCCTCGGTCTCGGCCCGGTTCCGGTTCGCGACCGGCGAGCCGACCGCGACGTCGCTGGTGTCGCAGTACCGCCCGAGCACGACCGAGAACGCCGCGAGCGAGGTCATGAACATCGTCGCGCCGCTGTCGCGGGCCAGCGACCGCAGGGCGGCCGCTGTGCCGGCGGGGACGGCGAACCGCAGCGACGCGCCGGCCGAGGAGCGGACCGGGGGGCGTGGCCGGTCCGCCGGCAGCTCCAGCGGGGTAAGGCCGGACAGCTGGCGCCGCCAGTACGCCAACTGTCCGGCCAGCACGGGGCCGGAGAGCCATTCGCGTTGCCAGGCCGCGAAGTCGGCGTACTGCACCGGCAGCGGCGGCAACTCGGCGCCGTCGTACAGCGCGGCGAGCTCGCGGCGCAGGATGCCGTCGGACCACTCGTCGAAGGCGATGTGGTGCACCGATACGACCAGGACGTGTTCGTCGCCGGCCAGGCGGAGCAGCGACGCGCGGATCGGCGCCCCACCGGCCAGGTCGAACGGCGCCGCGACGGCCCGCTGGACCAGCGGCCTGGCCGCCGCGACCGGATCGGCGGCGCCGGACACGTCGACGACGTGCAGCGGGAACGGTCCTGGCGGGTCGATGACCTGCTGGGCGGTGCCGTCGGGGCCGGCGACCAGCCGGGTCCGCAGCACCTCGTGCCGCGCCACGAGGCCGGCGAGCGCGCGACCGAGCGCGGCCACGTCGAGGCGGCCGGTCCACCGGATCGGCAACGCCAGGCCGTACTCGGTGGACTCGGGTTCGAGCTGGTCGAGGAACCACAGGCGCTGCTGCGCGAACGACAGCGGCAGCGGTCGGCCGCGGTCGGCCGGCGTCACAGGCGGGGTACCGGTGGGGGCGGCGCCGTCGACCAGCGCCGCGAGCCCGGCGATGGTCGGCCGGTCGAACAGCGCGGCGAGCGGGACCTCGACACCGAAGACGGTCCGGATACGGGAGATCACCTGGGTGGCCAGCAGCGAGTGCCCGCCCAGTTCGAAAAAGTCGTCGGCCGAGCCGACCCGCGCGACACCGAGGACCTCCGCCCAGATGCCGGCGAGCCGTTCCTCGGCCGCCGTGGCGGGAGCGACGTAGCCGCTTCCCAGCTCGGGCCGGCTGGTGTCCGGTGCCGGCAGCGCGGCTCGGTCGATCTTCCCGTTCGGGTTGAGCGGAAGCCCCGCCAGCTCGGTGAAGATCGACGGGATCATGAACTCGGGCAGGCTGCCGCGAAGGTGGTCGCGCAGCTCCCCGACCGGGGGCAGGCCCTCGGCGGGGTCGGCCGGGACCGCGTACACCACCAGGCGCCGGTCGCCATCTTCGCCCCACGCCGCCACGACCGCGGCGCGTACGCCGGGATGGGTGGCGAGCACCGCCTCCACCTCGCCGGGCTCGATCCGGTAACCGCGGACCTTGATCTGGCTGTCGGCGCGGCCCAGGAATTCGAGGTGACCGTCGGCGTTCCAGCGGACCCGGTCGCCGGTGCGGTACATCCGGGAGCCATCGGCGGCGTACGGGTCGGCGACGAACCGCTCGGCGCTCAGGGCGGGCCGGCCACGGTACCCCCGGGCCACGCGCGGGCCGGCGATGAACAGCTCACCCGGCACGCCGACCGGCACGAGGGCCAGGTTGGCGTCGAGCGCGTAGACGGCGGTCTCGGCGATCGGAAGCCCGATGGGGACCGGGTTCATCGGGTACCGGAGCACCCACGCGACCGCCGTGATGCTCGCCTCGGTGGGCCCATACGTGTTGTAGACGGGGATGCTGGTGTGCTCGAACCAGCGCGCCAGGCCGAGCGGTGGCACCGCCTCGCCGGCGAGGATGAGCAGCCGCCAGTCGGGCCCGAGCAGATCCCGGCCGGGCAGCGACGCGATGACCAGCTCCCACAGCGCCGGTGTCAGCTCGGCGACGGTCACCCGCTGGGCGCGGATCACCTCCAGAATCCGGGCCGGGGTCCAGGGCTGAGCGCCGCGCAGCACGAGCCGGCCGCCGCGCATGAGGACCGGGAAGATCTGTTCGGCGGCGGCGTCGAACGCCGGTGACGCGAACTGAAGCGTGCTGTCTGCGGGGCCGAGTTCGTACCGCCGGCCCATCTCGCGCAGCGTCAGGCTCATCGCCCGGTGGCTGATCATGACGCCCTTGGGACGGCCCGTGGACCCGGATGTGTAGATGACGTAGGCCAGCTGCTCCGGCTCCACCTCGGGCGCGTCACCGGCGCTCGGCGGCACGGGTTCGCCGCCGTCGATCAGCAGCAGCGGCACGCCGTACCCGTCGACGGTTCCCGCCAAAGCCGACCGCGTGACCACCAGGGCGGCACCGGAGTCCACGAGCATGTACCGCAACCGCTGGCCCGGATGGTCGGCGTCCAGCGGCAGGTACGCGGCGCCGGCCCCGAGCACGCCGAGCAGCGCGACGATCATCTCCGGGCCGCGGGAGAGGCAGACGCCGACGACGTCGTCGCGCCCGACACCGCGGGCCCGCAGGGCGGCCGCCAACCGGTCGGCCTCGGCGATCATCCGCCGGTAGCTGACCTGCCGCTCGCCCTCGGCGAGCGCGACCGCATCGGGTGTGTGCAGCGCCTGGTCGCGCACGAGCGCGGGAACGCTGCGCCAGCGCTCGTCGGCGGCCGGGGCACCGGTACCGAGCGACAGCAGCCGGGCCCGTTCCGTCGCGGAGAGCAGGTCCAGGTCGTCGACCCGGCTACCCGCCGCCACGACCGCGTCGAGGACGGCAATGAGGTGACCGGCGAGGCGTTCGATCGTGGCGGCGTCGAACAGCGCCGTGCTGTACTCGAAGATCCCGGACAGGCCGCCCTGGCCGGAGTCGCTGACGTTGAGGGCGAGGTCGGCGACGGTCAGCTGCCGGGTCATCCCGCTCCCGCCGGCCCGCACGCCGCTCTCCTCGGCGTCGACGCCGGCCAGTTCGGCGTCCGCCGCGGCCGGTACGTAGTTGAAGAACGCCTGGAACAGCGGCGAGCGGGACCGGTCCCGTTCGGCGACCAGCGCCTCGACGAGATGTTCGAACGGCAGATCCTGGTGGGCGTACGCGTCCAATGTGGTCTGGCGGACCCGGCCGAGCAGCTCGCCGAAGTCAGGGTCGCCGGACAGGTCCAGGCGCATGACGAGCGTGTTGACGAAGAACCCGATCAGCTCCTCGGTCTCGGCCCGGCCCCGGTTCGCCACCGGGACGCCGACAACCACATCGTCGGTGTCGCAGTACCGTCCAAGCAGGACGGTGAAGCCGGCGAGCAGCGTCATGAACATGGTGGCGCCGCTGTCGCGCGACATCGCCCGCAGCGACTCCGCCGTCGCCGCCGAGACGCCGAACCGCACCACCGCACCGGCCGATGACCGGATCGGCGGGCGTGGACGGTCGGTCGGCAGTTCCAGGGTCGGCAGCCCGGCCAGCTGTCGCCGCCAGTACGCCAGCTGCTCGTCGCGGACGCCGCCGGCGAGCCACTCCCGTTGCCAGAGGGCGAAGTCGGCGTACTGCCCGGAAAGCGGCGGCAACGGGTCGGGGCGGGAGGCCCGGAATGCCGTGTAGACCGCGGACAGCTCGCGCCGCAGGATGCCCGCGGACCAGTCGTCGAAGATGGCGTGGTGTACCGACAGGGCGAGCAGGTGCTCGTCGCTGGCGAGCCGGATCAGGACGGCCCGGATCAGCGGGCCGGCCGCCAGGTCGAACGGCGCCATGGCGTCCGTCACGACGAGGTCCTGGGCCCCGGCCGCCGGGTCGGGTGCGCCGGAGACGTCCACCAGCCGGAGTGGGAACGGAGCGGGCGGGTCGATCAGCTGCTGTGCGACGCCGTCAGGGCCGGCGACCAGCCGCGTACGCAGCGCCTCGTGCCGGGCCACGACGGTGTCGAGCGCCGCGCTGAGCGCCTCGACGTCGAGCTCGCCGGGAAGCCGTATCGGCGAGGGCACGTTGTACTCGATCGATCCTGGTTCGAGCTGGTCGAGGAACCAGAGCCGCTGCTGGGCGAAGGACAGTGGGATCGGACCGCTTGGCCGTGATCCCCACCCGCGCGGCGGTGCCTGCTCCCCCCTGAGACGCCGCTCCAACAATTGCCGCTTTGCCTCGGAAAGCATTTGGTTCCTCCGGGAGTACGCGGGCTACCAACGCCATTCGTGCTGGCCGTACAGGTGGTCGGCTTTCACGCCGCGCTCGGCGCACCATTGCATGAACTCGTCGACCTGCCGCAGCTGGTACGAGTCCTCCGAATAGCTCGTCGCCATCACGTGCCCGACCAACCATTCCTCTTCGCCCATCGCGTACACGTAGGCCTCGCCCGCGCCCAGCTCCTCGACGATCACGCCGGCCTGCTGCGCGTTCGAACCCGACAACGTCCGCGAGTCGCTCATCCGCTTCGACACCGGCACGGTGAGCAGGCCGCCGTAGAGCCAGGTCAGTGGCGCACCGGCGCACTCCATTCCGAGAAACGCCACGTCCACCTCGCCGACGGCCGACCGGATCTCCCGGTACAGCCCACGGTCCACGCCCGAGGAGTCCGCGCCCACGAACATCCGCCGGCCACCGAGCTCCAGGCAGTACGTCGTCTTCGCGCGGATGTCGAGATCGGCGTGCTCCCCCAGGAACGGCGTCGCCGTCACCGTCCCACCGGGGAACTCCACGTGGCCGAAGTCGTCGAGCTCCACCACCGGGAATCCGAGCTCGGTGATGAACAACCCCAGCGACGGGTCCGCCAGGTTGCCGCGCGAGCACCGCGGCACGACCACCGCGCCCACCCGGCCACGCAACGCCAGCAACGTCTCCAGCACCACATGGTCCTGGTGGCCGTGGGTCAGCAGCACCAGGTCCACATAGTCCGGGAAATCCCGCCACGTGTACCGCCCGGACGCCGACACGTCCGCCGACACCCACGGGTCGGTCACCACCGCCGCGTGCGGCGTCTGCATCACCAGGCACGCGTGGCCGAAGTACCGAATCCGCGCCCCCGCGTCGATGTGCCGGTCCTGCGCCAGCCCCGGATCGTCGGTCAGCAGCGACGCCAGCGCGTCCACCTGCCCGCCGGAAAGGCCCAGCACGTCACCGAGGTGGCTTGCCGACACCGGCCGGACCCGGGCTCCGAACAACTCGTCCAGCCCCGGATGCCGGAACGGGACGTCGATGTCGAGCACGCCGCCACCGCGCAGCCGCGGCGTCGACAACACGAACGGCCGCTCGACCCCCGACTCGACGGAGAACTGCAACGACTGCCGCGACCTGTCGTGTACCGCCGAGGCGTACACCACCGGCTCCAGGAACCGCATCGACGCCTGGTTGCTCGTGTCGTACACGAGCTCCACCAAGCCCGACAGGATCTCCGGCATCCGCTCGTACAGCGCCGCCAGACCGAAACCCGACGCGGAGTCGCGCAGCACCGCCTCGCCCTCGGCGACCCCGGCCGCGAACTCGAGCATCTTGGCCCGGTCCCGGCGGATCGACGCCAGCAAAGCCGCCACCTGGTCCACCCGGTCGGGCCCGATGTTCACGAAGTACCCACCGCGCAGTTCCGGATTCACCGACGCCGCCGCGTGCGTCGCCGGCGAGTCCAGAAACGACTCCAGCATAGGCACCTGGACGGACGCCAGATTCATCGCGGCCTGTACCGGCGCGACATTCAACAACCACGCATAGAACCCGTCGACCAGCGGCTCGCATACCGCATCCGGCCGCAGATAACCTCTCCGGTCAGCCATCACGAACCCTTCGATCGGCGCACGACATCCGACACCCTAGGCACGGGCACCAGGTCACACAGCGCCGTTCAACCGCAGCACAAACACACTTGGACACCCGCGCTCGCGGCCCGCTTGACGCCGGGAAACCCGCGCCCGGACCATGGCCTGCGGATCGTTCGTGCCGACCGATCTGTGACGGGAGTCAATACGAGCATGTCTACGAACACTCGCGCGGAACGCGTGATTCTCGTTTCGATGATGAAGTCGGGAACGCATCTGATCACCGAACTGCTGCGGTCGCTGGGCTATCGCCTGCACGGTCACGTCCGGGTGCGACCGGAGACGCGACCGCTCTTCGACACCGACACCCGCTGGCGGATGGCCGAGGCGGTGTACGACGACGACCGGCTCACCCAGCTCAAGTCGGACGACGAGGCCACCTTCGAGACGGCGACGGACGAAGCGTTCGACGCGATCGCCTGGGCGTGGAAGCTGCGCCTGGGTATGCCGCTGGAGCGCTTCTACAGCACGGAACTGGTCAACACCGACCTGGTCCGCAGGGCCGTGCGCCGCACCGCGGGGTCGGCCTTCGCCGAGACACCACCGGGCATCTGCTGGGTGCTGCACGACTTCGACATCCGCACCATCGACGGCGCTTTCCTGCGGGAGTGGACCGAGACCGGCGAGCCTCGGATCATCTTCAACTACCGCGACCCGCGCGACATCACCCTGTCGATGGTGAACTTCCTGTGCGAGCGGACCAGGGGCGGGCTGAGCAGCCTCAACAACCTGGGGGCGTTCAGCACCATCCTGCGCGCCAAGAAGTCGCTGGACGAGCAGCTGTCGTACGCACTGGCCGACGAGTCGTTCCCGTCGCCGGGTGACCAGTTCAAGCGGATGCTGTGGCTCCTGCACCATCCGGCCGTCTACAAGGCGTCGTACGAGGAGCTGGTCGGGCCGCAGGGTGGCGGATCGGCGGAATCCCAGCTGCGTGCCACGGCGGGGCTGGTCGACTTCCTCGGCTGCGCCCCGGAAGGCTCGGTGGAGGACATCGCCAGGTCGCTGTACAACCCGGACGCGTTCACGTTCTTCAAGGGCCGGACCGGCGCCTGGCGCGACGTCTACAACGAGGAGCACCGCCGCCTCGCCGACGCACGCTTCGGCGAGATCCTGCCGATGTACGGATACACGTGAGCCGGAGTCCGAGCCGGGTGCCCGACAGGGAGCGCACCACGGCCGTGGACCCGCCCGGGCAGGCGCCGCTGGACTTCACCGCCATCGCCCCGGACGTGCGCCGCCGGCTGCGGGCGCTGAGCGAGCTGGACAACCGCCACGGCCCGGTGGCGGTACTGCTGGACTTCGCCGTCATCGCCGCGGCTGTCTACCTATGCCTGGGCGTCTCGTGGTACCTCTACCCGCTGTCAGCCGTCCTCATCGGATCGACGCAGCGGGCCCTGGCGAACCTGCTCCACGAGGCGTCACACAAGAAGCTCGCCCGCAACCAGCGGCTGAACCTGTTGCTCGGCACCATCGCCTCCGGATACCTGGTGCTGCACCTGTACACGCCTTACCGCAACGCGCACATCGGCTACCACCACCGGTACCTCGGCGACCCCGAACGAGACCCCGACTACGCGTTCCACGTCGAGTGCGGGCTCTACGACAGCCGCCAGTCCGACCTCGTCTTCTTCGGCAAGAACATCCTGCTGGCGCTGTTCGGATTCCGGACCATCCAGTACGTGCGGTACATCATCGGGGATCGGATCTTCGGCGCGCTGCCGCCGGCGAAGGTCTCGATGCCGATCTCGCCGCGCGTCGAACGCCTTGTCCTGCTGGCCGAATGGGCGGTCATCGGCGCGGTCGCGGCGGCGACGGGCACGGCGCACCTGCTGCTGCTGTTCTGGTTCGTGCCGATCTTCACCACCGCGATCGCGATCGGCTGGCTGGCCGAACTGGCCGAGCACTATCCGCTGCCCGAGAGCGAGTCGCGCCAGATCCTGATGACCCGTAACCGGCACGGCCGGGCCGTCGAGAACTTCCTGCTCGGCCGGCATTACGACAACTACCACCTGGTGCATCACCTGAACACGGGCATCCCCTTCTGGAACATGCGGCGGGCGCACCGGGTGCTGCTCGACGACCCGCTGTACGCCGCCTGGGACGGGATGTGGGCCGGGGTGCTCACCCGCGGGCGGGGCGGAAAGGACCGGGAGACGCTGACGAGTTACGCCTCCAAGTACCGTGCCTGGCGCCGGGCGGGCGGCGACCCGCAGGCCGCGTCGGTCACCTTCGCCACCGCCATGCTGCTGCGGCACACGGAAAGCGACGGTGACCGATGAACACTGTGGACTTCGACCTCGAAGCGGTGCCGGACAAGGACTGGGCCGAGCTGCGCTCGGCGCTTCGCGCCGCCGGATACACCACCGAAGCGGTCCGGAAGCTGCTCGGCCTGTCCGAGCCCGTCGAGGAGATCCTGCGAAACACCGGCCGCTACTCGTACTTCTACCTCGCCCGCCTCGCCGCGCTGCCGGACTCGGTGTCGGTGCTCGCCCGGCTCTTCCTGGCGTCGGCGCGGGTGCCGGCGGACCAGCTGGGTCGCCTGGGCGGCACGTTCGAGCGGCTGCTTCGCCGCACCGGCCTGGTGGCGCCGGTGGACGGCGATCCCACCCTGGTACGCGCGGCGGCGGTCATCACCGAGCTGCGGGGCGGCTACTTCCTGTCCGACCCGCTATTTGAGAATCGGGGCGACGAGTTCGTCGTACACGACGGCGCCGACCGGTGCATGCCGCCGCACGCGTCCTCGCTGGAGCTGCTCGACAGCCTGCGCCGTCCAGAGGGCGCGCGCTCGTTTCTCGACGTCGGCTGTGGATCGGGCTGCCAGTCACAGCTGTTCGCCGCGGGATACCAGCGGGTGGCAGGGTTCGACCCGGGGCCGCGGCAGGTGCAGTTCGCGCGGGCGAACGCCCGTCTCAACGGCTTCCCCGCAAGCTACATTGTGGACCGCTGGGAGACCTTCCCGCCGGACGACCGCTTCGACCACGTCGCCTTCAACACGCCGAGTGCCGACGCGGCCTTCGCGTTCATCGACGACGGGCTCGATCGGCTACTGGCCCCGTCCGGCCGGGCGCAGGTATGGCTCGTGTGTGAGCGCGCCGAGCCGGACCGCGACTGGGCGAGCGCCGTCGCGCGACGTCTGCGCCGGCCCGACCGTTGGCGGATCGAACCGACCGTCCACAGTGGCTCGCCGTTCGCGCTTGCGCCGGAGCGCCTGCGAGAGCGGCGGCTACCGGCTGGAAGCCTCCTCGTCGACCACCCCGGCGAGGCGGCGGCGTTCCTCGCCGGCCTCGCCGCGCGCCGGGTCACCGAGGTGGCCAGCCTGACCCTGACCATCCATCGCCGATGAGAACTCGGTCGCGTCGCGGGTCAGCTCCATGTACGCCTCCTCCAGCGTCGCCCGGTGCGGCGAGATCTGGCTGAACGGCACGCCGCCGCCCTCCAGCAGCTGGGTGATCCGCTCCGCGGGCAGGCCCGCCACGGTCAGCTTGCCAGAGCCGGTCGACACGACGGTGGCTCCGGCCCGGGCCAGCAGCGCGGTCGCCTCCGTGCGGGCCGCGGTATCGAGGGCGACCCGGCCGCGGGAGGCGCGGCCCAGCAGGTCGCGCACGCTCACGTCGGCCACCACCCGGCCGCGCCCGGCCACCACGAGCTGCTCCGCGGTGTCGTCGAGCTCGCTCATCAGGTGGCTGGCCACGAGGATCGTGCGTCCCTGCCCGGCCAGGGACACCAGCAGCTCGCGCATCCACACGATGCCCTCGGGCTCCAACCCGCTGAACGGCTCGTCGAGCAGGAGCACGGGCGGGTCGCCGAGGAGCGCGCCGGCGATGCCGAGGCGCTGCCGCATGCCCAACGAGAGGGTGCCGACCGGCCGGCGCGCGACCTCTTCGAGCCCGACCAACCCCAGTACCTCGTCGACGCGGCGCGCGCCCATCCCGTGCGTGCGGGCCAGCCAGAGCAGGTGGTTGCGGGCGGTCCGGCCGGGCTCGGGCGCGTCCGCGTCGAGCAGCGCGCCAACCTGCCGCAGCGGGCCGCGCAGGCTCCGGTAGGGCCGGCCGCCGATCAGCGCCTCGCCCGAGTCGAGGGCTTCCAGGCCCAGCACCGCCCGTATCGTCGTGGACTTGCCGGCGCCGTTGGGGCCCACGAAGCCGGTGACCCGGCCCGGCCGGACGGTGAACGACATGCCGTCCAGCGCGACGACGTCTCCGAACCGCTTGCGCAGCTCCCGCACCTCGACGATGGCTTCCATCTCAGGCATCCATCTCAGCGCTCCAGGTCGCGGGTGCCGGGCACGACCAGCCGGCTCTCGTAGGCGGCGACGACCGCCTGGGTGCGGTCGCGCAGCGCCAGCTTCGTCAGTATCCGGCTGACGTGCGTCTTCACGGTCTCCTCGGACACGACCAGCCGATCGGCGATCTCCAGATTGGACAGACCCTCGGCGACCAGCCGAAGAACCTGCGTCTCGCGCGGGGTCAGCGCCGCCAGCTGGCTCGCGGCGGCCGGCGGCTCGACCTCCTGCTTCATCTGTGCGAACTCGCTGATGAGCCGGCGGGTGACCGTTGGTGCCAGCAGCGCCTCGCCGGCGGCGACGACCCGCACGGCGTCGAAGAGGCGTTCCGCGGTCACGTCTTTGAGGACGAAGCCGCTGGCGCCCGCCCGCAGCGCGTCGTAGACGTAGGCGTCGAGGTCGAACGTGGTCAGGATGATGACCCGTGGCCGGTCCAGCCCGGACGCGCACAGCTGCCGGGTGGCCTCGATGCCGTCCACGCCGGGCATCCTGATGTCCATCAGGACCACATCCGGTGACAGTTCCCGACAGACCCGCACCGCCTCGGCGCCGTCGGCCGCGGTGCCGACGACGCTGAACTCGGGCTGGGTGCCCCGCAGCGTCGCGGAGCCGGTGCGGACGGCCGGATAGTCGTCGGCGACGACGATCCGGATCGGTGGCGGGGTACTCATCGCGACTCCCGTGTCGTGGCGGGCAGGCGGGCCTCTACCAGGAAACCGCCCCCGACCGCCGAGCCCGTGCGGACCTCGCCTCCGACCGCAGCGGCCCGTTCACGCATGCCGAGCAGCCCGTGACCGGCCGGCGACGACCCAGGCGGCGGTCCCGGGCCGTTGTCCCGGATCTTCAGGATCAGCGTGTCGCCGGCGTGGTGCAGCTCCACGTCGACGGCGGCGCCCGGCGCGTGCCGCCGGGCGTTGGTGAGCGACTCCTGCGCTATCCGGTACGCCACCAGCTCGACGCCCGGGTCCAGCCGGTCGGGCGGGCCGTGCACGATGAGCCGGATGGCCGCCCCTGACGCGTTTCTGGCCTCGTCGAGCAGGTCGTCGAGCTGGCCGAGGCCGGGCTGCGGCTGCCGCGCCGCGGGCTCGTCGGCGGGCGTGTCCTCGCGCAGCACACCCAGCAGCCGGCGCATCTCGGTGAGCGCCGCCCGCGCGGTGTCGCCGATAGCCCGCAGCTGCCGCGCCCCCTCGGGCGGCATGCCCGCGGTGGCCAGCCGCGCCGTCTCGGACTGCACTGAGATCATGGAGATGTGGTGCGCGACCACGTCGTGCAGCTCGCGGGCGATCCGCGCGCGTTCGCCGCGCGCCGTGTGCTCCAGCAGGGTGCCCGCGATGACCTGCCGATCAGCGGTGTGGGCCCGGGCCTCGCGCCTGGCCCGCACCTCGGTGCCGGCCAGCGCGGCCATCGGGACGAGCGCGGCGAGCAGGACCGCACGGACCCGCAGACTCTGGTCGCCGGGCCCGGCCAGCGCCAGGGCGAGCGCCGGCAGGCCGGCCAGGCCCGCCAGCCAGGACGGGCCGGCCAGGCCGAGCCGGTAGGCGGCGACCAGGTGCGCGGCCATGGCCGCGACGGGCAGAGTGTGGAACATCGCCAGTGACGCCGTACCCGCCGCCACCACCGCGATCGCGGCCACCGCCGGGCGGGCGAACGCCACCGGGAGCGTGGTCGACAGGCAGAGCAGGCCGATGATGAAAAGCACCGTGACGAACCCGAGCTTCGTGCCATCTTCGAGCGGCCCGGTCGCCGCCAGCCGGTCGATGATTCTCCGGTCGAGGATCAGCCGGCCGAGCAGCTCGGCCACCGCGAGCGACGCCAGGACGGTCGCCGCGATCAGCGGCGACCGCGGAATCCCGGCAAGCTTCGCGCGCACGCCGGTTAGCGTACAACCGCGCGACTGGCTCAGTTGGACGCGGATGGCGCGAGTTGACATCGCTCCTGCGGTTTCTTGGAATAGTAGTACCGCCGCATTTCATCGCGGCCCCAGATCGATAGTTACCGTCAATTCGAATGACCATGCCCGAAATTGGGAGGCTCGCTATGGGCGGCAGTGACGATCCAGTCTTCCTCCGGTCCAACGTGATTATCGAACCGCTGGTCGACAGGTTCTACGCCTGGCTGCACATCGTCGCGCCGGTGCAGGCGTCGATGAACCTGGCGAACCTCCAGCTGCCACTGCTCGAGTCGTATCTGCACAACCCGCAGGTCCATCTGGCGGCCAGCGTCAATCCCGCCCTGCGCGGCGGCTACTTCGTCAACATCGAAGAGTCCCGTAGCATGGAGGTCGCCGCGCTGCTCGACGGCATCAAGCGGGACCGGGCCGACATGCTGGCGTTCGCGGCCGCGGTCGCCGAGGCCGAGGACATGCTCCGGCAGAGCGCGACCGGGTTCGACCTCACCCCGCTGTACGGCAAGCTTCCGGCCGCGCTCAACGGGCTGGTCGAGCTGGCGTACGACACCAGCAACCAGCCGTCCGTCCACTTCATCGAGCCGCTCGCGTACACGAGCCCGTACTACGACGAGAGCCGCCAGTCGGTGCAGCTGTCGCTGGACGACGGCGTCGAGCGGCCGTTCATCCTCAGCACGCCGCGGCTGCCGTCGCCGGACGCGCTGGACCTGCCGATCCAGTTCAACCACCCGGGCCTCGACGAGCTGTTCGCGGCCCGGATCAGGCCCACCACCACGAGCCGGCTGCGCGAGGCGCTCGAACTCGACGACGCGCAGATGGCGCAGCTGGGGCGGCTGCTCACCGCCGCGCCGAGCGCCGCGCCGGACCGGCACATCACCGCCGGCGGCCGGGTGCGCTACTTCGGGCACGCCTGCCTGGTACTGCAGACGCCGGAGGCCGCGGTGGTGACCGACCCGTTCATCAGCACCGACAACCGGCACGGCGACCGGTACACGCTCGACGACCTGCCCGACCACATCGACCTGGTGCTCATCACCCACGGCCACCAGGACCACATCGTGCTGGAGACGCTGCTGCAGCTGCGCTCCCGGATCGGCGCCGTCGTGGTGCCCCGGTCCTCGCGCGGCAACCTGTGCGACCCGTCGATCGGCCTGTACCTCAAGGCGCTGGGTTTCACCGTCATCGAGGTCGACGACTTCGACGAGGTACCGATCCCGGGCGGCAAGGTCGTGGCGACGCCGTTCCTGGGCGAGCACTCCGACCTCGACATCCGCGCCAAGTCGACGTACTTCGTGAAGATGGCCGGCGCGACCGTCTTCGTCGGCGCCGACTCCTCGGGCATCGATCCGGCCCTGTACCGGTACATCCGCGGCCACCTCGGCCACGTCGACATGGCGTTCCTGGGCATGGAGTGCGACGGTGCCCCGCTCACCTGGCTGTACCAGGGCCTGCTCACCCGCCCGGTCACCAAGCGGATGAGCGACTCGCGCAAGCTCTCGGGCTCCAACGCGCAGCAGGCGGCGGCCATCATGACCGAGCTCGGCGCGGACGAGGCGTACATCTACGCGATGGGCGAGGAGAGCTGGCAGGGGCACGTGATGGCGACCACGTACACAGAGGACACCTACCAGATCAAGCAGATCGAGGAGTTCCTCGGCTGGTGCTCCGATCGCGGCGTGACCGCCGAGCACCTGCTGAACCAACGAGAGTGGTGCTGGTAGATCCGCGCTGCGGGCACGACTGCTGGCCGCGCCATCTGGTCAGCAGTCGTGCCACACCGGTTCGCGGCCCTCGGCGAACGCCCGCGGACCCTCCACCGCGTCGCGGCTCACCATCCGCCGCTGCTCCCACCCGAAGCAGGTGGCGAACGCCTGCTCCAGCGGCATGTCCAGGGAGCGCCGCGCGGCCTCCTTGATGGCCCGTACCGCCAGCGGCGCCGCCTTCAGCAGGTCGTGGACCCACCCGGCGACGCACTGGTCGAGCTGGCTCGCCGGCACCACGTCGTTGACGAGGCCGAGGTGGAGCGCGGTCTGCGCGGTGATGCGCCGGCCGGTCAGCAGGTAGCCCATCGCGGTCTTCAGCGGGATCTGCCTGGGCAGCCGGAACACGCCACCCGCGCCGGGCACCAGCCCCAGCAGCGCCTCGGGCAGCGCGAAGATGGCGTCTTCGGAGGCGACGATGATGTCGCAGGCGAGCGCGAGCTCGAAGCCGCCGCCGAGCGCGAACCCGTTGACCCGGGCCACGATCGGCTTGGAGAAGTCGAACCGCTCGGTGAGCCGCGGCCAGCCGGGCTGCCCGCGGCTGCCGAACGTCGTCGGCGACGCGCCGCGCCCGTCGAGCCGGGCCCGTTCACGCAGGTCCTGGCCCACCGAGAAGGCCCGGTCGCCAGCGCCGGTGAGCACGACCACCCGGACGTCCGTGTCGGCGTCGATGTCGTCCCAGACGACCCCGAGCTCCTCGTGCATGCGCAGGTCCATGGCGTTGAGCACCTCGGGCCGGTCCAGCGTCACGTAGGCGACGTGATCCTGCTTGTGGTACCGCACCCGGCGCCGGCGTCGCTCGTTCGCGGCCTCGCTCATGGCACGACCGCACGCCGGTCCGCGCCGAACCGTCCCACCTTGCCCAGGACGTCGTCGCTGTGCAGCCGCAGTGCCTGCTCGACGGTGAAGTCGGCGAGGAACCGGCGGAACGCGTCCAGCGGCTCCTCGGCGGCGAGCAGCATCCGCCGGTTGGCCACGACGGCGGCACCGCGCAGCCGGTCGGCTCCCCGCCGCACGGCCGCGTCCAGCGCTGGGCCGGTCTCGTGCACCTCGTCGACGAACAGCCGCGCGTCCGGCTCGGTGGCCCGGATTCGGCGGCCGAGCAGGATCACCTGGCGGGCGGTCCGGGCCCCGGCCGCGCGGGTCAGCCGGAAGGCCGCCACGCCCGGGACGATGCCCTCCTGCGCCGCCGGCAGGCTGAAGTACGTGTCGGCGGCCGCGACGGCGTGGTCGGCGGCCAGCACGAGCTGGGCTCCCCCGCCGATCGCGAAGCCGTCGACGGCGGCGACCCAGGGCTTGCCCGCCGGCGGTGGCCACCAGCCGTCGCCGGCCAGCCCGCGCACGAGCTTGTGCAGGTACCCCAGCTCGCGGCGCAGGATGAAGTCGACGAGCCCGATCCGGCCGGCATGCAGGGCCTTGAGGTTGATGCCGGCGCTGAACACCCGCCGGCCCCCGTACCGGGGATGGGTCATCTCGCCACCGCGCAGTACGCAGACGTCCACGGCCGGGTCGAGCAGGGCCAGGTCGACGGCGGTCTCCAGGTCGTCGACCTGGTCTGCGTCCTCGGCGTTGAGGTTGTCTCCGCGGCACATCGTCAGGTGGGCGATCCCGTCGCTGCGCTCCAGCCGGACCGCGCCAAGGTCGGCGCGGCCCGCGTCGCGGTACCGGTCGAGCAGCCGCAGCGCGCGCTCGGTCGGCCGCCGCATCGCGTCGAGTAGGTGACCGCCGGCGTCCGGCAGGCGCAGCACGCCCGCGATGAACAAGCCATCGTCGATCTCGTGCCCCTCCTTGTGCGCCTGCGGGAGGTCACGCTCCGCCGCCAGCACGGCCCGGTCCCGCACCAGGCCGGGAAACGCGGCCGCCGCCGCCGCGCACAGCTCGTCGAGGCGCAGGTCCAGGGCGAGCCCGCCGGTCAGCTCGGCGTACACGGCGGCCGCGTGGCGGGTCAGGAACGCCGCGCGCACCCGCCGGGCC
>NZ_JAIBNX010000178.1:0-4167 GCF_026130045.1 Micromonospora sp. CPCC 205371
ACGGTGCCGGCCTGCCCCACCGGACCGCCCGCGTCGCCGTCGATGATGTTGCCGCTCATGGCCCCGGCGCGCCGCCGACCCTGATGCCGCCGTGCACGTCGCGGGCCTGTACGGCATGCCCGTGCACGGCTCCGCCGATCGTATTGGCGACACCCCCGTCGCGCGCGGCCGTCCACAGCACCGTCAGCTCGTCGCGGAACGCCCGGTCGCGTGCGCACGCTTCGTCGAGTGCGGCTGCCAACCTCTCGACGAGAGCGGTGTCATCCGGTCGGGCTTCCGCCGCTGAAAGCGCCGCCGAATCCGCCGGATCGCCGCACATTTTGCCGCGTACCGCCCGAGTCAGGGCGCCGAAGGCAGCGCGGCCCGCGTCGGAAATCCCTTCGGCCAATTTGCCTGCTACCGCTGCGGCGATGGCGACCATGATCGGGTCAGCCATGCGTCACCTCCGGTTCCCCGAGAAACCAGTAATACACACATTCTCTTGGTCTCCCGCATCCAAAAGGAGATCAACGTGAATGAATAGAAGATACAGCGAACCACTATCGATTTGCCCTCGTACCGTAATCAGACAATAACTCTCCGCTCAAGAGGTGGTTCCTGTGATCGTGACAACGCTGTCCACAAGCGACCGCCCCGCCGCCGCCAACCGGCCGCACTTACCCGGGCTACCGTGATGACCACCGCCGATTGGAATCTTCAGGCGCGCAGCAGCGATCGCGTCTACCAGGCGGCCGGCAACCAGTACATCATCGACCGGCTGCCACGCGCGGACGCCGGCGCGGCCGCGAACACCCTGCCGCGCGACACCGCGGCCTTCACCGGCCGCGAGCGCGAGCTGCGCGGCCTCGTCGACAGCGTCCGGCGGCACGCCGAGTCCGGCGGGACGATCCCGGTGTACGCGATCGACGGCATGCCCGGCGTCGGCAAGACCGCCCTGGCTGTCCACGCTGGACACTGTCTCGCCGACCAGTTCCCTGACGGGCAGTTCTTCCTCGACCTGCACGCGTACACCGCGGGCCGCCGCGACCGCCCACCCGCCGGAGCGCTCTTCGACCTGCTGCTGGCGAGCGGCGCCAGACCGTCACAGATCCCGACCGACCTCGACGCCCGGACAGCCTTGTGGCGCAAGCGAATGGCGGGCCGCAGGGCCCTCCTGGTTCTCGACAACGCCGCCGGACGATCGCAGGTCCAGCCGTTGCTGCCGGGCGCGGGCGGCTGCCTGGTCATCGTGACCAGCCGCCGCCGGCTCCTCGGCCTCGGTGCCAGCCAGTCGGCGGTACCGCTCGCGCTCTCCACACTGCCGCCGGAAGACGCGGTCGCGCTCTTCGCGGCCACGACCGGGCGCGACCGCAGCCTCGACGAGGCCGGCGCCGTCGCCGAACTCGTCCGGCTGGCCGGATACCTCCCGCTGGCGATCTGCCTGCTTGCGGCCCGCATCAGTCCAGAGCCGGGATGGCTGGTCGGCGACCTGGTGGCCGACCTGGCTCGGGCGACCCGCCGCCTGGACCACCTGCGCGCCGAGGACGTCGCCGTCGGCGCGGCGTTCGACCTGTCGTACCGCCGGCTACCGCCCGCCCGGCGGCGCTTCTTCCGCCGGCTCGGCCTGCACCCGGGCACCGACCTGGATCAGGACGCCGCCGCGGCGCTCGGCGGCACGACACCCGACGACGCGCGGCGGCACCTGGAGGCGCTGTACCGCGACCGGCTCGTCGACCAACCGGTGTACGGCCGGTACCGCCTGCACGACCTCATCGGCCAGTACGCCCGCGCCTTGACCGACCAGGCGGGCGCCGAGGCGAATGCCGAGCGGGAGACGGCCCTCGATCGGCTGGCCGCCCACTACCAGCGGGCCGCCCAGGCCGCAGACCAGCGCCTCGCCCGCGACAGCGGCTGCCCGGCACCCGCCCGCCAGCAGGCGCTGGACTGGATGCGCACCGAGTCCGCGAACATCTTCGCCTGCGCTGCCGCTCTCCCGATCTCCGCCGGCCACCGGTTGACCGCGCTGGCCGCCGCCATGGCCGGGTACCTGCGCGGCGCCGGCCCCTGGGACCGCGCGACCGCGCTTCATCAGGCCGCGGTGGTGGCCGCCGACCGGGTCGAGGACCGGGGCGCCCAGGCGCGCGCACTGCTCGACCTGGGCGAGGTGTACCGGCTCACCGGACGGTACCTCTCCGCCGAGCACGCGCTGCGGCAGGCGCTCGATCTGTTCGAGCGCGCCGACGACGGGCTCGGCGTGGCAAGCACGCTGACCCAGATGGCGCACGTTCAGCGGCGCACCGGTGATCAGCGGGGAGCGGCGGAGCGACTGAGCGAGGCGGTCGCCGGCTACGAGAAGCTGGGAGACCGGCGCGGGCAGGCCGACGCGCTGGACGAGCTTGGGGTGGTTCGTTTTCAGATCGGCGACCACCGCGCCGCGCTCGACACGATGCGGCAGGCGCTCGCGATCCACCGGGAGCTGGGCGACCGGTCCGGCGAGGCGACCGCGCTCAGCCAGCTCGGCACCTTCGAGCTGCTCACCGGTGAGTACCCGCCGGCGATCGACGCGTTCGAGCGGGCGCTCGCCGCTCACCGGGAGCTCGGTGACAGGCACGGCCAGGGGTGTGCGCTCAACTACCTGGGGGCCGCGCACTGCCACGCGGGCGAGTACGCCGCCGCCACCGCCGTCCTGAGCGAGGCGCTCACCCTCCACTGTGAACTCGGCTACCGGCCAGGTCAGGCGAACGCGCTCAACTACCTCGGGGTCGTCGCGTGCCGCACCGGTGGCCTGGCGGCGGCCGAGCACTCGCTGGCCGGGGCGCTCGCGCTGTACCGCGACCTCGGCAGCCAGCCGGGGCAGGCCGACGCCCTCAACCAGCTCGGTGTCGTCAGCAGGCTGGCCGGTGACCACGGCGCCGCGC
This sequence comes from Micromonospora sp. CPCC 205371, assembly GCF_026130045.1. Lineage (GTDB taxonomy): Bacteria > Actinomycetota > Actinomycetes > Mycobacteriales > Micromonosporaceae > Phytohabitans. The sequence goes on from NZ_JAIBNX010000178.1 coordinate 2,898, forward strand.
AGCGCCGGCATGAGGATGCCCTCACGCTCTTCCGGCGCCTCGCCGACTACCTGGGGCAGGCCGAGGCTCTGTCCAACCTCGGCGACCTGCTGCTCGCCAAGGACGAGCCCGGAGCGGCGCTCGACCGGTACCGGCGTGCCCTGCCGCTCGGGCGGCGGGCGGGCAACCCGCGCGCGGAGGCGAGCGCGCGGGAAGGGCTCGGCCGGTGCGCCGCGATCCTCGGCGACCAGGGCAAGGCCGCCGACCAGCTCCGGCGCGCCCGCGCCATCTGGCTGCGCGTCGGCGCACCGCACGCCGCACGGGCCGTCGACGAACTGCTGGAGGGTCTGGGCAGAATGGCCGCATGACGACCTTGGGCGCGGTGTTCCTCCCGTACCTCCCGCCGGAACGGCTGCGCTCCGTGGCGCGCGCCGCCGACGAAGCCGGCCTGGACGAGTTGTGGCTCTGGGAAGACTGCTTCTGGGAGAGCGGCATCGCCACCGCCTCGGCCGCCCTCGCCTGGACCGAGCGGCTGCGCGTCGGCGTGGGCCTGCTGCCGGTACCGCTGCGCAACGTCGCGCTGACCGCCATGGAAGCAGCCACCCTGCACCGGCTCTTTCCGGGACGCGTCGACATCGCCGTCGGCCACGGCGTACAGGACTGGATGGCGCAGGTCGGTGCGCGCGTCGAGTCGCCCATGACGCTGCTGCGCGAGTACACCATCGCGCTGCGCGCGCTGCTGCGCGGCGAGGAGGTGTCGACCCAGGGCCGCTACGTCCGGCTCGACAAGGTCGCGCTGGCCTGGCCGCCGGACCACGCACCCGCCGTCTACATGGGCGCGGTAGGACCGCGCACGCTGAGGCTCGCGGGCGAGACCGCCGACGGCACCATCCTCACCGGAGGCACGCCACCTGACGCGGTACGCCGTGCGCGTGCCCTGATCGACGACGGCCGCCCGGACGGTGTGCCGCACCGGGTGGTGGTCTACCTGCACGCCGCGACCGGCCCGGGTGCCGCCGAACGCATGGCCACCGAGCGCCGCCGGTGGCGGGACCCGGAAGGCGCCGACGTGAGCGGGACCCGCGACGCGGGGGGCGCCGGCGGCGCGGGCCGCCCGTGGGGCGCCGCGGGCGCCGACGCCGTGATCCTCCAACCCACGAGCGACGACCCCGATCCCGAGGGCTTCATGCGCTTCGTCGCGCGCGAGGTCAGCCCGCTAGTCTAGCCGTGGGCGGGGCGGGCCGCGGGGTTGGCCCGCGCGGCGCGCCCCCGGGCCGGGGGGGGGTGAGGG
>NZ_JAIBNX010000178.1:4177-17491 GCF_026130045.1 Micromonospora sp. CPCC 205371
CGCAGGGGCCACCGGCGTGCTGGCCCCTGCGACGGTCCGCCGGTCAGGAGGTCGGGCGTGAGATCGTCTCCAGGCTGGGCACGGCGCTGTTTGCGCTCTGCACGACCACGAACAGCCGCTTGAGGTCGCTGGACCAGGCGACACCCCGGGTCGCGACCACGTCGCCGGAGGCCAGGTCGATGGTCTTGACCGGCACCGAGCCGCCGTCCTCGTACACCCACACGTCGTCGTTGCCGCTGGTGTTGCGGCCGATCGCGAGGTAGGCGCCGTCTGGCGAGGCGGCGACCGCGTTGGGCCGGAAACCGGTGGCGTAGGCGCCCCGACGGGACAGGTCGGCGGGCGCGAAGGCCTCCGCGTGGTCGCGCGACCCGGAAGCGCTGAACATCGTCGCTCCGCTCGGCGCCACGCTGAGATCGGCGAGACTGGAACCGACCACGTCGCCGGTGGCACCCGCCGTGAGCGTGCCGTTCGCCACCGTGTAGACCCTCACCGTCGACAGGCTGAGCGCGAGCTGGCCGGCGACCACCGGCCCGGTCTCGGCGGGCGCGGAGGTGAGCAGCGGTGCCCGCTGGAAGATCGCCTCGCCCTGCTGGTCGAGGCTGACGGTGGGCGGGCTGGCCGCGGTGTCCAGCTTGCCGATCTTCCCTACCCAGTCGGCCTCGCACCCGTATCCGAACCACACCGTGGTGCCGGTGCGCGCGAGGTGGGTGGGGCAGGTCTGCGACCCGACCGGGAAGCGGGCGGTCTCCGCGTAGGTCGTCGTGTCGATCACCGAGATGGCGTCGCCAGCGGCCAGCGCCACGTACAGGCTCTTGCCGTCGGCGCTCAACGCCAGGCCGGTGGCGCCGAACTGGCCGTTGATGGTCTTCTTCACCCGGCCGGAGAAGTCGGTGACGACGACCCCGTTGGCGGTGGGGCCGCCGCTGACGAACACCCGCTCGCGCGCGTCGTCGACCGCGATGTCTCCGAAGCCGGGCAGCGGCAGCGCCTGTCCCGTCGCCTGGGCGGGCGCTGCGGGTACGGCGGCACCGGCCAGCACGGCCAGGGTCGCGGTCACCACGCCGGCTGCCAGGGTTTGCAACCTTCGCTTGGCTTGCCTCATTGTGCCTCCCCGCGTTTGTTGGTGCTCGGGCGTCACATCAGCCCGAGCTGCATCTCCTGGACGACGCTGGCCCACCAGGCGTCGCCTGCCATCGCCGGCGGGTCGAGCACCGCCAGCCGTTCGTAGAGCTCGTCGGCGGCTCGCTGGAACTCGTCGTCGTCGGCGTCGACATGCTCCGCGTTCATCCGGTTGACCAGGTACAGCGTCTCGACGAAGCGGTCGAGGTCGGAGCTGACGAAGACCTCGCCGGGAAACAGCCCGACGACCGCCCCGGTCTCCGGCGTGACGCAGGCGTCGGCCGCGTCTCCCATGAGCCGGCCGATCCGCACGTACCGGCCGGCCGGCTGCGGCGGCGTGACCACCAGCAGCGGCGGCACGTCTGGCGGCAGGCCGCGTGCCGGGGCGTCTGGCAGCCCTATCTCGGTGAGGACGCGGACGGCGGTGGGGTCCAGCCCCAGACCGGCGAGCGCCGCCGGCCGCACGGTGACGAGGTGCTCCTCGCCGAACAGCTCCACCAGGTCGGCACGGCTGACCGCCACCGCCATCCACCTCCTGACTCAACCGAACAGAATGTCCAGAGCATCTTGCAGTGCCTGCACGCCCCGCCGCCGCGACTCGGTGGAGGTCCCATACTCGAAACTCCAGGTGACCCTCGCGTTCGGGAAGGTCTCCGCGATGAACCGGGAACACCCGCTGGGTATCACGCACGGCGCGAGCTCACTGTAGACGCGGGTGACCTGCTCGGGTTTGACCCCGGCGCGCTGCAGGATGGCCCAGGCCAGCCGCTCGGCGTGCGCGCCGCCCTGCCGCCAGCTGTAGCTGAAGGCCCAGGCGGTGTGTGTCGTGCCGTTGACCACCGCCTCGATGACGGCGCCGTTCGGTGGCACGCGCACGAGGGCCGGCACCGCGGTCCAGCGCTTCGAGATGATGAGCTGGCTGAGGTCGGTGGAGCCGTAGGCAACCCGGCCCACCGCGCCCGCGGTGCTGGCGGCGCGCGTGCCGGCGCTGGCCGCGGCGACCGCGCCCGCCGCGTCGAACACCACCGCGACCGCCGCCACGCCGGTCCAGACACAGCCGCTGACCGAACCCTGGAAGCACCGCGACGCCTGGTTGATGGGCACCGGGCCGAGATCTGCCGCGATGTCGACGATGTCGGCCAGGCCGGGCGCCGCGCCGGCACAGATCGACTGGGCGCGCCAGTCCGACATCTCGCGGCACTTGTCTTCGGCGTAGTTCTGATAGAGGTCGCCCGGCGTCACGTACCCGTCTCCGTCGGCGTCCGGGTCCTCCTTCGGGCACATGATGTTGGTGGTGCAGTCCCACCACTCCTCGACCGCGTTGGCGGCCTCGCCGATGTGGCAGAACGGGTTCCAGCCGCACGACTTGTGCCCGTCGATCTCGACCTGCCCGATCGGGTTGCCGCCACCGAAGGCGTACCGGTTGGAGGTGAGCGGGCTCATCCCCATGCCGAGGTCGGAAAGGGCGCCGTTGAGCGAGTCCAGCGACAGGAACCGGCTCTGCGCCGGGCTGTAGTCGCGGAACCCCATGTCGTACGTGCCGGAGGCGGTGTCGAACCGCTTGGCGTTGAACCGGTACGAGTTGTACGGCTGGGCGGCGGTGCCTTGCTGGTCGGGCTGGTCGGCGCCGCTGTATCCGGTCGGGTCGTCGGAGCCGTACGCGGTGTACCCGTAGGTGGCGAGCGGGTTGCCGTCGGCCCCGGTGAGCGACTCGACGTCACCGCGGGCGTTGTAGCCCACGTAAGCGTCCTCGTCGCCGCCGTCGCCGTGGCTGACCTGGGCGATCAGATTGCCGCTCGGCGCGTAGTGGTAGGACTTGCGCAGCGTGCCGTCGACCCGCTCGCTGAGCACCTTGTCGGACAGGCCCTGGTACAGCAGCTCCGTGGTCTTACCGTTCTCCACCCGGGTCCGGGTGCGGTCGAGCGGGTCGTAGGTGTAGGTGGTGGTGCGGGTGCCGGTGGCGTCGCGGCGCCGGTGCTCGGCCACCCGGTCGAAGCCGTCGTAGGCGTAGTGCTCGATCTCCTGGCCAGCGACGGTGGAGCGGAGCAGCCGGCCGAACGGGTCGTATCCGTAGTTGAGCGTGACGCCGGCCCCGGTAACCGACACGAGCCGGTTGCGGTCGTACCGGAACGTCGTGGTCACGCCCGACTTCGTCTGCTCGACGATGTTGTTGTTCGCGTCGTACGCGTACGACTCGCTGGAGACCTCGGCACCGGCGGGCGTGGTCTTGGTGACGCGCCGGATCCGGTCGCGCGGGTCGTAGGCGTAGGTGAAGACGTGCTCGCGCAGGTCGCCGCCGGCGGCTCGGGTGCGGGCGTCATCGCGGGTGCGGTCGCCGTTGGCGTTGTACTCCAGGGTGTGCTCGTTGACGACGGTGCCGTCGGCCTTGCGGTCGAGCCGGTGGCGCAGCAGCCCGTCCAGGTAGTACTCGAAGTCGACGGTGTTGCCGTTCGGCTTGACCTCGTGGTCGAGGTAGCCGCGCGGGGTGTAGGTGAACGTGCTGACCTGGTCGGTGGCCCCGCTCGCGGTCCGCCGGTTGGTGACCTTGGTGACCAGGTCACGGGCGTCGTACTCGCACCGTGCGGACTGATCGTCGTGCTGCCAGAAGAGCAGGTTGCTGTTGGCGTCGTACTCGTACGACGTCGTGTTGCGCAGCGCCCCGCCGTGGAACTCCTGGATCCGGGTCAGCCTGTCGACCTGGTCGTACGCCGCCGCGTACCGGTCGACCACCGCACCAGGGCTGGAGTCGGTCAGCGTCACGAGGTTGGCGTTGGCGTCGTACGCGTGGGTGAAGGTCTTGCTCTCGTTGTCGGTGTCGCCGCTGTTGTCGCGGGCCAGCCGCACCGCGTCGGCGACCACCGTGCCCGCGGACTCGTCGGTCAGGCGCACGCTCCGCACGTCGCCGGCGCTGAATGGGAACGTGCCGAGGCTGACCCACTCGCCGGCACGCTGTGTCTGGTCGACGGTGCGCGTGGTGCTGCCGCCGTCGTGCTCCACGGTGTACCGCGCGTCGGTCGCGGTGCCCCGCGCGTACCGCACGGACACCTCGTACTGGCCGTCGGCCGGGATGGTCGGCCGCCAGACGAATGCGGCGTCGCCGTTGCCCGGCCCATGGGTGCGGTAGTCGAAGCCTTCGGTCTCGGCCGTGCCGTCGACGGTCGCCCAGTCGCCGGCGGCCTCGGTGTCATTGGCGTCGGAGTTGTCGACCAGCACCACGTGCCGGCCGACCGGCACCCCGTCGTCGCTACGCGAGCGCAGCTTGCCGTCTGGGAAGTAGTCCCAGCTCATCGTGCGGGTCACGGCACCACCAGCGCTGCTGACGGAGCGCCGGGTCTGCAACCCCAGCGCGTTGTAGTCGTAGCTGGTGGTGATGCCCCACGGATCGGTGGCGGAGCGAACCCAACCGTTGTCGAAATAGGTGTAGCGGGTGGTGTTGCGCGCCGTCTGGCCCTGCGACGGCGGGGCGCTGACCTCTCGCAGCGCGCCGACCGCGTCGTACCCGTACCGGATGCGGTCGGGCGCGGTGATCTGCGCGTCGTCCGGGTCGTACGGCAGCAGTTCCTCGATCGGACGGTTGAGCTTGTCGTAGATCACCTGCTGGACGAAGTCTTCAGGGTCGCCGGCGGTCTCGACGCCGCGCGGCGTCACGGTCTTCGTGCGGTTGCCGACCTGGTCGTACTCGAATCGCGTGATCCGCTGGACCACGGTGCCGCCGTCTTGCCGGTGCGGCGACCGGACCTCCACCGGCATCGCGCGCTCGTCGAGCACGAGGACGGTCTCGTTGCCCTCCTCGTCGGTGGTACGCACCGGGTTGCCGTCGCGGTCGTACGCGGTGGTGGTGCTGTGGCCGGCGGCGTCAGTGCTCTTCACCAGCCGCCGGTTGAGGTCGTACTCGTACCGCGTCGTGTAGTCGTCCGGGTCGACGGTGCGGTTCTTGTTCGGATCGACCTCACGGACCACGTTGCCCACGTTGTCGTACTCCATTGTGGACTTCTGGCCGGCGGCGTCCAGCACCGCGACCGGCCGGTCGGCCTCGTCGTACGTGTACGTGGTGACGAAGTCGCGTGGATCGGCCGGGGTCAGGTTGCCCTTGGGGTCGGTCTCCCGGATGAGGTTGCCGACCCGGTCGTACGCGAACGTGGTGACCCGGGCCGGCCCGTCCGCGGTGTCCTTGGGCGCGGTGACCGAGACCTGCCGGTCCGCCTCGTCGTACGCCGCGGCCAGCACCGAGCCGTTCGCGCTGGTCACCTTCACGACGTTGTCGTTGGCGTCGTAGACCGGGCCGGGCGTCACGATGAACTGCCCGGCGGCCGCGTCCTTGGGCACGCGGCTACTGAGTGGCCGCTTGAAGATGTCGTAGGTGAAGGTTCGCACCCGGCCGGCGGCGTCCACACTGGACACGGCGTTGCCGGCGGCGTCGTAGCTGACGAAGCTGGTGCAGTTCAGCGCGTCGGTCACTCGCCGGGGCGAGCCGTTGACGTCGTAGTCGCCGAACGTCGTGACGCCACCGTTGGCGTCGGTGACGGTGATCAGGTGTCCGAACTCGTCATAGCGGAAGCGCGTGGTGTAGTCGCCTTCGGCCGCTGTGGCGTTGCCTTTCGGGTCGGTGATCGCCACCACGTCGCCGAACTCGTCGTAGACCGCGGTTACCCGCCGGCCCTCGGGCGTGACCTGCTCGACCAGGTCGGCGACGTGCCCGTCCAGGTCGGTGCGGTACCGGAACGTGGTGGGCGGGTGCCCGTGTGCGTTGCCCTCGGCGTCCCGCATCTGCAGCGGCATCCCGGTCTTCGGGTCGTACTCCCAGGTGGTGATCGCACCGTTGTTTTCGCGCAGGCGGATCACGTTGTTGTCGGCGTCCCACACGAGCGTCGTCACTTCGCCCTTGGCGTTGGTCAGTTGCTCCGGGCGACCGAAGCCGTCGATCAGCCACGTCGACGAGTGACCGTTGGGGTCGGTGACCGTGGAACGTATCGCCGAACCGGCCGAGCCGTCGGGATCGGCGTAGTCGTATGCGATGCCGCCGCCGACCCGGTTGGTGAGCAGCCGCAGGTGCCCGTCGCGCAGCCGGTCGGCCGGGTCGGAGAAGTAGGCCAGCGTGCTGCCGTTGCCGTTGGGATCGACGACCTTCACCAGCTTGGTGTCGCTGCGGTCGGCGGCGTAGAAGAACCCGAACGCCTTGGCCACCGCGGTGCCGGCGCCGTCGACCAGCTCCTGCAGCCGGCCGTCGTCGCCGTAGACGAATGTCATCGTCCGCCCTGAGACGTCGGTGATCGACTTGAGCTGGTAGGTGATCGCGGCGTTGGCCAGGTTGGTGCCGGAGCGCCGGACGTCGCCGCTGAAGTACGCGTACGAGTCGCCGGGCTGGTAGTAGTCGAGGGTCAGGGTGCGCCGCCCGCTGGCGTCGGTCAGGGCCTTGAGCACGCCCGTGTTGCGGTTGCCGATGGTGGCCCGCTCGTACGTGAACCGCATCTCGTTACCGCGGCTGTCGGCGGTCGCGGTCTGGTAGCCGTCTTCGTCGAAGAAGGTGCGGGTGCGGTCGGGGCTGGTCATCACCCAGCGGCGGCTGTCATCCGTGCCGCCGGACCGCTGCAGGAGGATGTTGACCCCAGCGGGGTTGTCGTACGTCCATTTGCTCGTGTCGGCGGTGCCGTGCTTGTTCAGCTCGAACTCGTGGCCGGTGCCGTCACCGTCCACCATGGTCACCACGGCCGGGTGCGCCCCGCCGCCGCGAAACTCCAGTGGCGTGCCGAGCCGGGTGAGCGTGGAGGTCGACAGGGACCAGCCGCTGCCCACGTACGAATCGGAGGTGTCCTGGCTGTTGTAGGTGAGGCGGACGAACGTGCCGGGCCCGCGGCTCGGGTTGGACAGCGCGTCGTAGTTGAAGACCGCGTTGCCGGAGAACTGGTTGACCAGGATCTGCGAGCCAGCACCGGCGGCGATCGCCCCGTACTGGTAGAACTTCTCCAGGCCGAGCTGGTCTGAGGTGGGGTCTTCGACGGTCACCTCCTGATCGAGGGTGGCGACGCCGCCGGTCTCCGACAGCCAGGTGCGGTGCGCCCGGTCGCGCAGGTCCCAGCGCAACACCCACTGCTCACGGCTGTTGCCGATGTCGGCCAAGCGGGGTGCCCGCACCCGGGCGTCCAGCTCGATCGACTGGCCGGGTGCCAGGTCGGCCGGCAGTTCGGTCTCGAGCCGGGTGGGGTCTGCCTGATCGCCGCCGCCCGCGAGGCGCCAGTGGTAGGAGAGGACCTGCTCGGCGCGGAGCCACGTGTCGGCGGTGGTGTTGCGGAGGGTGACACGGACCGGGTACTCGTCGGCGGGGATCATCCGGCGCGGCGCGGCGGGTGCCGCGTAGGTCTGCTCGGCGGAGACCGCTACCCGTGTCCGTAGTGGACGGTCGGCGGGCGCCTCGCGAGATGGGGTCGCCGCGCCCTGGACGCTCGTGACGGCCGGACAGCTGACGGCGACCTGCGATTGCGCCACCACCGGAGCGGCGGCCACCACATCGGGTCGGACGATGCCGACCGGCACCGCCACGAGGAGCGCCGCAGCGGCGCTCACCAAGGTTCTGAACCGTCGCATGCCCCCGTACCCCTCTCTGCCGCACTGTCGGATCACGCTTCGCGCACACGGAAAAGGCGCACCGACAATGGCGTCGGGCACGACGTGATCGCGTCAGTCGATTTCACAGTTTTCGAGCAGCAAGAATTCGCGGCGTTTGGCGCGCTTCGCCGTAAAGCCATTCAGGCCCACTCCCCCGTGGCCTGCGCCCCCGTGATCTCCTCTGGCTTGACGTGGCGGTCGGGGCAACGATACTAATTGATCAATATTGTTGTAAATAGATAATTGCGGTATAGGGCTATAGCCGCGAAGGCGACCAGCGGCCGGCCGGCGACTAGCCGGTCAGGCCGGGCTGGTCAGGGTGAGCGTTCAGGCGCTCGACGGCCGTCGTCAGCGCCGCCACGATGCCGCCGAGCCTGTCGCGGTTCCCGCGCCGGATCGTCACGCATACCTCCATGCGCAGCGGCCGGCCATCGTGCCTGATCGGCACCCACTTGAACCGGTCGGCGTTGCGGCCACCGAACTCCATGCCCTCCTTGAACGCGAGCGCGACGTCGGACGGTACGACCACGACTCGGCGGTCGCCGCGGCCACGCCGGCCGTATTCATTGCGCAGCCGCATCACGCTGGTGCCGACCTCGTACGTCTCGCCGGCGACCCGTATCTCCGGACCCGGGTCGTCGATCCCCCATTTCGCGATGCTGTCCTCGAGCAATCGGCGGGATCGCATATCGCCGGGTGGAACGAGCATCCGGTACTTCGTCACCAGGTCGGCCAGTGGCATTTCCTCGCCCGGGAAGTCGCGGTCGACCATGGCTTCCAATTGCCAGTGGTAGAGCGTCGCAGAGTCGTACGTCTTGGTGTCGCTGACACGGGGCCCAATGATCAATTGGTAGACGTTCTCACGGAGCCGGGTAACAGCGTGCCGGTGAAACTCGCCCTCACCGCGGTGATTCTGCTGGAGGTACTCCACGACGATCTTTTCCGTGTCTTGCGGGGGCGCGGCGAAAAGGATGTCCTCGGCGAGCGCGACGAAGTGCGTGTGGTGCGGCATGCACGCCAGCGTGGGCAGCTTCCGACCCGTACTTTCGCCGCGCATCACCTGATACTGGGTGACGACCGCGCGGGCGGCTTCCAGAAACTCCTGGCCGCGATCGGTTGTATAGAGCTTGCGATCGGCGTGCCGCTCCAACAGCGTCTCGCCTACCCACGACTCGATTTTCTTGAGGATCTTCTCGACGGACTGGCGCTCGTACCGCCCGCCCCGCAGGGCCTTCAGTCGTTGAGCAGCCGCCTCCGCACCGTGCGTCTCCGCTACCGCGATGAACACCCGGCATTCCCACTCGTCCGGTGCGCGGAAATCGTTGGACACGTGTTCAACCTAAGAGTAGTCGACCTACTACGGAAAGTGCTTGCCGTGAATCTGACGGTTACCCCGCTCGGCGGGAAGTTACTCGGTGGTTCCTCCGCACCGCGACGACTCATCGACATTCCGTAATGAGGTCGCATTGCTCGCGGTAAATTGCCTATGTGACGTAACTCACAGGAAGTATGCAAACAAAGCTGGACATTGGTGGCGGACGCCTGCCATCAAACGACCGTAGGTGTCCATGCGATCAACCCACAGCATTCGAAGCGCACTCAGCAGTTGCCCGAGTTCCAATTACGTTCTGTGACGACGTAGCGGGACACGTACTAAGAATGATTCGGGAAGGCTCCAGCATCACGGGGTCGCCTCGAACCTGACGTACACGGCGTGCGTCGTTCTCGCTGTGGGGATCGGTCGCGTGGCCGGCGAACTCGGCTATCAGCTCACCACAAGGTACGGAGGCGACAAGCGGTGACGGACGTCCACCTCCAAGGCGCGATAGCCGAACTGCACGCCGCCCGGCTGTCGCTGCAAGGCGCGCTCATGGCCCTCGACCAGGCCCGCGAGGCCGGCGAGCGGCTCGCCGGCAGCACCCTGCGGGTCCTCGACGCCGAGGTGCGCGGCGCCAGCGAGGAGGCGGCATTGATCGCCGCGCGGCTCGCCGACGAGATCGCCGGTAGTGTTCTGCCATGTCCGCCGCCACGGAGGCCCTCGACAAAGCAGCAATCGCGTACCGCGTGATCGACCACGGGCCGGTGCGCAGCGTCGCCGAGGCCGCGACCGCCCGCGGCGTCGACGTGATCGACGTGGTCAAGACCATCGTCGTGCGCCGCGGCGACGGGGATTTCCTCTTCGTACTCGTGCCCGGCGACCGGGTCATCTCGTGGCCCAAGCTGCGCACGCTGCTCGGCGTGAGCCGGCTGTCCATGCCGGACGCCGCGACCGCGAAGGAGGCCACCGGGTACGAGCGCGGCACGATCACCCCGTTCGGCTCGACGACGGCGTGGCCGGTGGTGGTCGACGAGCGCTTGCGCGGCCGCACCGTCACCCTGGGCAGCGGCGCCCACGGCGTCGCCATCGCGATCGACGCGGACGCGGCGGCGGAGGCGTTGGACGCCACCTACGCCGACGTCACCGACCCCGAGCCGTGATCAGCTGGGCGACCTCCGTGCGTGAGGAGACACCCAGCTTGCGGAGGATGTTCGACACGTGCACGGCGGCCGTCTTCGGCGAGATGTAGAGCCGACGAGCCAACTCCGCGTTGGTCAGCCCATCGCTGATCAGCACCGCCACCTCGCGCTCCCGGGGGGTCAGCGCGGCCGGCCCCGTCACCGCGTCAGTGGCGCCCACCGGGGCAAGGCCCAGCTGGGCACGCACCTGGTCGAGCTGAGCCACCCGCCATCCGCCCCACCCGGCCAGCAGCGGCTCGGCGGCCGCCACCTGCGCGGCGGCCTCTTCCCGGCGGTCGGCGGCCAGCAGGCAGCGGGCCGCCCCGACCCGCACCGTGCCCTGGATCGCCGGCGACAGCACGGCCGCGTCGACGATCGACAGGTACCCGGAAAGGGCCTGGGCATGCCGGCCATACGCCTCGGCGACCTGGGCGTCCACCAGGGTCCGGAACGCGTCCCACACGGTCTCACCGAGCAGCGCCTCGGCGAGCTCGGAGAGGCGCGCCGGTGGCAGCCCCAGCTCCAGCGCGGCGGAGACCAGATCGTGCACCGTCGAGCCGCTGCGCCAGTCCTGCTTCGCCATCTCGGCCAGGTAGGCGTCCAAGGCGGCCTCGGCGCGGGGCGCGTCGCCGCGGCGGGCGGCGAGATGGAAGACCAGCCCGGGTATCGACTGCGCCGGCAGGTTGGGCACCGCCTCCAAGTCGGCCACGAGCTGCTCGACCTTGTCGAGCTCGCCGGCCTCCAGGTACAGGCCGGCTAGGAAGACGACGTGCGGGTCCGCCCAGCGGCCATGTCGCAGGTACCCGCGGTCTTGCTCGCGCCCGTCTTCCAGCGCGTCGATCGCCGCGCGGAGGTCTCCGGCGCGCATCGCCAGCCGGGCGCGCCCCTGGAAGTACGCGACGACGGTCAACGACTCGAGGCCGGCGCGCTCGGCGTCGACGCGCATGCGCTCCAGCCGCGCGGCCAGAACCTCCGGAGAGTCTTCCGGGTCGTCCTGGAGCAGGTTGTGGAGCGCCCGCGCGGCCAATACCCACTCACCTCGCTTCTCCGCCTCGTCGACGAGCCCGGTGAGGATCGCGCGCCCCTCGGCGGCGGTCTGCGAGCGCTCGGCGAGCGCCGACCCCTTCTCGACCAGCGCCGCGAGCCGCACCTCCGGCAGGTCGAACTCCTCCGCGAGCGCCACGGCGCGGTCCGTCCAGTCGAGCGTGGCCTCGAACTCGTCGCGCAGCATCGTCGACTGGGCGATCGCGGTCATCGCGCGCGCCTGGTCGCCGCCGCGCGGCAACTCCTCGATAAGCGCCTCGATCTCATGCGTCAGCTCGGTCATGCGGGCGAACTCGCGAGACTCCCACGCGAGGCGGACCAGCAGGTACAGCGACTCGGCCCGGTCGGTGGCCGAGTCGGCCGCGTTGTGCCAGCGAGTGCCGTACTTCAGCGCGTCGGCGAGGAGCCCGGCCAGCCAGGCGGCACGGGCCGCGCCCGCGAGCAGCGTGGTGTCGTCCGGCGCCTCATCGAGGCCCATCTCGGCCAGCTGAAGCGCCTGGTACGCCGACCCGATCGACAGGTACAGCGCGGTGCCCCGGCGGGCCGCGGCGAGCATGTCGTCGTAGCGCCCGGCCGCGCGGGCGTGGTGCGCCACCATGGCCGGGTCGGAGGCGCCGCCGGCGAGCAGCGCGTCCAATGCCGTCTCGTGCAGGCGACGCCGCTGGCGGCCGAGCATCTGATCGGTGATCGCCTCGCGTACCAGCGCGTGCCGAAACAGGAACTCGTCTTCGCCGGCCTCCACCAGTACGCCCTGGGTGACCAGGGCGCGCAGCACCTGGATCAGCTCGTCTTCGCCGGCACCGCTCACGGCGGCCAGCAGGTCGAACGGCACGCGGTGTCCGAGTACGGCCGCCGCCTCGACAATGCGGTGGGCGACCGGATCGAGGTCGTCGACCTGCCGACGCAGCAGCTCCGCGAGGCTCCACGGCAAGGGCTGGTCGGCCAGCGTCTCCGGGTCGCACTCGGGCAGGTCACGCAGCAACTCTTCGAGGAAGAAGGGATTGCCGCCGGTGCGGTGGTGCAGCGCGGTCACGGCGCGCAGCGGGGCGGGCGTCCCGGTGGCGGCGGCCAGCATGGCGGCGGTCTGCGCGGGGGTGAGCCGATCGAGGCGCACGTGGGCAACGGCGTGGCGGCGCTCCAGCCGGCCGAGCAACCCGGCGACCGGGTGGCGGCGGGTCACCTCATCGGGCCGGTACGTGCCGATGAGCAGGCGGGGGCCGCGCTGGTCGGCGATCCGCTCGAAGAGCGCCGCGCTCTCCGAGTCGGCCCAGTGCAGGTCTTCGAAGACGATGACGGCGGGCGCGTCTCCGACCAGGTCGGCCACGATCGCGAGGCCGGCATGCAGCCGCTCGACCGGGCTGCGTGCCGGGTCGGCCAGCCCCGCGAGCCGCTCGTCGCCGACCTCGGGCCGCCCGTCGATCGCGTCCAGCAGCACCTCGTACGGCCGGGACAGCGAGCCAGGCTCGGCGTGGCCGACCAGGACGACGGTGTCTTCGGGGAGCGCGTCGAGCAGTTCCTGGACCAGCCGGGTCTTGCCGATGCCGGGCTCCCCAGCGACGACGGCAACGGCCGGCTCACGCGATGCCGCGAGCTGCACCAAGCGGCGCAGCTCGCGGTCGCGTCCGATCATCACCGGGCTGGCACCGCCGCGCGAGGGTCGCACGAGGCCAGGGTACCGGCGGGAGCGCCGCGCACCGGCTCCTTGTGCGCCCGCCGCTGGCGGCGTACGCGCAGGGCGAACGCCAGCAGGCGGCCCCGCTCCGCTTCTTCGATCAGTTCGTGTTGCCGGTCGTGTGCCATTGCGAGCATCAGATCCGGGTGAATCATCATCACAACTGTCTCCTTGTTTGCTTACCGCTGTTGACACCAATCCTCGGCCGGTAAGGGTGTGGAGACATCGGGCGCCGTTACCTATCTTGAGCGGCCCCGCGGCGCAGTAGCGCCCTAGGTATACCTAGCCCCTACCTACGCGCCCCGCGCCCCGCCACGCCCGCCACGCCCGCCGCCCGACCGCCACGCCCGCCCGACCGCCACGCCCGCCGGGCTGGCACG
>NZ_JAIBNX010000179.1:0-8400 GCF_026130045.1 Micromonospora sp. CPCC 205371
CCCCCCCCCCGTCACCCAGGCCCCCGCCGGAGCGGCGCGGCCGGCCCCGGCGCCGCACACGGCGCCACACCCAGTGACCCGTCACGGCAACCGGAACGCGGTCGCGCGCGTCCCATGAGGATGCCTCGCCGCCGCGTCGTCATCATCGCCGCCGCTGTCACCGCCTGCGCCGTCGCCGCCGGGGTTGGCGTGTACGCGTGGTGGCCGAGGTCGACACGTTACGCGTACCCGCCGCCGCACAAGACAGCCGTGCTCGACGAGCAGGCTCACAGGGTCCTCGTGGAGTGGGACCGTAAGCACAGGGCCCAGCCGGCCCGGCGGTACATACCAGTGCCGAGCGACGTGCCGAACAACCGGTGGGGGTGGACCTTCGCGCTCCCGCCCAACGCGGAGGTCGAGCAGGTAGGCGGGCACCGGTTGACCGCGGCGACGCCGCTACCCGAGACGGCGCCGGCCCTGTCCACTGTGGTGTGGCAGGACGGGGTCGCCGAACGGGTACCGCTGGTTTCCGCCGCCGCGGCGTTTACGGCGGCTCAGGCGGAGCGGTGCCAGCAGGAGCCCTGCGCTGGGCCGCCCATGCGGGTCACCGCCGCCGACATGGGCACCGTGCCGGCGCGCACCGCGCACGGCTGGGCATCCGTGCCGGCTTGGATGTTCACTGTGGAGGGCGCCCCCTTCCGGATCGCCCGCATCGCCGTCGACGCCGAGCCGGCGCCCTACCGCGAGAGCTTCTCCGGCGCCGAGCATGCCAAGGTCGTGCACGGCATCCTGCCCGCTGCGGTGGACGACGCCTTGACCGTCGACTACGCCGGTGCGCCGGCCGGCATCGGGCCGTGCTCCGGCCAGTACACCGCGCACGCGGTCGAAGGCGAGTCCGCCGTGGTGGCTGTCGTGGAGCCGATGGTGCCACCCGAGTGGGTGCGGGAGGAGTCACGAAACGTGGCCTGCGCGCCGCTCGGCCCGTTCGGCCCGTACCGCCAGGCGACCGTCTACCTGTCGCGCCCGCTCGGCGACCGCGTCCTGCTCGACCTGGACGGCGACCCGTTGATGGTCACCCGCCAGCGCCCGTAGCGGGTCCCGGCGGCTGGCGCCGGCGCCACAGCAGGCCGCCGGCGAGCGCCAGTACCAGGATGACCGCACCCCCGAGCACCCACCAACCCGTCGAGGATGAGGAGTCGCCGGAGCTCGCCGCCGGTACAGGAGTCTGCGGAACCGCCGTGGTGGCCGCGGCCGTCGGCGTCGGTGCCTGCGTCGGGGTCGGGGCGGTCGTGGGGGTCGGCGGCGCCGCCTGGTTCGTGAACGTGAAGCTGCCCTGCAGCACGTGCCCGTCGGACGCGGTGGTGCGCCACGCGACCGTGATGGCACCGACCGGCAGCGGGTTCACCGGCTGGGTAATGGTCTTGTCGAGCACGCCAGCGGCGCCCGCGCTGTAGGAGACCTTGTCTGGGCCGGTGACCGCGACCGTGGTGCCTGCCTTCTTGATGAGGCCGCTGAAGGTCAGCGTCACCTGCGTCAGCGGCTTGGTCGCGGTGCTCTTCGCGGCCGGGCTCGTGCTGCTCAGCTCGGTGTGCGCCTGGGCGGGCCCGGCGGGCAGGAGGACGGCGAAGGCCCCGGCGAGGACGGCGGCGGCTGCTACCAGTGGGCGGTTGCGTGTCACCGCGCCACGGTACCCCGTGATCTACATGCCGCCCCGGAAGCAGGCGGCCGGGTGCGCCGGGCCACCTCGCTTACCAGGAAAGCGGCACCACACGCCGGGTCGCGTCCTAGACTGAGGTCCGGTCACGGAGGCGCGCCATGTCTGGTCCATCCCCGTCCCCCCGGTGGAGCGGCCTGCGCCGCCGCGCGGGCTTGCTGAGCGTCCTTCTCGTCGCCGCGGTGCCGGGCATCGCCGCCGTGGTCATGTTCGAGCGCGAGAGGCGCCGGCCCTGGATACCGCCTGAGCTGTCCGATCCGGTGGCGGCGGTCAGCGACCTGGTCCGCGGCGATGATCTCCGCATTCTCGTCATCGAGGTCGGTCTCGCGACCGGGCTCGCGTTCACGGGCGCCGTGGCGGGGGTCATCGGCGGGCAGCGACTGCTCAGCGAGCCGGGGCGGCGAGCGGCGTACAGCGGCGCGGCCGCCGCCGTGCTGGCGTGGGGTTCTGCCATCGCGGCGAAGGCGGTGCTGCTGTACGCCGCGAACCGCGAGGACGGCGGCGCCGGGCCGTACCCGGGCATCGCGCAGGGTCTGACGTTCGTGATGGCGGCATGCTTCGCCTGGGCCGTCGTGGTCGCGGTCGTGGTGCTCGCAACCTTCGCCAGCCGCGTGCTGCGCGACCCGCGCGACCGCCACGTCGTCGGGCCCGACGACGGGCATCCGGGTGTGTGCGCGGCGACGACGACCGCGAGCTCGTGGGCGGAGGACGGGCGGTTGCCGCCCGGCCGCGGCGTCTGGCCGCCGAGAGGCATCGGCATCTGCATGTCGGGCGGTGGCATCCGCTCGGCGGCGTTCGGCCTGGGCGCCCTGCAGGTGTTACAGGAGCGCGGCGTCCTGAAGCGGGCCCGCGACCTGGTGGCCGTCTCGGGCGGCGGCTACGCGGCCGGCGCGATGCGTCTGGCCATGGCAGGTCCGAAGGGCGAGCCGGTGACGGACCGCGTCGGCGACGCTTTCGCGGCCGGGTCGCCCGAGTTCGACCACGTCCGGCGGAAGTCCAAGTATCTCGCGGAGACCGCCGGGGAGTGGCTGCGGGCGCTGGCAGTCCTCCTGCGGGGGTTCGTGGTCGCGCAGCTCACGCTCGTGATCGGCGTGATCCTCACGGCACGCGCCCTCGGCGAGGTGTACCGGCAGTCGCCAGCGCTGGCGCGACCGTTCACCGACCCGGCACCTGACGGTGGCCTCGGCGGCCATCCGCTTCTGCCGCCTGACGGCGTCAGCGGCGCCATCGCGGTCACGCTGATGCTGGCGATCGCCGCCTGGCTGTGCACGGTCGTGGCAGAGAACTGGAGGCGCAGCGCGTCCGGCCGGATCTTCGCCTTGGTACGCGGCAGCGCCAAGGGACTGGCGGTGCTGGGCGTCAGCATGGCCGCCATCGCGGTGGTCATCCCCCTGCTGGTGCGGGTCAGCGCCGCGGGGCTGGGGTGGGATCAAGGGGAGCGTGCCGGCCCAAGTGGGGCGGCCTCGGGCCCCGCCCATGCCCCCACCGTCGCCACGGCCGGCTATCTGGCCGCGGTCGCCGGCATCTTCCTCACCGTCGGGCGCCTGGTCCGCCCGGCGATCGGGTGGGCCTGGGCCAAGCGCGACATGCTGCGGGCCGTCCCGGTCGCGCTTCTGCAATGGGTACTGGTCATCGTCGGCACCGCCGCTCTGGTACTTGGCTACCTTTTCGTCTTCACCCGGGTGCTCGCCGACAGTGTGCGCGCGGAGTACCGGTGGCCGGACGGGTGGCCCGGCTTCGGGCAGAACTGGCACTTCGGGCTGCTCGCGGGAGCGCTGCTCTTTCTCGGCTGGCTGGTCGACCAGACCCGATGGAGCCTGCACCCGTTCTACCGGAAGCGCCTGATGACCGCGTTCGCGGTGCGGCGCAGCGACGACGGCAAGGCGGCCAGGCCGTACGACTTCGACAAGGAGGCCACACCGCTGGAGCACTACTGCTCCACGGTGGACGGATTCCCCCGCGTCACCTTCCTCGCCGCCGCCAACGTGTCCGGCTCTGACCTGACGCCGCCGGGCCGGCGTGCGCTGCCGTACACGCTGTCCGGAGACTGGATCGGCTGCCCTCGGCTTGGCTGGATTCGCACCAGCCGCGCGCGGCGGCTCGGCGGCTACCCGGTCGAGATGGACCTGACCACCCAGGCCGCGATGGCGATCTCCGGTGCCGCGTTCGCCTCGGCGATGGGCGCTAGCGCGGTGCCGTTCTCGCTGCTGTTCACGCTGACCAACGCCCGGCTCGGCACCTGGCTGCCCAACCCGCGCTTCCTGCGCCACACGGAGAAAGATCCCGGCGGGCCACTGCCCGGCATCCCGCACTGGCGGCGGCTGCCGTACTTCGTCCGCGAGATCTTCGGCATCTATCCTCCGGACAGCAAGATGCTGCTGGTCACAGACGGCGGCCACTACGAAAACCTGGGCCTAGTGGAGCTGCTGCGCCAGGCGCCGGCGGTGGCGTACTGCTTCGACGCCAGCGGTGGCCGGACGCTGACGGCGAGCGCGCTGGGGCCGGCGATCACGCTGGCGCGCCAGGAGCTCGGCATCGACATCACTTTCGACGCCTGGCCAAGCGTGCTGTCCGATCCGGACGCCCTCACACCGGGCAGCGCGACCGCCGAGCCGGTCCCGGCCGGGCTCACCGGCCGGCTCGCCACGTCGGCGGTTCTGGTCGCCAGGATCACGTACCCCGACCTGGACGGCAGCGGCAACCGACCCACCGGCACCCTCTACTTCGGACGGGCGATCCTCACCCCGGACACGCCGTGGCCGGTGCTCGCGTACGCCAGCGACCATCCCGTGTTTCCCAACGACAGCACGAGCGACCAGTGGTTCGACAGCGCGCAGTTCGACGCGTACCACGCGCTGGGCCGCCACGTCGCCACCCGGGTCCTGGCCGCCGCGAGCCCCCGGCCCGCGGCGCAACAGGACCAGCTTGGGTTGGTCGGCTAACGCGGCACCACGTCGAAGACGGTGCTCGTCGACAGGCTCTCTCCCGCCGGTATGCAGTTGCTGGCCGCGTCGCTGGCGAAGCCGTCGCAGTGCTGCTTGGTCAGCGTCCAGTAGATGTCGATCCGGTGCTGGCCGAGAGGCAGCGAGCGGGAGCTGAACGGCTCGAGCGTGGTCCACTCCGGCACGCTGCCGTGCACGGTGAAGCCGGGCGAGGTGTCGGGCGCCACGAACAGGTCACCGAACTGGCCCATTTTCGCCCGCGCGAGCAGTTGCCGCCGCCCCACGGTGCGGGTCGTCTCCACTTGGCCGTCGCGGCTGACCACGTACCGGGCCTGGACGATCTTCGACAGGAAGTCCTTCATCGGCGCGGCGTGATCCGGCTGGTACCCGGCCGGGTACACGGTCGCGATCGTCTCGCCGCCGACCACCGTTCCCGGCGGCAGCTGAGTGAGCCACCCATGGGTCCGGTAGAAGGTGTTGCCCTGGATCACCGTCACGCACGGCGGCCGGACGCCTTGCAGGTTGAGCCAGATGACGTCGGCGCGGGGCACGCCGAAGTACGCGTTCACGTTGGAGCCGTTGTCGCTCAGGCAGCGCGCCACCGGTGAGGCGGCGGCAGCCGCGTGCGGTACGGCGAGCACCCCACCGGCGAGCACTCCGACGGCCAGCATTGGCACCGCGGCGAGCCGGGTCAGAAACCGAAGCACGGAAAGATCCCCCTTCTTGGGTCGAGCCGGACGGACTGAGCGCCGACGCTAAGCTCGGCCGCGGGCCCGTGACGACTGATTCGGGGAAGACGACATTGGCTACGATCCGCTTCCACCTGCCGCCCGACGCGCTCGAACGCGTCCACTTCAGCTACGGACCGATGCTGGAGGCGGTGTTCAGCCTCCACGTGCTGGTCGAGCCGCAGCGGCACCCGCTGCACCACCCGTTCGTCCGGCGGATGCGCGCGCTGCCGGTGTCGCTACGACGCGAGATCACGGCCTGCTCCTTCGCGCTGGGCGCCGCGCCGCCGCAGCTGGGCGCCGGTCTGCCCGACCCGCTCGGCCGGTTCCCTGCCGACACGTCCGAGTCGTTCGAGGACGGCATCGCGTATCTGCGTGGGCTGCCAGCGAAGACCGTCGCCAAGGAATTCGCCGGCACCCTCGCCGTCGCTGACCGGTACCGGTCGGCGCAGACCGACCCGGCGCTGCGCCTGGCGCACGACGACCCGGCCGCCTTCGTCGAGCGGCTCTGCCGCCTCTTCGAGGACTACTGGGAGGCGGCGTTCGAGCAGGAGTGGCAGCGGCTGGAGCCCCACCTCGCCGAGAGCGTCGCCGAGGCCGGCCGGTTGATGCTGGCCGGCGGGCTCGCCGCGTTCACGCGGACGCTCGGGCCGCGCGTGCGGGCCCACCCGGAGGGCGAGGGCTTCGACCTCGACATGATGTGCACGCCACAGTGGGGCTCAGCCTCGGACCAGGAGGATGTGGACGTCACCGTCACGGACTCGTTCGCGTTCGTGCCGAGCGCGTTCTCCTGGCCGCACATCTGGTACAGCGTCGAGGCCGCGTGGCCGGTGGGCATGACGTACCACGCGCCGTTCGTCACAAGCCAGGCGCGGCCCCGCATCCCACCGGCCGATCTGGTACGCGTGCTGCGCGCCTGCGGCGACGACGTGCGCCTGCGGGTGCTGCGCTGGATCGCCGAACGCCCCCGCAGCACCCAGGAACTCGCTCCGCTGGTGGGCGTCACGGAGTCCACATTGTCCAAGCACCTGCGCCAGCTCACCGAGGCCGGCGTACTGGAGCCCCGCCGAGACGGCCACTACGTCCTGTACTCGATACGCCGGACACGCCTGGAGTCCCTGTCGCAGAGCCTCCAGGCGTACCTCGACGACTAGCGGTCGTGACGAGAGGGCGGCGCGCCGGCCGCCAGGAACCCGGCCCGCCGCACCAGGCATAATGGATACCCTGATGATCATCCTGATGCACAGCTCGAAGACAATGCGCACGCCGGTGGCCGCCATGGCGCCGACTGGCACGCCGGCCCTGCTCGACCGGGCCGAGGAGCTCATCGCCCACCTGCGGAAGCTGTCCGAAGGCGACGTATGCCGGATCATGAGCGTCTCTCCGGAGCTGGCGGCGAAGACCCTCCAGCAGTACGCGGAGTGGACCACCGAGCCGGCACGTCAAGCGCCCGCGGCCGCGACGTTCGTCGGTGACATCTACAGTGGACTTCAGGTCGACTCGTTCAGCGCTGCCGACCGCCGGTACGCCGACAAGCACCTGCGGATACTGTCCGGCCTGTACGGCATCTTGCGACCGTTCGACGGCATCAGCCCGTACCGGCTGGAAATGGGCTACCGGCTGCCTGTCGGCGCGTACGCGAATCTCTACCGCTTCTGGGGCCGCGCGATCGCCGATCAGCTTCCGCCGTCGGGCCGAATCGTCAACCTCGCCGCCGGTGAATACAGCAAGACGGTCGTCCCCTATCTGGACCCGGAACGCGTCGTGACGCCGAAGTTTCTCACCGTCGACCCGGCTTCGAGAAAGCCGAAGTTCGTGGTCGTTCACGCGAAGATCGCCCGCGGTGCCTTCGCGCGGTGGCTGGTCGTCCGCCGCGTGAAGGAGGCGGCGGTTCGCGAGTTCGACGACATCGGGTACCGGTACGACGAGGAGCTCAGCACACCGCGGGAGCCGGCGTTCGTGTGCCAGGAGTTCGGCGGCAAGGGCCTGTCAGTCCGGCTCACCTGAGGCCGCGAAAATTCGGTCGCGGCCGGCGATGCCACGATGGCACGATCACGAACCGTGACGGCGGAGATCTGGGACGAAGGCGCCGCGGCGGCCTACGACGGGGCGGCGGCTGGCATGTACGCGCCTGAGGTGCTCGGACCGACGGTCGACTTCCTCGCGGCGCTCGCGCCGGGCGGGCGTGCTCTGGAATTCGCGGTCGGCACGGGGCGCGTCGCGCTGGCGCTCAGCGAGCGCGGCGTGACGCTGGCCGGCATCGACTACTCGCGGCCGATGGTCGACGTGCTGCGCGGCAAGCCCGGCAGCGACCGGGTCGAGGTCGTCGTCGGCGACATGGCCAGCGCGGCCATCCCCGGGTCGTTCGATCTGGTCTACGTCGTCTTCAACTCCATCAGCAATCTGCTGACCCAAGCTGAGCAGGTCGCCTGCTTCCGCAACGCCGCGCGGCACCTGCGCACCGGCGGCCATTTCGTCGTCGAGCTGGAGGTGCCGGACCTGCGCCGCCTGCCGGTCGGCGCGCTGGCCCAGGTGTTCCGGGTCGCGGACGACGGCGTCAGCTTCGACACTTTCGACCTCGCGGCCCAGCGACTGGTGTCACACCACTACACGGTCAAGGACGGCAAGGGCCACATCTTCCGGTCGCCACACCGGTTCATCTGGCCGTCCGAAATGGACCTGATGGGCGAGCTCGCCGGCATGCGCCTGGTCGAGCGCTGGGCCGACTGGTCCCGATCCCCTTTCACCGCCGACAGCGACTCCCACATCTCCGTCTGGGAAAAGCCCTAGGCCGCACGCCGTCAGGTGTCCGCTGCCCCTTGGCCGCAGCGACGGGCCGGCGCGCGAGAGCGTGGGAGCCCCCATGGGCAGCCCGATGAGCGCGGACCGCGGCGTCGATCAAGGACAGTCGCATGGATCAAGGGCAAAGGCACGCGGAAATGAGATCGAACCGCGTGCGTTTGCCCTTGATCGGCGGGGAGAACGGTGGGGGGCCGGGATCCGCCCCCCGCCCGGGGACGTGGCCAGGGACCGGGGG
>NZ_JAIBNX010000179.1:8410-12478 GCF_026130045.1 Micromonospora sp. CPCC 205371
CGCGAGCCCGATCTGTTTCCCCTTGCGGGGGGGGGCGCCGGGCGGGGGCCCCGGGCCCCCCCGCCCCCGCCGTACTTGCCAAGAACCGGTGCAGCTTACGGCGGGTGCCGCGTTGGTGCCGTTCCAGTTGGCGAGGAAGCCGAAGGTGGCGGTGCCACCAGCGGCCAGGCTGCCGTTCCAGTTCAGGTTTCGTGCGGTCACCGCGGCGCCGCTCTGGCCGACGGTGGCATTCCAGTACTGCGTGATCTGCTGGCCATTCGCGAAGCTGAACGTGGCCGTCCAGGCCGACGACGACGTCGTCCTTCCATTACGGACGGTGACCTCACCCTGGAAGCCGCCGGTCCACTGCGATACGACCTTGTAGGTCGCGGTGCAGGCGCCGCCGGACGGCGGCGGCGTGGTGGGTGAGGCCGTCGGCCCTGGCGGGATGACGCCGTTCAAAACCTGCGCCAGTACTGGGTAGAAGCGGTCGGACATCTTCTGGAACCCGGCGTCGTTGGGGTGTACGCCGTCGCCGGTGTCGGTGGCCGTGTTGAACCCGGTCCACTGGTCGACGACGACGATCGGCGACTGGGCGGTGGAAAGGCCGGCCGCCCAGCCGGGAATCCGGTTGTTGAAGGCGATGACGTCGGCCGGGCAGGTCGCGCAGGCGTTGGCGCCCATCGGGATGATCTGCGCGACGATGATCTTCATGTTGGGGTTGTTGGCGCGCATCTGCCCGACCAGCTTGGTGATCGCGGTGATCTTGTTCTCCAGCGGGATGTGGCCGCCCCACATGTCGTTGGTGCCCAGGTGCATCATGACGATGTCGGGGTTGGTGGCCGACAGCCATGGCGGCAGCTGGTTCTGGTCGGCGATGCCGGTGGCGGAGAAGCCGCCGTGGCCCTCGTGGTCGCCGTCGTGCGCGACCGAGCAGCCACCGCCGGGCTGAGTTCCCACGAAGTCGATGTTGGTGTATCCGGTGCGCTGCAAGCGATCCCAGAGCAGGGCCCGCCAGCAGCCGGGGCCGGCGGTGATGGAATCGCCGAGCGGCATGATGCGCACCGGGGTGGCCGCCAGCGCGGGCCGCGTGACCACGAACCCGAGCACCGCCACGAGCGCGCCGAGCAGCGCGTACAGGATGGACCTTCTCACGAGCTCACCGCCAGCAGGTGCGCCTTGAAGCCCTCGCCGTACGTCTGCGTCGGGGTGCCCGCGTAGTCCTCGATGAGCACGTTGCCGCTGCTGCCACAGATGCCCCACGGGTTCCAGGTCCACGCCGTGTAGCCGAGTCGCTTGGTGTCCAACCAGGACATGACTTGGTCGATGTAGTCGTGCGCGCAGGTGTCCTGGCCGATCTCGCCGGCGTGCACCGGCACCTGAGCGGCGACCGTCCCGATCTGACTGTCCCAACAGGACGAGGTGACACAGGCGTTGAAGTTGTACGAGTGCCACGACGCCACGATGTTGTTCAGCGGGTCGTTGGGCTTGTACGCCAGCCACTGCGAGAGGTCGTTCGTCCACGTGAGACCGGCGACCAGGAGCACGTTGGTGGCGCCCGTCGCGCGTACCGCGTCGACCAGGTCCTGCATGCCGGCCACCTCGTACGTGATGCCGGTGCAGGTGCCGCCGTCGCGCAGGCAGCGCCACGCGGCGGGCATGTCGGACCAGTTGTTGGACGCGTCCGGGTACGGCTCGTTGAACAGGTCGAACACGACCGCGTTGTTGCCCTTGAAGGCGTTCGCCACGCTGGTCCAGAACTGCGGCGTGTACTGCATGCTTGGCATCGGCTTCTGGCAGGTGGCCGCGACGTCCGCGCAGGCCGAGATGTTGCCGGTGTACTCGCCGCGGGTCCAGTGCAGGTCGAGGATCGGGTTGATCCCGTTGGCCACCAACAGGTTGACGTAGTCCCTGACGCCCTGCTGGTACGTCGCGCCGCTGGGCGTGCCAGACAGGCCCAGCCAGCAGTCCTCGTTCAGCGGGATGCGCAAGGCGCGAATCTTCCACGTCTTCATCGCGTCGACCGAGGCCTGGTCGACCGGGCCGAAGTCCCACTGTCCCTTGCCCTGCACGCACGCGTACTCGCCGCTGGAGCGGTTGACGCCGAGCAGCCGGTACTGCGCGTTGGTCGCCGTGCGGATCTTGTTCCCGCTGACCCGCAGGGCGGGCGCTGCGCCGCCGGGCAGCGGCGACGTGGGCGGGGTGGTCGGTGGCGTGGTGGGCGGGGTAGTCGGTGGTGTCGTAGGCGGCGTCGTAGGCGGCGTGGTGGTCACCGGGCCGTTGCAGGCGTGGCCGTTGACACTGAAGCCGGTCGGCACCGGGTTGGTGCCGCTGAACGCGCCGATGAACCCGGTCCAGGTGGTCGCGCCGGTGCCGAGCGACCCGTTCCAGCTCGCGTTGGTCACGGTGACCCGGGTGCCGGTCTGGCTCCAGGTGCCGCTCCAGCCCTGCGTGACCCGCTGGCCGGTGGTCGGGAAGTCGAACGCCAGCGTCCAGCTCGTCATCGGGGAACCCAGGTTGGTGATGGACACGTTGCCCTGGAATCCACCCGGCCACTGGCTCTGCACCGCATACGTCACGGTGCAGGCTTCGGCCGCGGCCGAAGCGGGCAGCGTGTCCGCCACCAGCCCCGCCGCCGCGGGCGGGCCGGCGGTGCCGGGCACGCCAGCAGGGCATGTGGACGTTTCATCTCAGATCTCCTCGGTAGCGAGAGGTGACCATCGATGGGAGCGCGCACAGGAGCTTTCTTTATTAACCTCTTTAAGTCAAGTGGTCTCGCGCGGCACCACCGTCTCTGTTGGACACCAGCGCTCTTCGACCGGCTCGCCCTCCACCAGCTTGACCACCGACTCAGCCACGAGCCCGCCGAACAGGTGCACGTCCAGGCTCATCGTGGTCAGCGCCGGCGACGCCAGCCGGCACAGGCTGGCGTCGTCCCAGGCGATCAGGCTCAGGTCGTGCGGGACCCGCCGGCACAGCTCCTTGGCCGCGTGCAGGCCGGCCACGGCCATCAGGTCGTTGTCGTACACGATCGCGCTCGGCGGGTCGCCCCGGCCCAGCAGCCGCGCGGTGAGCTTCGCGCCGGACTCCTCCGAGTAGTCGCCCTCCACCACGACCGCCTCCACACCGGCCGCGCCCGCCGCCTCCAGCAACGCGGCCGTGCGGACACGGGTATGCACGAGCGTGCTCGGGCCGCTGACTCGCGCGATCCGGCGGTGGCCGAGACCGGCCAGGTGGGCCACCGCGCGGCCGACCTCGCCCGCCCCCTCCGCCGCCGCCGCCGATCAAGGGCGAATGCACGTGGTTTTGAGATCAAACCACGTGTGTTCGCCCTTGATCGATGCGATTGCCCTTGATCGACGCGTCGGTAGACGTGCTGGTGTTCTGCTTCGACGGTGCCGGCGCGAAGCTGAAGACCGGTTTCAACCTGACCTACCAACTGGACCGATCGCTGTTCGGCTCGGCGTACCCGCCGAAGTACTTCGGGTACGTCTGGAATGCGCCGCCGCCACCGGTGCCCAACCTCGGACCGCCGTCGACCAACTTCAACTCGCTCTTCGGCACCGGCGTGAACGCCATAGCGTCCGCGGGGCCGGGGATGACACTCGTCGCCTTCCGCGGTTTGGCGCAGCGCCCCGACACGGTGCAGGTCACCCCGATGGGGCACACCGGTGAGTTCTGCAACCTGCTGGCGTTCTGGGGATACAACGGCACGACCGTCCTCGTGCGCAACGTCTCCTGCTTCACAGCGGCCGGCGCCCGCGTCGACACCGGCTCGTTCACCAGCTACAACTCCCAGTTCTAGACCGGCTGGCGCCGCCCGAGCCGACGCGACGGCGGCGCCCACCCAAGCGCCCACCCTTCCGCCGATCAAGAAGACAACGCCGTTGAGTCAAGCGCGTGAGCAGTTGTCAAGGTCGCCGTTCCACGATGCGCTGTGAACATTTGCTGTTGCCAGAGCAGCTCTGGCAACAGTAGATGTTCACAGCGCGACAGGCTCGCCGCGCGGATCGGGCCAATCCGGTCGGGGCCCCGCGCCCGGCCGGCGGCGGGGGGCCCGGGGGGGGGGGCGTGGGGGCGCGGGGGGCC
>NZ_JAIBNX010000179.1:12488-17416 GCF_026130045.1 Micromonospora sp. CPCC 205371
CCCCCCGGGGGGCCGGGCCCAACCCGGTCGGTGCCCGGCGCCTAGGGGCGCGGGGTCGGCTGCGGTGGTCGGGCATGGCGCGGCGGCGAATCGCTTAACTCAACGGCGTCGGTCAAGGAGAATCGCGTGGATCAAGGGCAAATGCACGTGGTTTTCAGATCGAAGCACGTGCGTTCGCCCTTGATCGGCGGAAGGGCGGCGCGGAAGGCGCGGCGCGCGGCCCGGCCGGAAGCGCGGAGGGCGCGGAGGGGCGGTGGGGGGTGGGGCTACGGCGAGAGGGCCAGTTCTAGGGCGGCGCGGACCGGGTCGCCGGCCCAGCGGCTGGCGAACGCGTCGTGCAGGCGCCAGCCCGCTCGGGCCAGTGTGCGCTGGCGTTCGATGTGCGCGTCGATGCCGTCTGGGTGCACGCCGCAGATCAGCCCAACGGCACCGTCGCCCTCGCCCGCGCACAGGTCGATCCGCCAGCGCCCCACCGGGTACCCGAAACGGACCGGGACCCCGGCGCGCCGCAGCTCGCGGGCGAGCGCCTCCGCCCACTCACTCGGCGCCTGCCCATCTCCGGGCGCGGAGCGTCCCGGCTGCTCGGCGTGCTGGAAGTACTCGCCGATCAGGCCCTGCGGCGATGCTAGCGAGGTCACCACGGTCATGTGGTGCCGTGCGCGCGTCACCATGACGTTGAACAGGTTCGGGTCCGCGGCGAACCGGTGCCGCGACGCCGAATCCCCATCCACCAGGCCGAGCGACGCGACGACGACGCCGGCTTCGCTGCCCTGGAAGCCGTGCACGGTGCCGGAGCGTAGGCCCAACTTCTGGATCTCCTCCACGGTGAACGCGCCCAGCAGAGCGGTCTCGATCGCGTCGGCCTGCGCCCGAAACGGGGTGATCACGCCGATCCCGCCCTCCGGTGGCGCCTCGGCCAGCCGCCGCACCTGGTCGAGCACCGCGTCGACCTCGGCGCGGTTGACGCCGTCGTCGACGCTTGCGCCGGGCACCCGCACCAGCTCGATGAGGTCGGTGAGCTCGTTGCGCGGATGCCGGGTGACGAGCTCCAGCCGATCGGAGTAGAACCGCCGCGCCGAGAAGCCGATCAGGTGCGGCGCGCAACGGTAATGCTCCCCAAGCCAGGTCACCGCCGCCGCGCCGGTCGCCACGTCAAACGCGCTCGCCCGCCGCACGTCGAGCCGGTCGGCCAGGTGCTCCAGGCCGTGCTGGCGCAGCGTTCCGGCAACCTCCACATCGGCCACGAACGACACGAACCGCAGCTGCCTCGGGTCGCCGATCACCAGTGCACGCTTCGCCCGCGCCAGCACCGGCGCCGCGCGCAGCTGGTCGATGTGGGCCGCCTCGTCGAGCACCACGAGATCGAACATGCCGGGCGTCGGTGGCAGCAGATCGTCCACATCGGTCACTGTGCCGATCCACAGTGG
Organism: Micromonospora sp. CPCC 205371; assembly: GCF_026130045.1. Taxonomy (GTDB): domain Bacteria; phylum Actinomycetota; class Actinomycetes; order Mycobacteriales; family Micromonosporaceae; genus Phytohabitans. The sequence goes on from NZ_JAIBNX010000179.1 coordinate 13,916, forward strand.
AAGCGCCCGTACCAGCGCCGGCCCGTCGAGGGCGGTGAGCATCTCGCGGCGGCGGTTGCGTCCGGCCCGTAGCGCGGCGCCCAGGGCGGTGGCGCTGCGCCGCGCGGCCGCGTTCCATCGTGCGGTGCTGGTGGCCCGGCGCCGCTTCGCCGCGCCGACCGCGGCGGCCAGCGCGGCGTCGCCGTCGGCGAGGGCCCGCCAGGCGGGGGCCAGGTCGGTGCCACCACCAACGGCCAGTCGCGCGGCGGCCCGCGCGGCGACCGCGGCGTCGAGAGCCGCCCGCAGCCTTTCATGGGGTACCGCCGGCGCGGCGCCAAGCATCCGGCGCAGCCGCTTCTCGGTGCGGCGTCGCCGCCACCGCCGCCACCATCCGCCGCCCGTCGCGGTCACGGCCGCCAAGAGGGTACTCGCCGACGCGTGGTCGGCGTCCACTGTGAACGGTCCAGGCGCGTCGGCCTGGAGGGCTGGGGTCGCCCGCTGCCCGCGGGCAAGCTCGGCAGGGCGGGGGGGCCAGCGGGCGGCCCGCCGTTCAGTGTCGAGCGCGGCGGCGATGCCGGCCCGGATCGACGTGACCGGCGCGGCGGCCGCTTCCACAGCGGCGGCGATGGCGCGCACCCGTTCCGCATCCGCACCCGCCTCCGCACCCCGGCTCAGGTCGGCGGCGAGGTCGGCGCGGCGCTCACTGTCGCCGAACAGCACCGGGGCCGGACCGTCGTACCGGCGTACCAGGTCGGCGAGCACGTCCGCCGCGTGTACCGACTGCGTGGCCACCAGCACCGAGCCGCCCCGGTCGACCACGTCGAGCGCCGCGGCGACCGCCGCGTGACTCTTGCCGCCGCCCGGTGGACCGCCCGCGACCACGACCCGCTCCACCCCGGGGCGGCGTACCACATCGGGCTGCGCGGCAGTGAGCGGCAACGGCGGCAGTGGATCGCCACTGTCCACTACGGACGTCTCATGCGGACGGTCGCCATAGACATGGCCGAGCGCCGTGCTTTCCAGGTCCGGGTGGGCGGCCCACGCCAGCAGGGTGTCGCGTAGCCCGGTCGCCACGACGTCGCGGGTCACGAACAGGGCGGGCGCGGCCACCCCGGTGAGAACGGTATCGTCGACGCGCTTGGGCGCCTCGGCCAGCACCTCACGCACCGCCAACCCGGCGGCCGCCGCCGCTGCCTTCACCCAGGCCGCCGTGCCGGTCGCGCCCAGCCATCCGGCACTCGCCAGCCCTGGCGCCGCCTCCAGTCCCGCCGCGACGGCCCGGTCTTCGATGAGCGGGGTGAGTTCGAGGTCGCCGGCCGGCACGACCCGGTATCCACGCAGGGCCCATTCCAGCCGCACCGGCTGCGCGAGCAGCGGCAACCGTACCTTGCGCCGCGCCCCACCCACCTCGGCGCCGCCAACCACGAACGTCCACCCCAGACGCAGGACTCGCTCGTCGCGGCGCAGCGCGTCGAGAGCCGCCAGCCGGTCGACCCGGGTGTTGCGTGGCGCCCTGTCCGGCTCGGCCAGCCACACCAGCGGCCGCCCACCCCCTGACACGTCCAGCACCCGCTCACCGCCGGCCGGTGCCAGGTCGGCGAACGCGGCGAGGATCTTCGCAACCTCCATTGCCCGGAGATTCTGCCTGATAGCCGCCACACCCGGCGCCGCGCTCCGGACTCGGGTACCCTCCGGCGGTGATCTTCGATGGGCTGACCGAGACGGTGGTGGCCGGCCGGCCGGCGTGGCGCCACGACGGGTCCGGGGTGTTGTTCCGGCGAGTGCCAGGCGGCACGTACCGGATGGGCCTGTCCGACGCGGAGATGGCAACGCTCTCCGCCTACGACGACGCATCGGTGCTTCTCGACGACGCCCACCGCATGCGTCCAACCCAGATGATCACGGTGGAGCCGTTCCTGATGGCGCGCCATCCGCTGACGATCGCGCAGGTGCGGCACTGGTTGCCCGACTACGAGGACGACTACGCCGACGGCGAAGGTGACGACGAGCACACAGCCGCCCGCCTCGAAGACGAGTGGCTCGACGCGCTGCTGGAGGCGCTGCCGTTCCGGCTGCCGACCGAGGCCGAGTGGGAGTACGCGGCACGCGCCGGCACGACGACGTTGAACTGGCGCGGCGACGAGCCGCCGACCGAGGAGGAGTTGCTCGGTCGGTTCGGCGCCGAGGCCGAGGTGGCCGCCAGCGAAAACCCGTTCGGCCTAGCGGCGATGGGTTCGCTGACCGAGCGCTGCGCCGACCGGTACGCGATTTGCTACGCCGACCCGGCTCCGGCAGACGCCCCGCCCGTCGTACGCGGCGGCGCCGTCGACCTCAGCCCGTGGCAGGACTGTGGCGAGTGGCTCCTTGCCCTGTCCGCGTCGCGTGGCTGGCAAGACATGTTCACATCTATCCGCCCGGTCATCTGACCTCATCGAGCGGCCAGACCAGCTCGAACCGCTCGAACACGGTCGGCAGATCCGCCGCGAACGGCACGCCGGCCTTCTCGCATACGCGCGTGAAGTACCGGCGGTGCGCGTCCTCCCAGTAGGCGAGGCTCCGGTCCCCCTCGCCCTCGTCCCACGCGAACGCGGCGTCCACCTGATCGAGCGGCTTGATCTCGACGCCGGTGGTGCGGATGACGCAGACCGGCTCGCCGTCCCCGCCGAGCACCACCCAGTGGTCACCCGGGCGCGGCACCGGCTCGCCGTCACGCTCGAACTCCAGCACGAGGCCGGCGGTGGCCCGCTTGGGCCCGTGCCGTACCAGCGCCGCCAGCTCGTCGGCGAGGGCCGGTGAATCGCCGAACGCGAACGCCCCGACCAACTGGGCGTCAACGCCGGTCGCCCGCAGGAACTCGTTCCACATCCGCTCCGCTTTCGTCACGCTCCCATAGTGCAAGCCTGGTCCACACGTGCCCGCGGCGGTCAAGCCAGCAGGTTAGGGGATCTCGCGCGCTCCGAAGCTGGCAGAGGCCGCATTTCCGCGAAAACGCGGCATCGACCCCGTCGGGGCGCGGGGACACGTGCCGACCAGCGCGACAGCCCGCGCGGCCAGCACGGGGATGAAGACCGAGCGTCGGAACGCGCAGCCCAACGCGCCGGCATCAAGCCGGCACAACCAGCGCGGGAGCGCGCCACACGCGGTCAGCGCAGCCACCCCCGCCAGCGCGAGCAACGCGGCCACCCCGGCCAGCGCGAGCAGCGCGGCCAGCGCGAGCAGCGCGGCCAGCGCGAGCAGCGCGGCCAGCGCGAGCAGCGCCCGGAGGCGCCGATCAAGGCCATTCACATCGATCAAGGACAAACGCACGCGAAAAAGAGATCCAACCACGTGCATTCGCCCTTGATCGGCGGAAAGGGCCCGCGGTCGCGGCGCAGAGCGAGGCGTGCCACGCGCCTCGCCGGCGCCGGCCTGCCACATCGCTTCCCACCCGCCGCCGATCAAGGCGGATTGCATCGGCCAAGGGCAAATGCACGCGAAAAAGAGATCCAACCACGTGCGTCTGCCCTCGATCGGCCGAAAGGG
>NZ_JAIBNX010000018.1 GCF_026130045.1 Micromonospora sp. CPCC 205371
CCTGGGCCCCGAACCTCCCGAGCACCGGGCCGATGATTCGATGGCGGCGCGGATCACCGCCGGCCGACGGCTGCCGCTCGCCCTCGACCCCGACCCGGAGTCGAGGGCGCTGATCCGTTGGCTGGGCGCGGATTCCGGCGATCCGGAGGCGCAGGTGATGTCGCTGCGCCCCACCGGTCCCGGCCATCTGCTGCTCTGCTCCGACGGTTTGCACCACTACCTGTCCGACCCGGCGGCGCTGGCGGAAGCGATCGCCGGCCGGTCATTGATCGACGCCGCCCGCCACCTCACCACCGTCGCGCTGGACGGCGGCGGTCACGACAACATCGCGATCGCTCTGCTCGCCTTCCCACCCCCAGGAGGACCCCTGTCATGACCGCGCAGTTCTCGGCCGAAATCGACCAGAACGAGTACCTGCCCGAGGGTGGCCGGGTGGTCGACGCCATCATCACCGTGACCGCGCAGGGCGGCGACCTGCGCGACAACTCCAAGGCGCCCACCGCTGCCGAGGTCATCATGGTCGACGTCTCCGGTTCGATGAGCATGCCGGCAAAGAAGATCGCCGAGGCGAAGAAGGCCACCGCGGTCGCGATCGACACGCTGCGGGACGGCGTCGCGTTCGCGGTCATCGCCGGCACGGCGGGCGCCCACATGGTGTATCCGGGCGACGCGAAGATGGTGCCGGCGTCCGCGCAGACCAAGGCGGAGGCCAAGGCCGCCGTCCAGCGACTGCGCGCCGACGGTGGCACCGCGATCGGCCGCTGGCTGGACCTGGCCAACTACCTCTTCGCGGGCCAGCAGGCCGAGGTCAAGCACGCCATCCTGCTCACGGACGGCCAGAACCAGCATGAGAGCCCGGAAGACTTCCAGCGGGTACTGGATGCGTGCGAGGGCAAGTTCGTGTGTGACAGCCGGGGAGTCGGCGAAGACTGGGTGGCCCGCGAGCTGCGGCTGATCGCCTCGACGCTGCTCGGCACCGCCGACGGCCTGGAGGACCCGGCGGAACTGCCGGCCGCGTTCCAGGCGATGACCGAGAGGGCCATGGGCAAGGCGGTCGCCGACGTGTCGTTGCGCGTGTGGTCGCCGGCGGGCTCGACGATCAAGTTCGTCAAGCAGGTGTACCCGCAGGTGGAGGACCTGACCGCTCGGCGCACCGAGGTGAGTGGCCGGATCGGCGACTACCCGACCGGCGCGTGGGGTGCGGAGAGCCGCGACTATCACGTCTCGATCGAGGTCGAGCCGGACGTGGTCGGCGAAGAGGTGCTCGCGGCCCGGGTCAGCCTGGTCAGCGGCGGCCAGGTGCTCACCGAAAAGCTGATACTGGCGCGCTGGACCGATGACACCGCGCTCTCCACGAAGATCAACCCGCAGGTCGCTCACTACACGGGCCAGGCCGAACTGGCAGCGGTCATCCAGGAAGGGCTCGAGGCCCGCGACGCGGGAGACGTCGAGACGGCGACCGCCAAGCTCGGACGCGCCGTGCAGCTCGCCAACGAGTCCGGCCACGAGGGGACTGCCAAGCTGCTCGCCCGCGTGGTGGACGTGGTCGACGCGCCGGCCGGCACGGTACGGCTGAAGAAGCAGGTGTCCGGTGTGGACGCTGAGCTGACGAACGTCCGGTCGACGGTGACGGTGCGGGTCAAGAAGAAGCAGGAGGAGGGCTGATGGCGACCTGTCCCAAGGGTCACGAGTCCGGCACCGCCGACTACTGCGACGTGTGCGGTGCCCGTATGGGTGGGGCGTCGGCGTCGGCTTCCCCGGCTCCCGCGCCAGCCGCGCCCGCGGCACCTCCCGCGACGGCGCCCCCGGCTGAGACGAAGACCTGTCCCGTGTGCGGATCGGCGCAGAGCGGTCGGTTCTGTGAGGAGGACGGGTACGACTTCCTGCTCGCGCCGCCCGTCGGCGCGCCCTCGGCACCGGTGACGCCGGCGACCGCCCCGCCGGCGCCTGTCCCGCCGGCGCCGGCCACGGGTGTCTGGCAGGTCGCCGTCCGCGCCGACTCCACGTACTTCGAGGTCGTCAAGGCGATGGGCGGCGAAGACGCGGGCTCGCTGGCTTTTCCGCGCTTCGCGCCCGAGCGCCGCTTCCGGCTTTCCGGCGAGCAGATGGTGATCGGCCGGCGCAGCCGCTCACGCGGCGTCGACCCGGACATCGACCTGGTAGGGCCGCCCGAAGATCCGGGCGTCTCGCACCTGCACGCCCTGCTGGTCGCGCAGCCCGACGGCTGGGCTGTCGTCGACCTGGAGTCCGCGAACGGCACCTACCTGAACGACCCGTCGTCCGACGCGCTCGACCCGAACGTTCCTTACCCGCTCAAGAGCGGCGACACGGTCTACCTGGGCGCGTGGACCGCGCTGACCGTCACGACGGGAGCGTCCTGATCAGGGCTATGAACGGTCCGAGTCGCTGTGCGGCGCTCGCGCACGACGGAGTATGCGACTCGGACCGTTCATCCCTCAGGTCGCTAGGGCAACTTGAGGGACGCCCTGATCACTAGAAGTGGGTCAGGCGACCGGTGTGATGTCACGCCGGCGACGGAGCACCAGGAGCGCGACGCCACCGGCCACGAGCGCGGCGCCGAAGATAGCGATGCCCGCCACTCCCGCGCCGGTGATGGGCAGGTCACCCGAGCCCCCACCGCCGGTGCCCGGCGTGGTGCCCGGGGTCGCGCTGCCCGAGGTGTCGGGCGAGACCGACGCCGACGGCGACGGGCTCGTCGACGGCGTGGGCGTCGGAGTGCTGTTGCCCGTCGCCGCGCACGTGTGCGTCAAGTTGAACTGGTCCTGCGGCGACGTGCCGGTGATCTGCGCGCTGGCGCCGGTCAGCGTCCAACCGGCCGCGGTGGCGATCCACGCCTTGCTGGTGCCCTTTTCGTCGACGATCGCGCCGCCGTCGGTCGGGATCGTGCGGGTGACCGTGCCTTCCGACGTGCTGAAGGTCGCCGTCACCGACACGAAATCGCCCGAGTTGCCGGGCAGGACGAAGACCCAGACGTCCTTGTCCGCGTACGGGCCACCGCCGAAGTCGCATCCCTGCTCGTAGTCGGCGGCCGTGGTGGGCACGTTGCCCGGGTTGATCGGGATCGTGGTGGCCGCCAGCGCGGGCGATGCCGCACTCAGCCCCACGGCGAGCGCCGCGCCGGCCACCGTGGCCAGACGCACGAGCAAACGTCCCCCCATTGGTTCTGTCCCCTCTTAAGGTTGTGCACAGGTTCGAGGGACGATCGCAGCAGGTCCGACACGTCGTCGTGAACCCGTGAACCGGCCCGATCGTCATGTGCGCCCAGACGCATGTCGCCAACCAACGGCCACATCTTCTGATCATGGCCGATTTCGAGTAACGGGCCTCTTCTCAACTTGAGTCCAATGGGCTCAAGTAAGCCGATCCTTCCCTGGTGGCGAGCCTCAAGGAAGGGTGTAGCCTGCTGGCTCGGCGCTTTCGGACGCGACGGGATCGATGCTTTGGACGACGAGGAACTCGCGCAGGCCCTAGCGGCCGCCGTGCGGGGCGACGCGGCGGCCTTCGCGGTGCTGTGGCACGCCCTGCAGCCGGCGCTGCTGCGGTACCTGCGGGTCATTGTGGGTGAGGCGGCCGAAGACGTGGCCTCGGAGACGTGGCTGCAGGCCGCCCGGGACCTCCGGGCGTTCGCGGGCGAGCCGCCCGCGTTCCGGGTCTGGCTCTTCCGGATCGCGCGCCACCGCGCGATCGACGAGCGCCGCCGAGCCCGCCGCCGCCCGGAGGAACCACAGGACCTCATCGACCAGGACTTCGCGGGCAGCGCACCCGACGCGGCGGCCGAGGTGATCCAGCGGTCCGACACTGACTGGGCGCTCAGCGTCATCGCGTCGCTGCCCAAAGACCAGGCCGAGGCGGTCACCCTGCGCGTGGTGGCGGGCCTCGACGTGGCGCAGACGGCACAAGTACTGGGCAAACGCCCCGGCGCGGTGCGGATCGCCGCGATGCGGGGCCTGCGACGGCTGGCCGGTCACTCGGAGGTCAAGGCGAGGCGGGCCGCGATCCGGCCCTCCCTCGGCCTGCCCTCGGCCCGGCCTGAAGGGGTGTAACGCCATGAGCCTGTGGGACGCCCTTTTGAGCAAGATGCTGACTGCACGAAAGCGCCGGATCGGGCCCCGCGAGGCAGAGCAGATGCTCTCCGCACAGGGCTCGGATGCCGCGCACCCCGAGTTGAGCTACCTGCTCGCCGCGGCGGCGGCCCCGCCCCGCTCCCACGAGCTGGTCGGCCTCGCCGCGGCGGTCGCCGCCTACGAACGGGCCGGTCTCACCGCTGGCGAGACCGCCGTGCCGGCCCCGCGCCGGTCCTGGCTGACCCGGTCGGTCGCCGTCAAGGCGGCGGCGGGCACAGCCGTCCTCCTGTTCGGTGGCACCGCACTGGCCGCCGAGACCGGCAACCTGCCAGACGCCGCCCAGCGGCACGCGCATGACCTGTTCTCAGGGCTGGGCGTGCCGCCCGCCGAGCGGACAAGCGCCACCCCGACACCGGCTGGCACGCCGTCCGCGTTGCCGACGCCGGCGCCCAGCCCGAGCAACCACGGCCGCACGATCAGCCCTTCCAGCCCGGCGGCTCTCGGACTCTGCCGTGCCTGGGAGGCCAGCGAGAAGAACCCGACCGGCAAGAAGATGGCGTCGGAGGCGTTCCAGGATCTGTCGCGGGCGGCCGGTGGCGCGGCGAACATCGCCGAGTTCTGCGCACCGCTGCTCGACACCGGCCCCGCCGAAAACGGGCAAGGCCCGCCATCGGCCAAGCCAAGCCATCCGGATGAGGGCAAGGGGCGCGGACGCCCCACGACGACTCCGCACCAGAAGGGGTAAAGGGGCACCCCTCTGTGGCCGGTTTCGCAACCTCCCCCAGACCTGCGAAGCCAGCCAGGCACCCCGGTGTGGGCCGCACGCACCCACACCCGGGTGCCACCCCCTCCCCGGTTTCGCGCGAACAAGGCGGTGGGCAATGGACGTACGCAGACGGAGAACTGATCCGGTCTTCGTTGACCGCACCGGCCGCCGGCGCCGCGTCTTTCTGATCGCTGGCCTGGCGAGCGGTGCCGCGCTGGCGCTGGCGACCCTCGTGCTGATCGCCGGGTTCACCGGCAGCGGCCCGGGACGCCTGCCGCTCCTGCCCGAGTCGGCCGGCGAGCAGTTGCGGGCGCCGGTCGCCACCGTGAAACCCACCGAGGCTGCGCGAACCATCCCGTCGCCATCGGAGCCGGCTGGGAGTCCGCGGCCGACGCGGACGGGTACATCCGCGCCGGCCACCACCACGCAGGTGGCACCGAGCCCCAGCAAGACCAACCACCGCAACGTGCCGACGCACACGCCCGGTGGCCGGCCCTCCAAGCGCGCGTAGATGTCGAAGCACATCGAGCGGCGGGAGCCGAAAGCGCACTGGCTCCTGCTGTCTCTCTTCACGCTCGTCCTGCTGGCCGGTCTGTGCCTCAACGGGTACGTGTCCAATGTGGGCGGTGAGGGTGCCGGCCAGCCCGCGCCGGGCGCCGGCGGTGGCGCGGTGCCCGCCGCGGTGACCGGCGGCGGCCCGGTCCAGCGGGTCGGGGCTGACTCGTCGGTCGGTACCCGGGAGATGCCAGCCAAGACGATCGCGCTCACCTTCGACGACGGCCCGGACCCGCGCTGGACACCGCGCATTCTCGACGTGCTGGCGAAGTACGGCGCGCACGCCACCTTCTTCCAGACCGGCGCGCAGGTCAACCGGCACCCCGACCTCGCACGCCGGGTGGTCGAGGAGGGCCACGAGATCGGGGCACACACGTTCGTCCACGCCGATCTGAGCGCCCTCCCGTCCTGGCGGCGCGGCATGGAGACGACGCTCACCAGCAACGCGATCGCGGCCGCCACCGGTCGCGTGCCGGTGCTGATGCGTCCGCCGTACTCGTCCGAGCCCGACGCCGTCGACGGTGCCGCGTTCGCCGCCATGCGACAGGCGGGCGCGGCCGGATACCTGGTGGTACTGGCCGACCGCGACACGGAAGACTGGCGGCGCCCCGGCGTGGACGCGATCGTGGCGGCCGCCCAGCCGGCGAACGGCGCCGGTGCCGTGGTGATGATGCACGACTCCGGCGGCGATCGCGCGCAGACCGTCGCCGCGCTCGACGTGCTCATTCCCGGGTTGCAGAGCCGTGGGTACCGGTTCACCACCGTCTCCGAAGGGCTCGAGCTGGCCGCCCCTCCGGCTGCCTCGACCGGGCAGCGGTGGCGCGGCCAAGCGCTGCGGTGGGCGCAGGCGGGCGGCGCGGGCCTCGACCGGGTGCTGGGTGCCTTCATGCTGGCGGCGGTCGTGCTCGGCCTGCTGCGCCTGCTCATCCAGCTCGTGTGTGCGCGCTTCCACGTGCGCCGGGTACGCCGGCAGGCCCGCCAGCCGCTCCAGTACCTGGGACCGGTGTCGGTGATCGTGCCGGCGTACAACGAGTCGGCGAACATCGAGGCCACCGTGCGGTCCCTCGTGGCCAGCGACTACCCGAGGCTCGAAGTGATCGTGGTCGACGACGGGTCGACCGACGGTACGGCCGACGTCGTCGAGCGGCTGCGGCTCCCCGGCGTCTTCGTCGTCCGGCAGGCCAACGCCGGCAAGCCCGCCGCGCTCAACACCGGCATCGCGCACGCACGCGGCGACCTGCTGGTGATGGTCGACGGCGACACCGTCTTCGAACCGGACGCGGTTGGCCGGCTCGTGCAGCCCCTGCGAGACCCGGACGTCGGCGCGGTCTCCGGAAACACCAAGGTGGCCAACCGGCGCGGGCTGCTGGGGCGCTGGCAACACCTGGAGTACGTCATCGGCTTCAACCTCGACCGCCGGATGTTCGACGTGCTGCGGTGCATGCCGACCGTGCCCGGCGCGATCGGCGCGTTCCGCCGCGACGCGGTGCGTGACGTGCGCGGTGTGTCGGCCGAGACGCTCGCCGAAGACACCGACTTCACGATGGCGCTGATCCGGGCCGGCTGGCGGGTCGTGTACACGCCGGACGCGATCGCCTGGACGGAGGCGCCCGCCTCCCTGAGACAGCTGTGGCGGCAGCGGTACCGGTGGTGCTACGGCACGATGCAGGCGATGTGGAAGCACCGGAGGGCGATAGTGCAGGGCGGCGCCGCCGGCCGGCTGGGCCGGCGTGGCCTTTCATACCTGCTGCTCTTCCAGGTGCTGTTGCCACTGTGCGCCTGCATGGTCGACGTATACGGCCTGTACGGGCTGCTCTTCCTGCCGCCCGCCAAGGTGGCGGCGGTATGGCTCGGCTTCACGCTCATGCAGGCGCTGGTGGCCGGGTACGCGCTGCACCTGGACCGGGAGCGTTACGGCCCACTGTGGAGCCTCCCTTTCCAGCAGGTCGTGTACCGCCAACTCATGTACCTGGTGGTGTTCCAGTCGGCGGTGATGGCACTGCTGGGCGGGCGCCTGCGCTGGCACCGGATGGTGCGCACCGGCGCCGCCAGCGAGCGCGCCGCCGCTATCCGCCCTTAGGGGCCGCCGCACCGCGGATCGAGGCGTCGACCAGCTCGACGGGGTGGACGATCGGCGTACCGTCCGATGTGAACCGTCCGATCTGGAGCAGGCAGCCAGCGTTGGCGGTGGCGATGACGTCCGGCTTCACCGAGGTGAGATTCGCCGCCTTCCGCTTGCCCAACTCTTCGGCGGTCTCCGGCTGGAGCAGGTTGTAGACGCCGGCGGAGCCGCAGCAGATCTGCGCCTCCGGCACGTCGACCAACTCGACGCCGGGGATCGCCGCGAGCACCTGCCGGGGCTGTGCGGTGATCCGCTGCGCGTTGGCCAGGTGGCAGGCGTCGTGGTACGCCACGCGCGCCTCGACCGGATGCCGGGGCGCGATCGGAGGCAGCTCCGCCAGCAACTCGGTCACGTCGCGCACCTTGGCGGCGAAGGCGGCGGCCCGTTCCCGGTACGCCGGATCGTCGCTCAGCAGTTCGCCGTACTCCTTCATCGTCGAGCCACAGCCGGCGACGTTGACCACGATCGCGTCGTACCCGTCACCAAACGCGTCGATGGTGCGCCGCGCGAACCGGCGCGCCTCGTCGTCGCGTCCGCTGTGCAGGCTGAGCGCCCCGCAGCAGCCCTGCCCGCGCGGCGCGACCACCTCGCACCCCTCGGCTGCCAGCACGCGCACCGTGGCGGCGTTGACCTTGCCGAAGAACACCCGCTGGGCGCATCCGGTGAGCAGTGCCACCCGTCGCCGCGCGGACCCCGCCGGCGGCGTCGCGCGTGGTGTCCGTGCGAAGAGATCGCGTACCCGTACCGGCGGCAGCAGCGACTCCAATGCCCGTACCCGGGCCGGCAGCCGGCTTAGCAGCCGCGTGGGCCGGATGCCAACGCGCTGGTAGAGCACGCCGAACACGGCCGCGACCCGCAGCCGGCGCGGATACGGGAACAGGCCGAACACGAGCCGCCGGAACGACCGCTCACCCAGGGAGCGGGGCGCCTCCTGCTCGATGCGGGGGCGGGCGGCCTCGATGAGCAGGTTGTACTGGACGCCCGACGGGCACGCCGGCACGCACGCGAGGCAGCCGAGGCACGAGTCGATGTGTTCGGTGAAGGCACCACCGATGGGGGTTTCGCCCCGTTCGGCGAGACTCATCAGGTAGATCCGCCCGCGCGGCGACTCCGCCTCGTCACCGGTGGTCACGTACGTCGGGCAGGTGGGCAGGCAGAAGCCACAGTGGACACACACGTCGAGCAGCTCGCGCTTCACGCCACCTCCCTAGAACCACGGTGCGAAGCGGCCCGCACCCAGCCGCCCCGCCGGATCGAACCGCTGCTTGACCGCCCGCATCAGCGGCACCGCCGTGTGCGGGCGTCCCCACGCCGGCAGGTCGGAGCCGGGTGGGCGGCGGCAGAGCGTCACGTGCTCGAACTCGGCGCGCAGCCGCTCGACCTCCGCATCGCCCGCCACAGCCACGGTGTGGACGCCAACCGCCACGCTGCTGGCGACGCGCGTCGCGTGCTTGGCGACGTAGGGGAGCTGGTCAGGTCGGGTGCCGCAGCGCACTACGGTCTGCTCCTCGCTCACGTCGCCGACGCGCTGCCAGGCTTTGGCCTCGGCTGCTCCGTCGAGCGGCGTTCCGGGAGTGACTGCCGCTCTGCGCTCCACACTGGATGGACCGCCCTCGTACCGCGCGAGCAGAGAGCCGTCGCACCACTCCAGCGCCACCGGTTCGAGCCGCGCCGCGAGCAGCCGGCCGGCCGCGTCCACCGCCTCGACGGCGTCGCAGGGCAGGGCCACGGTGCGGGTGGCCGGCGGCAGCGGATGCACCCGCAGCACCACCTCGGCGATCACCCCGAGCGTGCCGAACGAGCCACAGAACAGCTTTCCCAGGTCGTACCCGGCCACGTTCTTGATGACGTGCCCGCCCGAGCGCGCCACCGTGCCGTCGGCCAGCACCACGGTCACGCCGATGACCAGGTCGCGCGGGCCGCCATGGCTGTGCCGCAACGGACCCGAGTCGGCGGTCGCCACCAGTCCACCCACGGTCGCTCCGGCCGGTGTGCGGGCGGCGTCCAGCGCGATCCGCTGGCCGTGCGGTGCCAGCTCGGCCTGCAAGCGCGTCAGCGGCATCCCGGCCTCGACCGCGACCGTCATGTCGTCCGGGTTGTAGGCGAGCAGCCGATCCAGACCCGTCGTCTCGATCTCGGTAGCACCCGGAAGCGGTGTGCCGGCCCACCCCGCTGCCGTGCCGGCACCGCGCACGACGAGCGGGCCGTCCGTGTCTCGGACCGCGTCTCGCAGCTCCGCTAGCGTCGCCGGTTTCATAGGCGCTCGATCACCCCGGCCGACTCCAGCGGATGCGGACGGTACGGCCCAGGCCGCTCGCCGCACAGGCGTGGCGTGGGAAAGATCTTGCCGGGGTTGCACAGCCCGGCCGGGTCGAACGCGGCCCGCAGCCGTTTCATCGTCTCCAGGTCGTCGGTCGAAAACATGCGCGGCATCGAGCACGCCTTGTCGGTGCCGATGCCGTGCTCGCCGGAGAGCGAGCCGCCCAGCTCGACGCACAGCTCCGCGATCGCCGAGGAGAGCGCCTCGGCCCGCTCGTGCTCGCCGGCCGCCTCGCTGTAGAGCACCAGCGGGTGCAGGTTGCCGTCGCCGGCGTGGAAGACGTTCGCCACCCGCAGCCCGGCCTCGTCGGCCATCGCGGCGATCCGGGCCAGCGCCTCGCCCAGCCGGGTACGCGGCACGACACCGTCCTGCACGAAGTAGTTCGGGCTCAGGCGGCCGACCGCCGCGAACGCCGCCTTCCGCCCCCGCCAGAACCGGGCCCGCTGCTCCGCGTCCCGCGCGATCGTGACCCGGGTGGCCGCCGTGCACACGGCCGTCACCTCGGCGAACCGCTCCTCCACCTCGTCGGCGGGCCCGTCGAGCTCGATGATGAGCACCGCCGCGGTGTCGGGATCGAAGCCGGCGTCCACCGCCTCGTTGACCGCCTGGATAGCCAGGTTGTCCATCATCTCGATAGCGGCCGGCACGATGCCCGCGGCGATCACCGCCGTCACCGCCGCACCAGCGGTCTCGGTCGAGTCGAAGTCGGCCGCCAGCGTGCGTACCGTCGCCGGCGTGTGCAGCAGCCGCACCACGACCGCGGTGACCACGCCCAGCGTGCCCTCGCTGCCCACGAACGCGCCCAGCAGGTCGAACCCTGCCTGGTGTGGCGCGTCGCCGCCGAGCCGCGTGGGTGTGCCGTCGGGGAGCACCACGTCGACGGCGAGCACGTGGTTGGCCGTGAACCCGTACTTGAGGCAGTGCGCACCGCCCGAGTTCTCCGCGACGTTGCCGCCGATGGTGCACACCTGCTGGCTGGACGGGTCGGGCGCGTAGTAGAGCCCGTACGCCGCGGCGGCCTTGCTGATGTCGAGGTTGGTCACCCCGGGCTGCACGACGGCTCGCCGGTTGACCGGGTCGACCTCGATGATCCGACGCAGCCGCTGGAGCGAGATGACGACGCCGTCGGCGGTAGGCAGAGCGCCTCCAGACAGCCCGGTGCCCGCGCCTCGGGCCACGAACGGCACCCCGTGCTCGGCACACGCGCGCACGGCGGTGGCCACCTCGCCGGCGTCGCGGGGGAGGACGACCAGGGCAGGCACGACCCGGTATCCGGTCAGCGCGTCGCACTCGTACGTGCGCAGGTGCGCCGGGTCGTCGATCACACCGTCGCGCCCGAGGTCGGCGACGAGCTTGTCTCGCAGGTCCGTCAGCGCCATGCTGGCCTCCAGCCCCGACGCTAGCAGCTCATCGATACGGGAGGCCGACGTAGTTCTCGGCCAGGCTGGTCGCGGCGGCCGTCGAGGTGGCGGTGTACCGGAGCTGCGACAGCTGCAGCCGGCGCTGGAAGTCGTCCGCGCCCGGCGCCTGGTGCAGCATCGACGTCATCCACCAGGAGAAGTGTTGGGCCCGCCAGACCCGGCGCAGGCAGGTGTCGCTGTACTCGTCGAGCAGGTCGCTGCGCCCCTCGCCGAAGTACCGGGCCAGCGCCTCCGCGAGTACCCAGACGTCGTGGATGGCGAGGTTCATGCCCTTGGCGCCGGTGGGCGGCACGATGTGGGCGGCATCGCCGGCCAGGAAGAGCCGCCCGTATCGCATCGGCTCGGTGACGACGCTGCGCATCGTCGTGATGCCCTTCTCCATGATCGGCCCGGTCGTCAGCGTGAACCCGTCCGCGGCCAGCCGCAGGCCCAACTCGTCCCAGATCCGGTCGTCGGGCCAGTACTCGATCCGCTCCTCCGGCGGCACCTGGAGGTACAGGCGGGTGATCTCGGGGGTCCGCATGCTGTGCAGCGCGAAGCCGCGCTCGTGGTGCGTGTAGATCAGCTCACTGTGCGATGGTGGCGCCTTGGCCAGTACGCCCAGCCAGGCGAACGGGTAGTCGTGGGCGTGCGTGGTCGACGGCACCGCGGCGTGGCTGACCCCGTGCGAGCCGTCGCAGCCGGCGATCACATCGCAGTCGAGCCGTTGCGGCGCCCCGTCCGCGTCGACGTACGTGATGTACGGCTGGTCGGTCTCGGCGTCGTGCGGCCGCACGTCCGACACCTCGAACACGATCGGCTCGCCCGCGTCCAGCCGCGCGGCGATCAGATCCTTGACCACCTCCTGCTGTCCGTACACGGTGATCGACCGGCCGGTCAGGTCGGCGAGCGCGATGCGATGGTCGGTGCCGTCGAAGCGCAGCGACAGGCCGTGGTGGGGCATCCCCTCGCGGTCCAATCGGCCGGCGACGCCCGCTTCGCGCAGCAACTCGACCGTGGGGTGTTCGAGGACGCCGGCACGGACCCGCCGCTCGACGTACTCGCGGCTGCGAGCCTCCAGCACGACGGAGTCGATGCCGCGGAGGCGGAGCAGGTGCGCGAGGGTGAGTCCGGCGGGGCCCGCGCCGATGATGCCAACCCGGGTACGCATGCCAGCAGCGTCCAACGCTCATCGTGGCGGTGGCGTGACTCTTCCGCTCAGCGGAAGCCATGATGGTGCGATGGGGCCGACCGTCACGTCCCGGGTGCTGCGGCTGCTGGAGGTGTTCGCGCCAGACCGGCCGCGGCTGACGCTGTCGCAGCTCAGCCGCCGCGCCGGGCTTCCGCTGACCACCACCCACCGGCTGGTGGGCGAGCTGGCGGCGTGGGGCGCGCTGGAGCGCGACGACGAGGGCCGGTACCGGATCGGGTTGCGCCTGTGGGAGGTGGCCGCGCTCGCGCCGCGCGGTCTCGGGTTGCGCGAGCACGCGATGCCCTATCTGGAGGACCTGTACGAGGCGACCCGCCAGAACGTGCAGCTCGCCGTCCTCGACGGCACCGAGGCCCTGTACCTGGAACGGCTCAGCGCCCGCGGTGCCGTCGGCGTGATCTCTCGCGTGGGTGGGCGGCTGCCCCTGCACGCCACCGGTGTCGGTCTCGCCCTGCTCGCCTACGCCGAACCCGAGGTGCAGGAGCGCGTGCTGGCGGGCCCGTTGCCCCGGTTCACCCCGTACACGGTCACCAACCCGCGTGACCTGCGCCGGAAGCTGGCCGAAGTGCGCCGGGCCGGGGTGGCGATCAGCGACCGGCTGCTGGAGCTGACCGCGCTGTCGGTGGCGGCGCCGGTCTTCGGGGCGGCCGAGGAGCCGGTGGCGGCCCTGTCGATCGTGGTGCCCGCCGGCGAGCCACCCGGCCCCTACATTCCGGCCGTGCGGGCGGCGGCCCGTGGGGTGTCGCGGGCGCTCGGCTCGCCGCGCGCCCGCGCCTGGCCACCGTCGGCGCTACGGAATCTCGGGACCCCGGCGCCGTAGCTCGGTCACCGCGCCCATCGCGTCGCGCAGTTCGTCGAGCCAGGTGTTGGCGTGCTGGCCGACGAGGCGTACGCACCAGGCGAGGGCCTCGGATCGGGAGCGGGCCACGCCCGCGTCCACGAGCGTGTCGAGCACCTGGCGCTCGGGCTGGCGCAGCCGGGTCATGACGGGTGCCGACAGGTTGGTGAACAGCTGGCGGGTGTTGCCGCAGACCACACCCCAGGCGACCTTGCGCTGGTACCTGTGCTCGACCTGGCGGGCGATCTTGATGCGGCGCTCACGGGTGTCTTCGCGGTGCTGGTTGATGCGACCGGCCTCTGCTGCGGCCCGGTCGGCGTCGGACGCGTCGTCGGCAAGCTGCGGCTCGGGCAGCCGCCCGTACACGACGATCTCGTCCCGGTCGATGATCACTTCCGGTGGCTCGGTGAACCACCCCTCCGGCAGCGCGCCGGTGATCCACGCCGCCGCGCCGTCGGCCGGTGGCGGCTCTAGCTTCTCACGCATGATTACATAATTACACCGTTACCACGATTACGCTATAGCCGCCGGCAGTGGCTCGGCGTGCACGACGGCCAGGCGCGAGACCGCCCGCGTCAGCACCACGTACAGCCGGTGCAGGCCGCGCGGCTCGGCGGCCACGATCTGAGCCGGCTCGACCACCACGACGTGGTCGTACTCCAGACCCTTGGCGAGGCTGGCCGGTACCAGAGTCACCCGGGCGGACGGCTCGTCGAGCCTGCCGGTCTCAATCCCCGTGGCGGCCAGCGCCGCGCCGACCCGGTCGAGCGCCGCGTCCGCCGCGATCACCCCAACCGATCCGTCGTGCGACAGCGCCGCCCGCACCTCACCCACCACCGCATCGTCCACATCGGATACCGCTCGGAGGCGCAGCTCGCCGTCCTGACGCAGAGAAACGGCCTCGGGTACGTCGACAGCCAGCTCCGGAAGCAAACGGTTCGCGAGTGCGACAACCGCGGCGGGTACCCGGAAACCGGTCGTCAAAGGCACCACCGGCGCGTCCGGCTTGCCCAGGTGGCGCAGCGACTCTCGCCAGTCCGTCGCCGCCCACGGCGCCGTGCCCTGCGCCAGATCACCGAGCAGCGTGATCGAACCGTGCTCGCTGCGTCGCGCTATCGCCCGGCACTGCATCGCCGAGAGATCCTGCGCCTCATCGACCACCACGTGGCCGAAGCTCGACGGTCGCTCGATCAGGCCGGCCGCCTCGTCGATCAGTACGGCGTCGGCGGCGCTCCACCTGGCCGCCTTCGGCGTGCGCGGCTTCGCCGGCCACAGCAGGCGCTCCTGCTCCTCGGCCGTCAGCACCCCGTCGGCCGCACCGGCCAGCGTGCCGGCGTCGCTCAGCAGCGCGAAGACGAGCCCTTCCGGCGTGACCGCGGGCCACACCGCGTCCAGGAACTCGGTGACCGGCTTACCGCGCGACATCCGCCGCATCCACGCGTCACTCGGAGACTCGGCCCGCCGCGCCTCGGCCTGCCGCTGCAACAGTCCCACCACACGGGCACGAACCCGCTCCCGCCCCGTCCCGTACGGCAGCCCTTCCCGGCGCGCCTCGTCGACCACCCGGCGCAGCGCGTCTTCGCTGATCCGCCACCGGTACGAGCCGTCCGACACCACCATCGGCTCGACCGGCTTTTGGATGTGCCGCCACAGCGCCCGGTGCAGCACCGTCGCCATCCGGCCGTCATGCTTGACCGCGGCGGCCTCGTCACTGTCTCGCCCGCGCACCGGCATCCGGGCGATCAGCTCGTCGACGGTACTCTGCTCCACCTCGACCTCGCCGAGCGCCGGCAGTACCGCCGAGATGTACGACAGGAACGCCTTGTTCGGCCCGAGAATCAGTACGCCCGAGCGGCGCAACCGTTCCCGGTGCAGGTAGAGCAGGTACGCGGCGCGGTGCAGTCCGACCGCCGTCTTCCCGGTGCCCGGCGCGCCCTGTACGCAGACCGAGTCCTCCAGATCGGCACGCACCAGCTCATCCTGCTCTGGCTGGATGGTGGCGACGATGTCGCGCATCGGCCCGACGCGTGGCCGCTCGATCTCGGCGGTCAGGATGCGAGACTTGGTGCCCAGCTCCTCGCCCCGGTCGAGGTGCTCGTCTTCGAAGCTGGTCAGCTCGCCGGCCGCGAAGCCGAACCGCCGCCGCACCGTGACACCTTGCGGGTCGCGGGCGCTCGCCCGGTAGAACGCCCGGGAGATCGGCGCCCGCCAGTCCAGCACCATCGGCTCGCCCACGTCGTCCGTGACGTGCCGCCGTCCGATGTGGTGCGACTCGTCCTCGAACCACAGGCGCCCGAAGAAGAGGGGAATCGTCGGATCGTCGGCCAGCTCGGCCACCCGTCGCGAGAGCGTCCGCCCCAGGGTCTCGGCGGCGTACGCGTCTCCGGCGACGTTGGCGCCGGTCGCGAACAGCGCCTCGGCCCGGTCTCGCATCCGCCGCAGCGCGGCACGGGACGAGGCGAGGTGTTCGCGTTCATTCTTGAGATCGGTGTCCAGGTCGGATGCGGGCACGCTGACTTCCTATCGGGTCATCTGCTGCTCGCTCGCGTTTCCGGGGCCGGGTTGCCGGCCGGCCGGCGCGGGGACGTCCAATGCGGTGCTACTCACCTCGGCCGTCAAGCGGCCCTCCACATTACGCGCCCCGAACCCGCCCCTCCACCGATTTAGTCCCCGCCTACGACGTCGGCGGGCTACAAACAGTTTCGGGCTACAAACAGTTTGTAGTACAAGTGGTTTGTACTACTACCTGCCGGGCTGGATGAGCGTGGTCAGTCCGTGGGGACTGCTATGAACTGCGCTGCGACCGTTCGGGCGCCCGCGGGCGCGCCGGTCATGCGGTGCCGCCGCTTGTACGGCTCGACCAACTCGCGGACTGCCGCGCCGAGCGCCGTCAACTCCTCCGCCGTCACGAACAGCACCGACTCGTTCAAGATCGCGGCGTCGTACCACTCGCGCGAGTCCGCGTCGGGGCTCCGCATCCACTCCCGTACCCGCTCGACGGTCCGCGCCAGGTACGCGTCGATCAGCGCACCTTCGGCGGCTCGTGTCTCCGCGTCGGCGCCCGGTCCCGCGTCGACCTGCCATGAGACGACCGCGCTCTGCCAGACCCGCTCCCGGCCGTCGCCTCGGCTGGGCGCCTGCTCCACCATGCCAGCCTTGGCGAGCGCGCGGAGGTGATAGCTGGTCGCATCGCGGCCGGGGCGCGGGGCATCTCGGCCTGCGGTGACCTGCTCGCGGCCACCGCGCTCGCGCTCGCCCTCCAGTCGTCCGGGGCTGGGGGCTTCGCGGTCGCCGCGCTGATGCTGGCCGGGGTCGCGCCGCTCGTGCTGCTGGCGCCGCTCGCGGGCCGGCTGGCGGACCGGTTCGACAGCCGCACGCTGCTGATCTGCGCCGGGCTCTCGCAGGCGGCGATCTGCTTCGGGCTCGCCTTCGCGGATGGCGTCGGCGTGAAGATCGCGCTGGTCGCGCTGCTCGCCTCGGGGCTCGCGGTGACTCAGCCGACGCTGGCCGCGCTGCTGCCGGAGATGGTCAGCAGGTACGACCTGCCGCGGGCGAGCGCGGTCAACCAGACCGCCAACTCGGTGGGCGTGCTGCTCGGGCCGGCACTGGCGGGCCTGCTCGTTGGCGAGTTCGGTGTCCGGGTGCCGTTGCTCGTCGACTCCGTGAGCTTTCTCAGCCTGGTCGCGGCGGGGCTTCTTCTGAGTACACGAAGAGGAGCTGGCAGGGCTGCCAGGCCGGCGATGGCCGGCGTGGCTGGAGCCCGATGGCGGCTGCGCCAGGACCCCATCGTGCTGGCGATGACCGCGGCGATCGCCGGCACGGTGGCCGGGGTGGGAGCGGTGAACGTCGTCGAGGTCTTCTTCGTGCGGGACACGCTGGGCAGTTCGACGACCGTGTTCGGGCTGGTCCAGGCGACATGGACGGCTGGCATGCTGGCCGGCGGCTGGCTGCTCGCCCGGTCTGTCCAGCGGGCGCGGAGCGACGGCGCGCTGGTCGACGGGCTGATGCTGATGCTCGGCCTGTGCTGCCTCGCGGTGTTGGCGAGCGCGGCGGTGCCCAGCTGGGGTTGGCTGCTGCCGTTGTGGCTGGTCGGTGGCGTGTTCAACGGCGGGCTCAACGTCTTCAGCACCATGATCATGGCGAACCGGGTGCCGGCCGCGGACCGGGGGAGGGCGTTCGCGGCGCAGGGGGCGGCGATCCAGGGCGCCGGGCTCTTCGGGTTCCTCGCCGGTGGGCTGCTGCTCGAACGGTTCGAGCCGAGGCCGCTGGTAGCGGTGTGCGGGCTGGCCGGGCTGCTCGTGGTCGTTCTGGTCGCACCGAGGGTGCGGTCGGCCACTTCTGAGGTGGCTGCCCGACCAATGCCCGGAAGCGGTCGATACGGTGGGGATCATGAGGCGTCCGCGAGTCGGCCACATCCAGTTTCTGAACTGCCTACCGATCTACTGGGGCTTGATGCGCTCGGGCGCGCTTATCGATGTTGAGCTGCACAAGGACTCGCCGGACCGGTTGAACTCCGCCCTCGTCACCGGCGACCTGGACATCGGACCGATCTCACTGGTCGAGTACCTGCGGAACGCCGACGACCTGCTGCTCCTGCCGGATCTCGCGGTGGGCAGCGACGGGCCGGTGCTCTCGGTCAACCTGGTCTCCACCCGGCCGCTCGCCGATCTCGACAACGCCAAGGTGGCGCTCGGCTCCACCTCCCGCACGGGCGTACTGCTGGCCCAGATGCTGCTCGCGGAGCGGTACGGGGTCAATCCCGAGTACTTCAGCTGCCCGCCCGACCTGACGCAGATGCTTCTCGAAGCGGACGCCGGCGTGCTCATCGGTGACACGGCGCTGCGGGCCCTGTACGAGGCGCCACGGCGCGGCCTGACCGTCACCGATCTGGGCCAGGCCTGGCGGGAGTGGACCGGCCTGCCGATGGTGTTCGCGGTTTGGGCGGTCCGCCGCGAGTTCGCTGAGGCGCACCCTGGCCTGGTCAAAGAGGTGCACGAGTCGTTCCTGCGCTCGCGCGACCTGTGCCTGGCAGAGCTTGACGAGGTGGCCGCGAGCGCGGCGCGCTGGGAGCCGTTCGACGCCGCGACGCTGGCCTCATACTTCCGGGTGCTCGACTTCTCGCTGGGTGAGCGCCAGGTGGCCGGGCTGCGCGAGTTCGCCCAGCGCGCGGTGGCGCTGGGCGCGGCTCCGCCGCTGCCGGACCATGGCCCGGAGTTCATGCATCCCTAGGCCGTCGGCGTCTTGAGCTTCGCCGCCACGTCCTGGCAGATCTTGGCGCCGTACTCGTAGCCAAGGTTGGCCGGGTAGTGCGTCATCACGCCCAGCGCCCACTTGTCGCCGATCGCCAGGCAGTTGACCTCCCACTCGCCTTTGGCGTCGCGGACCACCCAGCCGTTCTTGATGGCGATCGTCGAGGACACCTCGTCCGAGAACGCCTTGCGGATGCCGAAGTCACCGACGCCGCGCACCGCGCGCATCTCGTCGAGCAGCCAGTTCGTCCACTTCTTGCCGGCGGCGCGGCCGTCCGCGATGCAGGCGCCAAGGCGGGCGGTGTCGCGGGACGACAGGGCGGTGATGCTCCAGTTGGAGTTCGCCTTACTGTCGGTGAGCTTGCACATCTTGATCATCCGCTGCGTCGAGGCGGCACGGCCGACCTGACCCCAGAGGGCCTGCGCCGCGTCGTTGTCACTGTCGCGGATCATGATGCGGAGTTGCTCCATGCGAAGGTTGCTGGGCGTCTGCCCGTTTTCAGCCGCGCGGCGTAGGTAGTCGGCCCCGATCCACGCCTTGATCATCGAGGCGGTGCTACTGGTCGTGGCCATGTTCTTCGAGCCGGAAATCTTTCCGTCGCGCCGGTCGATCATCGCCCACGAGAAGTCACCCTCGACGTTGAGCGTGATGCTGGTGGGCCGGATAGCCAGTGGCGGCAGGGTCGGGCTCGCCGATGGAGTGGGCGACGTCGACGCGCCGGTGGTGGTCGAGCCGCCTGGGCCGGCCGCGCTGGCCGCGAGTGGCGAGCCGGGCAGCGTCCGGAGGCCGAGGCCGGCGAGCGCGAGCCCCGCGACGGTGACGACACCGAGCAGTGCCCAGAGCGCTTTGCCGGAACCGGAGCGGGAACGGGAACGCCGCCGGGAACTAGCCATCGTGTCGATCAGCCCTTCGTCTCGGGGGTCTGTGTGACGAGCTGCCTCGCGACGCTCGCGCACACGTTGGCTCCGTAGTCGAGCCCGTACTCGATCGGATAGCGGGTCATCACGGCGAGCACCCAGTCGTCTGCCACCGCCAGGCAGTTGAGGTGCCACATGCCGTCCGCGCCGATCCGGGTCCAGCCGTTCTTGATGCCGACGCCCTGCTTGACGATCTCGTCGGGCAGGCCGTCGATGATGCCCCAGCGACCGCCGCCGGACTTTTCGTGCTGGTCCTTGTCGGCCGTCGTACCGCGCACGCGCGCCATCTCGTTCAGCACCCAGCCGGTCCACTGCGGACCGGCGGCGGTGCCGTTCTTGACGCAGTCGCCGAGACGCACCGCGTCACGCGGCGACATCTGCGTGTAGCTCCACCAGCCCGACCGGCCGATCTTCGTGTCGGTCAGCCCGCAGATCGCGATCATGCGGGTAACCACCGGGTCACCGCCGCCCGCCACGTACAGCGACTGCGCCGCGTCGTCGTCGCTGTCCCGGATCGCCGTGCTGGCCTGGGCGAGCCGGTCGGCCGACGGCTTTTCGCCCCGTTCGGTGGCACGGCGCAGGTAGTCGGAGACCAGCCAGACCTTGATCATCGACTCGGTGGAGTTGGTGGCGGAGATGTTCTTCGAACCGGCGATCTTGCCAGTGGCGCGGTCGAGCAGCGCCCATCCGAAGAAACCATCCACATCAACCTCTACGGGGCCAGCCGTAAGAGTGGTTCGGATTTTGGCGTCCGGTGTTGGAGTCGGTGTCGGGTTTCGCGGTGGCGTGGTCGCCACAACCGACGGCGATGTCGACGGCGATGCCGCCGGTGCCGGGGCTGCGTCGGGCTCGTCCCGCCCGAGTCGGGCAAATGCGGCGGGTACAAGTACGAATCCACCGAGGACGATCGCCGCGATCGTGAACCACATGATCACGCGAGGGCGCATGAGGGGTGTTTCCAGGGGGTGTAGCCGGAGGGATGGACCAGTGGAGTCTACGTCTGGATGCTTGAAACTCCATGGAGTAGTTGATCGACTACCGCCAGTGGATTTTGTGACACCCACTGGCCGTGCAAGGCCTGAGCTGTAACACTGGTGGGGTGTACGGGAACGATGGGCTTCTGGGCGAGGTCGAGGCCGCCGAGGAGGCGCTCCGAGACGCTGCCGGGCGGCGCCTCAGCGGCGGCGAAGGCCTTGAGGAGTACTTCATAGCGGTGATCGAGGCCGATCAGAAGATCGAGCCGCGCGACTGGATGCCCGACTCGTACCGGAAGACCCTGATCCGGCAGATCGCCCAGCACGCACACTCCGAGATCATCGGCATGCAGCCAGAGGGCAACTGGATCAGCCGGGCGCCCAGCCTCAAACGCAAGGCGATCCTGCTCGCCAAGGTCCAGGACGAGGCCGGCCACGGCCTGTACCTGTACGCCGCCGCGGAGACCCTGGGCGTGAGCCGGGACGAACTGGTCCAAATGCTGCTGGAAGGCCGGCAGAAGTACAGCTCGATCTTCAACTACCCCACGCTCACCTGGGCGGACGTCGGCGCGATCGGCTGGCTCGTCGACGGCGCCGCGATCGTCAACCAGGTGCCGCTGTGCCGCTGCTCGTACGGCCCCTATGCCCGGGCGATGATCCGGATCTGCAAGGAAGAGTCGTTCCACCAGCGGCAGGGCTACGAGATCCTGCACACACTCGCGCACGGCACGGACGGCCAGAAGGCCATGGCGCAGGACGCGGTGAACCGCTGGTGGTACCCGTCGCTCGCGATGTTCGGCCCGCCCGACGCCGACTCGACGCACTCCGCGCAGTCGATGGCGTGGAAGATCAAGCGGTTCTCCAACGACGAGTTGCGGCAGCGGTTCGTCGACATGTGCGTGCAGCAGGCCGAGGTGCTGGGCCTGACGCTGCCGGATGCCGACCTGCGATGGAACGAGGAACGGAAGGCGTACGACTACACGCAGCCCGACTACGACGAGCTCAAGCGGGTCATATCGGGCGACGGTCCGTGCAACCGGCAGCGAATGGCGCACAGGCGCCGCGCCCACGCCGAAGGCGCCTGGGTACGCGAGGCTGCTGCCGCCTACGCGAAGAAGAGGCATGCGATTGTCTAGCGAGTGGCCTCTGTGGGAGGTGTTCGTGCGGCCCCGGCGCGGCCTGTCGCACGGGCACGTCGGCAGCCTGCGCGCGCCCGACGCGGCGATGGCGCTGCGCAACGCCCGTGACCTGTACACACGTCGCCAGGAGGGCGTGTCGATCTGGGTCGTGCCCGCCACGGCGATCACCGCGTCGAGCCCGGACGAAAAGGACGCGTTCTTCGACCCGGCGGCCGACAAGGTGTACCGCCACCCCACGTTCTACGAGGTGCCGGACGGGGTGCAGCACCTGTGAACGGCGTCGACCGCCTCTTGCGACTCGGTGACGACGCGCTGATCGCGGCGCAGCGGCTCGCCGAGTGGCACGCCAGCTCGCCCGAGATGGAAGAGGACGTCGCGCTCGCCAACATCGCGCTCGACCAGCTCGGCGCCGCGCGCCTGTTCCTCACCTACGCGGGCGAGTCGCTCGGAAAGGACGAGGACGCGCTGGCGTACCTGCGGGACGATCGCGAGTTTCGCAACTGCCTGCTGGTCGAGCTGCCCAACGGCGACTTCGCGGTCACGATGGCCAAGCTGCTCTTCCTGTCCGCGTACCAGTTGCCGCTCTACACGGCGCTCGCCGCCCGGCCCGACGAACGGCTCGCCGCCATCGCGGCCAAGGCCCGCAAGGAGTCGGCGTACCACCTCGACCACGGTTCACAGTGGACGATACGGCTGGGCGATGGCACCGAGGAGTCGCACCGGCGCATGCAGGACGCCGTCGACCAGATCTGGCCGTACACGCACGAGCTGACCGCCGGCGAGGTCAGCCGGACCGACTGGCTGGCGAACGTCGAGCCGGTGCTCGACGAGGCGACGCTGGCGCGACCGGCCGACGACGGCTGGGCGCCCGATGGTGGGCGGTCCGGTGTCCACACCGAGCACCTGTCGTGCCTGCTCGCCGAGATGCAGGTGGTGCACCGGGCGTACCCGGGGGCGAGATGGTGACGCCACGGCAGGCAGCCGCCGCGGTGGTCGACCCCGAACTGCGGGTGTTGACCATCGAAGAGCTGGGCATCCTGCGGGACGTACGGGTAGACGGCGAGCGGGTGACCGTGACGATCACGCCGACGTACACGGGCTGCCCGGCCATGGACGTGATCCGGGCCGACGTCCAGCAGGCGGTGCGCGCGGCGGGGTACAGCGACGTTGCGGTCGAGACCGTGTTCGCACCGGCATGGACCACCGACTGGATCAGCGACGCCGGCCGCGCGAAGCTGGCCGCGGCGGGCATCGCGCCCCCGCACAGGGCCGGTCCGGTAAGGCTGAGCCTCACCGTCCGCTGCCCGCGCTGCGGGTCGCCCGACACCGAGCAGCTCAGCCGCTTCGGCTCCACGGCCTGCAAGGCGCTGTGGCGCTGCCGTGCGTGTGCCGAGCCCTTCGACCACGTGAAGGCGCTCTGATGAGTGTCACGATCACGCGGCCGGTGCGGCGGCGCCCGGTCTTCCATCCGCTCACCGTCGCGGCCGTCGACCGGCTCACCGACGACTCGGTAGCCGTGACCTTCGCGGTGCCGCCGGAGTTGCGGGAGGCCTTCGGGTTCCGGGCTGGGCAGCACCTCACCGTGCGGCGGGTCGCCGCGGACGGCGACGACGTGCGCCGGTCGTACTCGATCTGCTCGACGCCCGCGGAGCTGGCCACCTCGGGCCGCCTGCGGATCGGGGTCAAGGAGATCCCCGGCGGCGCGTTCTCCCGCTTCGCCGCCCGCGCGCTGCGGCCCGGCGACGCGGTCGAGGTGCTGCCGCCGCTCGGGCACTTCACCACGGCGTTCGCGCCGGATCGGGTCCGGCACTACGGCGCGGTGGTCGCGGGGTCGGGCATCACCCCGGTGCTGTCGCTGATCGCGACCGCGCTGGCCACCGAGCTGGGCAGCCGCTTCACGCTGCTGTACGGCAACCGGTACGCCCGCAGCGTCATGTTCGCCGAAGAGCTGAGCGACCTGAAGGACCGGTACCCGGACCGGCTGCACATCGTGCACGTGCTGTCACGCGAGCCGCAGGAGGCCCGGCTGCTCTCCGGGCGCATCGACGCCGACCGGCTCGGCGCGCTCGTCGAAGCCCTAGATCTGTCCGACGTGGACGAGTGGTTCCTCTGTGGACCGCACGGGCTCGTGATGGACGCCAAGGCCGTGCTGGGCTCAGCTCTGGTCCACATCGAACTCTTCCATGTGGAGGATGCGCCCGCGCCACCGCGCCGGCCCGAACCCGACAAGGACGCCCCCGGCGCCCAGGTCACCATCCTGCTGGACGGCCGCGCGTCCAGCTTCACGATGGCACCAGGGGAGCGGGTACTGGACGCGGCGCTTCGCGTGCGCGCCGAGCTGCCGTACGCGTGCAAGGGCGGCGTGTGCTCGACCTGCCGGGCCAAGGTGGTCGACGGTGCCGTGGAGATGGCCCGCAACTACGCTCTGGAGCCGGACGAGCTGGCCGCCGGTTACGTCCTGACCTGCCAGTCCAGCCCGACCACCGACCGGGTGGTCATCGACTATGACGCGTGATCTCGTCCAGTTCGGCCAGGTCTTCCGCTGACGGTCGCCACTGGCCGGCCGCCACGTTGGCGCGTATCTGCTCGGCCGTTGTCGCCCCGGCGATGACGGACGCGACCGCGGGCTGCGCGGCGAGGCCGCCGATCGCCACGTCGAGCGCGGCCAGCGTCTCCTCGATCGGGGTGGCCGGGTCGGGCTCGTGCATCTGGTACAGGTCGATGTGGTCGGTGTCGAGCCGCCGCAGCGACGCCTCGACCGCGCGGTGGATGTACCGCCGGGAGCCACGTGCACCGAAGTCGCGCCCGTTCACGCCCTCCATGTCCATGCCGAACTTGGTGGCGATTATCACGTCGTCGCGCCGCCGGCCGAGGACAGCGCCCAGGTACTCCTCGGAGGTGCCGTGCGGGGTGCCGTAGATGTCGGCGGTGTCGAAGAGCGTGATGCCGGCGTCGATCGCGGCGTCGACCACCTCGCGGGTGCCGTCCAGGTCGAGCTTGCGGCCGAAGTTGTTGCAGCCCAGCCCCACGACTGACACGGAGAGGCCCGAATTACCCAGCCGGCGGTGCTCCATCGGCGTCCTCCCGCTGCTTGTTGATCAACCCATGCAAGGCTAGCGCGGCTCCCACGGCGGCCAGCGGCAGCGCGGGCAGCGCGTACCGGGCCTCATACATGCCGAGCAGCACCGTCAGGACGGTCAGCCCCGGTCCGGCGAGCAGGAGCATGACCGTGGCCAGCCGGGTCTGCCCGGGCACCCGGCGACCCGCGAAGAGAGCGGCGAGGGTCAGCAGGAGTGCCGCCGAGAAGATCAGCGGGATGGTGCGGACATACTTCCCGTACGCGTCGAGGGCGCGGGTGAGCGGGGTAGCGGCGGGCGCGTTCGACAGCGGCGCGAAGTCGTCGGCGTAGCCAGGGCGGGCGCGGGCCGGCGGGCAGCGATCCGGTACCGGTGTGCTGTCACGCCACTGCTCCGGCGGCGCCCACCGCTCGCGCAGGCAGTCGTGCATCGGTCCGAGACGCATCCCGGGCACGAAGTGGGCGAGCGACTCCTTGCCGGCGGAGCGTAGGTAGTCCAGCGGCTGCTGCTTGATCACCGCGATGGAGAATTCGTTGATGAGCTTGACGCCCTCCGGCGTGTACACCATCCGCTGCATGTGCTGGGGCCGACGCCAGAAGTAGGCGTCTGCCCGGTCGTAGTGCACCTCCGGGCAGAGCGTGCGCTCCTCGGGAGTCAGCTTGATCCGGTCGCAGTCGGCGATGATGGCCGCCCGGCCGTACAGCGCGATGCTGGTCTGCGAGCCGTACACGCTAGGCCGGTCGCCGATCCACTGCATCACCGCGATGTACGGCACGGCGAACGCGACCGCGAACGCGACCAGGGGGCGCCAGCCGACCCGCACCGCGAGGAGGTACAGCCCGACCAGGAGCACGACGGGCAGAGCGCTGGGCTTGGTGAACCAGGCCGCGGCGAGCAGGA
The DNA here is from genome assembly GCF_026130045.1 of Micromonospora sp. CPCC 205371. GTDB lineage: Bacteria > Actinomycetota > Actinomycetes > Mycobacteriales > Micromonosporaceae > Phytohabitans. The sequence continues at coordinate 25,554 of NZ_JAIBNX010000018.1, forward strand.
TGCCGGAGCCGGCGGTGGCCATCCATCCCGGCTTCCGGTGCCACAGCACGAGCAGCACGCCGACGGCCAGCAGCGCCGTGAAGAGGGTGTCGGGGAGCAGGTAGTGCTCCACCGTGACGGCCAGCTCGTCGAAGAGCAGCGGCACGACCGCCAGGCAGGCGATCCAGCGGGACACGCCCCGGCGCGCCAGGACGGCGTACACCAGGACGGCCAGCCCGAGGCCGAGCAGGTGCTGTAGCAGCGCCACGGACAGGAACGTGCCGGTGGGTTCGAGCCACTTGAGCAGCACCACGAAGCCGAGACCGCGGCTGACGTGCGGGGCGAGCGGTGCGTCGCTCAGCCTGATGTACGAGCCGCTGTCGCCGTAGAACCAGAAGGCTGGCTGGTACGCGATCATGAAAAGCAGCCGGAGGACGCCGCCGAGCAGGAAGAGCGTGAGGAAGACCCAATGCCGTCGAAGTTGATCAACTTTGCCGGCCGCGGGCGTCTCGGGGGCGATCACGGTAGCGGTCACAAGTGCGGCGGCCTTCACAGCTAGAGGGGTTGCCAGCATATCGGCGGGGGTGTGCTCACGTACTCTCGGATTGTGAATCGGGAGATCGAGAGCATCCTCCAGCGCGGTGCCGACGGCGGGCGGATCACGCCCGAGGAGGCGCTGCTCCTCTACACCGACGCCCCGTTCCACGCGCTGGGTGAGGCGGCCGACGCGGTGCGGCGCCGCCGGTACCCGGACGGCATCGTCACGTACCTCATCGACCGCAACATCAACTACACGAACGTGTGCGTGACCGCGTGCAAGTTCTGCGCCTTCTACCGGGCGCCGAAGCACCGCGAGGGTTGGTCGCACCCGATGGAGGAGATCCTGCGGCGGTGTGGCGAGGCGGTCGAGCTCGGCGCCACCCAGGTGATGCTCCAGGGCGGGCACCACCCCGACTACGGCGTCGAGTACTACGAGGAGCTCTTCTCCACGGTCAAGAAGGCGTACCCACAGCTCGCCATCCACTCGATCGGCCCGAGCGAGATCCTGCACATGGCCAAGGTCTCCGGCGTCTCGCTCGAAGAGGCGATCACCCGCATCAAGGCCGCAGGCTTGGACTCGATCGCCGGTGCCGGCGCCGAGATGCTGCCGGACCGGCCTCGCAAGGCCATCGCGCCGCTCAAGGAATCGGGCGCGCGCTGGCTGGAGGTCATGGAGCTCGCGCACAGGCTCGGCGTCGAGTCCACCGCGACCATGATGATGGGCACCGGCGAGACGCACGCCGAACGCATCGAGCACATGCGGATGATCCGCGACGTGCACGACCGCACCGGCGGGTTCCGCGCCTTCATCCCGTGGACCTACCAGCCCGAAAACAACCACCTCAAGGGCCGCACGCAGGCGACCACGCTGGAGTACCTGCGGCTGATCGCGATGGCCCGGCTCTTCTTCGAGCAGGTGGCGCACCTCCAGGCGTCGTGGCTCACGACAGGCAAGGAGGCGGGCCAGCTCTCCCTGCACATGGGAGTCGACGACCTGGGCTCGATCATGCTGGAGGAGAACGTCATCTCCTCGGCCGGTGCCCGCCACCGTTCCAACCTGCATGAGCTGATCTGGATGATCCGGTCCGCGGGGCGCATCCCGGCCCAGCGCGACACGCTGTACCGGCACCTGGCAGTCCACCGCACGCCTGCCGACGACCCGGTGGACGACCGAGTGGTTTCGCACTTCTCGTCCATCGCGCTCCCCGGGGGCGGTGCGGGGCTGCCCTTGCTTGAGGTCAACCGGTAACGTTCTGTCTATGCTTTCGCGCGTCGGCTTGGCCGCCGCGGTGGGTCTGCTGGCTGGGGGCGCCTTCGCGATCCCGGCATATGCGGATGCGGCCGCCGACATCGAAGTAAAGATCGCCGGCACCACCATCGCGGCCGGCGCACCGGGCAAGGCCGGGCAGCTGTCGCTCGTCAACCATGGGCCCAACGACGCCGCCGGCGTCACCGTCACCTACACCGTGACCGGCCTCGACACCACCAAGGTGACGCTCGTCGGGCTCGACCATTGCGACGACGAGAGCGCCGGCACGATCGTGTGCCGTCTCGATCCCGACGTGGTCAAGGCCGGGCAGGACCGTGACCTGGCGCTGCTGTTGGTGCCAAAGGCGGATGCCACGGGCGACGCGGGCGAGATCACCGTCTCGGTCGCCGCCGACACCGCAGACCCCGTCCCGGTCAACAACACGGCCACCGCGGCGGTCGCCGTCGGTGGTGAGGGCGCCGACCTGCGGTTGTACGCGCCCGACGTGTACCAGGACGAGACCGAGTGGACCGAGCCCATCCCGCCGGGCGGCACCGGCACCGTGTGGGCCTACGTGCAGAACCAGGGCGACACGCCCGTCACGGGAATCACCGTGACGGTCTTGCTCCCGGAGCACGTGTGGTTCACGGAGACGCTGGCCGGCTGCACCTACTACGCGCCGCAGCGCCGTGCCGTCTGCTCGCGTGAAGACGTCGTATTGGTGCCGGCGCACCAGGACGACCCGGAAGACGAAGAGGACCCGCCGTCGTCGGGCTGGTTCTTCTGGCGGGTCAAGGTCGCTGCCAACGCGCCAGGCCCCACGGCCCTGACCGGCGGCACCATCACCGCAGCACCGATGGAGGCGGGCCTCACCGCGGCGCGCGCCGCGGCGATCGCGCCTGGCGACTTCTTCACCGCGGAGGCGCCGCTCGGCATCGAGATCGACGTCGACCCGACCGATAACACGGACGAGTACACGGTGTTCGTCGCGGCGAAGACGACGCCGAGCCCGACTCCGAGCAAGAGTCCGACGCCCAGCCCCAGCGCGAGCGGGAGCGGCGGCAGCGGCGGCAGCCTGCCGGTCACCGGCGGAGGGTCGCCTGGCACCGTCGCCGCCATCGGCCTAGCGACCCTGCTCCTTGGTTCGGGCCTCGTCGTTGCCGCACGCCGCCGGCGTGACCTTCGCTAACCTGCCATCTCATGGGCTCACGAGTTCGCATTGGGTTCGTTGTCGTGTTGGCTGCCGCTGGTGTGTGTGTTGCCACGCCGGCGGCAGCCGCGCCTGAGCAGAAGACAAACGACCTCGCCATCAAGGTGACCGGCACTACCATCGCCGCAAACCAGACGGTCAAGGTCGGCAAGGCGCTCATGAGCAGCGACGGCCCCGATGCCACCGACTGGGCCTGGTGGACGTTCGACCTCACCCAGCTCGACACGAGCAAGGTGGAACTGCGGGTCAAGCGTCCCGAAGATGAGCCTTGTCTGGGCACATCCACCAAGCTGGACTGTCCGTACGGGTGGCGGGTCGCGACCGGATACGAGGTCGACCAGCCGTTCGAACTGCGGCCGATCGGTGACGCGACCGGCGACGCGGGCACGTTGACCGTGTCGGTCTGGCACGACCCGAAGTACGGCTTCGTCGACCCGAACCCGTCCGACAACTCGACGACGGTGGCCGTGACCATCGCCGCCGACAGCGGCCCCAACCTCAACGTCTCGGCGGGCGGCGACCGTTGGGTCTACGTGGGCGAGGAGACAGGGCTGGCCTTCCAAGTGCAGAACGACGGTGACCAGCCGGTGGCCGGGGTCCGCGCCACCGTCAAACTGCCCAAGCACGTCACCTTCCCGGCCCACGGTCGCCTGGCGGCCTGCCGGTACAGCGCGGATTCCCGCGCCGCGACGTGCACGTACCCGAATTTGCCGATGATTCCGCTTGCGGAAGACAAGCAGTGCAACGACGACATCTACTCCGGCTACAACCTGCCGCCGATGCGGATCTTCCTCGACCATTCCGCCCCGGTTGGCGCGGAACTGAAGGGCACCGTCACCGTTGAGGGCATTGCGGCTTCGGCCGAGAGGGCAGCGTCCTTGCCGGCGGGCGTCACCGGGCTCCGAGCGGGTGAAATCGATGCCTCCGACAATCGAGATGACTTTGTTATCCGTACGCAGAAGCGCGGTGGCGCCGGCGGCGGGTCGCTTCCCGTGACGGGTGGCTCGATTGGGCTGGTCACGGCCATCGGAGGCGGCGCCCTGGTGGTCGGCGCCTGCCTGACGCTCCTGAATCGGCGACGCAAGGTCACCTTCTCGTCACGCTGACGTGCGTCAATGATCGGTCGAACGGACGACAGATCCTGTGCGACCCGATTTATCTTTCGGCTGTCCCGGCCACCCAACGAAGCACCAAACTGGACAATCCCCGCGTTGAGCGAATGTTGAGGCCTCTCCGAGGAATTCGAGGGGGTAGCGCGCCGCGACGGCCGACCGCTAGCGTCCCGCCTCGAACTTTTCGTTTTCCTTAACCTCACTCATGGGGGAAGCCTCGATGCACTTCCGCACGCGTGCGTTGGCGTATGTCGGCGCCGGCGCTGCCGGTCTGTTCGCGACCGGCCTGTTCGCCGCCCCAGCGCTCGCCGCCGACGAGGCCGACGTGCTGGTCAAGCCGTTGTCGACCAAGATCGCCGTGGACGCCGGCATGAAGTTCTTCCGGTTCGACTTCAAGAACGAGGGACCGGGCGTGGCGACCGACACCACGCTCACCTTCGATCTCAGCGGTCTCGACCCGAACGTGGTCGACTTCAACCCGGAGGAGATCGGGGACGAAGACGTAAAGCTCGTCAAGGCCACCGAAGACGAGATCGTGATTGAGATCGGCGACGGGGCGCCGGGCGAGACGCTCCCAGTCGCGCTCCCCATCGTCCTCAAGGACGACGCGGAGACGGGCCCCGCTGGGTCGTTCAAGGTGTCGATCAAGTCAAGCGCGCCCGACCCGGACGAGTCGAACAACTCGGCCACCATCCCGGTCGAGGTGGTGGAGAGCGGTCCCGACCTGACGACGATCGCCTACGACGTGCGTGCCGAGGACGGAGAGCCGGTCGAGCCGGGGGCGACCGCGCCGTTCTTTTGGTCGGTTGCCAACGAGGGTGACCAGACGGTCAAGGGCGTCGCTCTCCAGATCACGCTGCCGAAGCACGTGACCTTTGTCGAGGACTACCCGGCATGCACCACCACGCCGGACCGACGGATCCTCACCTGCGAAAACCCCGGCATCGAGATGGAGCCGGGATACGGGATCGAGGAGACCATCCCGGTCAAGGTGTCCGCGGACGCCCCCGGCCCGGTGACGCTGTCCGGCGGGCTTCTCAAGGCCGTCGGCACGAGCGTCATCCAGCCCGAACTCGCCCGTGGCGCCAAGGCGGCGAAGATCCTCGGCAGCTTCGAGGTCGCGCCGATCGACGAGGAGTCGCCGGCCGACGTCGACCCCGCCGACAACACTGCCGAGTTCGCGGTGTTCGTTGGCGGTACCGGTGGTGGTGGCGGCGGGGGCGGCGACCTGCCGGTGACCGGCGTTCAGGCCGGCCTCATCGGTGGCGTGGGCCTGGCCGTACTGGCCGGTGGCGGTGCGCTTCTTGTGATGTCCCGCCGTCGCAAGGTCGTCCTGGTGACCCCGGGCGATGAGACCCCGACCGCCTGACGGTCGTTTATATAGAGCAAGGCCGCTGCGGGCGGGGGCATCCACCTCCGCCCGTAGCGTTTTGCGTTAAAGGACGCTTACTGAGCGCTGCAGTTCAGCGCCAAGATCTTCATCTATGGCCGATTTGTGATTGCAACTTGTAATCGGGCGTGCGCGTACGGCAAGCCGTGTCTTACGGTTTCGGCACCTGATTCTCGCTCACGGGGGAGCAACACAGGATGGCGCTGCGCAGGTTCTCTTTGGCACGCCCGGCTTACGTCGCTCGGGTCACCGCTGTAGTCGCTGCCAGCGGCCTGATCTCTCTAGCGTTGGTAGTACCGGCCGCTTCGTTTCCGGCGTCTCGGCCGGACGGTACGGCCGGTGGGCCGGTGACGCCCGAAGCGATGGCCGCGGCGCGCGCCAGGGCGATCGGGCGGCCGGTGGAGGTGCCGAGCAGCCTCACGGAGACAACGCGGGTGCTGGCCAACCCCGACGGCACGTTCACGGCCGAGGTGCACGTCGGCCCGACCCGATTTAAGGACAGCACGGGCCTCTGGCGTGACGTTGACCTGACGCTGGAACGGCGGGCCGATGGCTCGGTTGCGCCCAAAGCGCATCCGCGCGGCCTAAGCTTGTCCGGCGCTGTTGGCGCAGGCGATCACGACGTCGCCAAGCTGGCGTCCGGCGGCACCGAGTTGGCGCTCGGCTGGCGCGGCGCATTACCCGAGCCGCAGATCGAGGGCACGCGGGCGGTCTACGCGGCGGTCCGGCCGGGCATTGATCTCGTCGTCGAGGTCACCCGCACAGGCTTCGAGCAGCTCCTCGTCGTACGGGACAGGGCGTCCGCGGCCGGCCTCAACACCATCGAGATGCCCTGGCGGACAAAGGGCCTGACGCCGTCCAGCACGTCGGACGGTGGGCTGGAGCTACGCGATGCGAATGGCATGGCGGCGGCGCACGTGCCCGGCGCGGAGATGTGGGACGCGACCGTCAGTCTGAAGTCGGGCGAGCGGAGCCGACGGGCGCGGCTGCCCATGCGGGTCAAGGCCTCTCGGGCCGCCTCCGGCACCGATCTGGCCCTGGCGCCGCCCGACACGTTCCTCAAGGACCCGGCTACCAAGTATCCGGTGACGATCGACCCCGCGCCGACGCTCAAGCCTGGTTTCGACGCCTTCGTACAGACCGGATACAACACGGACCAGTCCACTGACACCGAACTCAAGCTCGGCTACTCCGAGGAGGATGACACCACAGCCCGGTCGTTCTTGCGGTGGTCGACGTCATTCTTAGCAGGCAAGCAGGTCACCGCTGCGACGCTGTACCTGTGGAACCACTGGTCCTGGTCGTGTCGCGCGGCTAAGTGGCAAGTATGGATCACCGGAAGCGTCGGCACCGGCACCCGGTGGACCAGCCAGCCGACCTGGGGCGGCAGCGGGTATCCGGTTGCTGAGTCCACGATGACAAAGGGCTGGAGCAGTGATTGTGGAGACGGTTGGGTTACCGCGAACGTCAAGGACACGTTCCAATACGCGGCAGACCAGCGGTGGACCCAACTCACCACCGGGCTCCGGGCCAGCCAGACCGACGAAAACAACCACAACACCGACACGTGGAAGCGGTTCTCGTCCTCCGAGGGTTCGAAGGACCCGTACGTGTCCATTACGTACAACACCGCGCCGAACGCGGCGGCCAATCTCACCATCGGCGGCAAGGCATGCGGTACAGGAAGCAGCCGCCCGTTCATCTCACGTACGCCATACCACCCTTCGATGCAGGCGAAACTGACCGATCCGGACGGCACCGAGCGGTCGCTCACCGGCCAGTTTTTCGTCGCACCTCTCGGGCAGGCATTGCCCGGGTCGCCCACAATCTCGCAGTCCGGCGTGACATCCGGCAACTACGCCACCAAGCAGATCCCGGCCGCGTTCACACTGTCCGAGAACGCGACCTACTACTTCCAGGTCCGGACCTGGGACGGGCTAGCCTCGAGTTGGTCCGCTGTCTGCGAGTTCACAGTGGACAGTGTAGGCCCGGCGGTGCCGCCGACGGTCACATCGACAACGAACCCGGAATGCCTGCCCAGCGCCTGTGACACCGGCGGCAGCGTTGGTACGGCCGGTGCGTTCACCTTCGGCGCCAACGGCGTCTCCGATGTGGTCAAGTATCGCTACTGGTGGGACGGTCACCCCAAGGTCGAAGTCCCGGCTGCATCCCCAGGCACGTCGGTCACCGTGCCCATCTCCCCACCGGCGTTGACCGCCGCGCTGCACCTCGACGACTTGACGATCGGCGGGCAGCGGGTCCTTCACGTGGAGAGCGTCGACCCGGCCGGGCGGGCGAGCCCCGAGTACCGGAACATGGCACAGCCGGACAACGCGGTGGGGTATTCGATGCTCGTGGGCTCAGCGCACGGTCCCGCTGCCTGGTGGCGGATGGACGACCCAGCCGGCAGCAGCACGTATGTCGACTCATCAGGCAACAACCGCAATCTCACCTCTGGCAGTGCGTTGCCAAAGCAGGAGATCGGCTACGGCGACGGCGGATCGGCCTTCACGTTCGCCGAGTCGACCGCCTCCAGGGGCGTATTTCTCGACGCGCCATCGAACCTTACGGTTTCCGCATGGGCCAAGCTGACCGACGCGGGGACCGACCGCACGGTGCTACGGCAGTACACGGCGACGCTACTGCCCGGAACGATCAACAACGTCCAGGCCACCTCGATCCACTTGTACTACCAGTCCTCAACGAACCTGTGGTGCTTTACCACGAGTCGCACTAGGACTCCCTCCGCCGCTCAGGGCGACTTCTCCGCCACCACCTGCGCAGCGATGCCCGCGAGGCTTGGAGTCTGGACCCACTTGGTCGCGGTGCATGAGGCCGCGACGCACGAGGTTGCGCTTTACGTCAACGGACGTGCCAGCTCCGCCACGCCAGGTGCGCCCGTCAATAGCGTCTTTGTAGCTACCGGCATGCGGATTGGCAACGGTAACTTTGTCGGAGACATCGACGACGTACGGGTCTGGCAACGCCAGCTGGATCCTCGCGAGATCGGCGCCCTGTCCTCCACCGAGGCTGGCCGATGGGATCTGGACGGCACTGGGCTGGACTCGTCGGCCAGCCCGACGCCGCATGACGTCGCCGAGTTGCCGTCCGGGCTTACGTGGGACGAGGTTGGTCACCTCGATTCGGACCCTGGGGCCGTGCAGTTCAACGGAGTCGACCAGGCCATGGTGGCGACCGGGCCGGTGCTCAGGACGGACCAGTCGTTCAGCGTCTCGGCCTGGGTGCAGCTCTACCAGATGCCAGGCTGGCACCAGAGCGCGGTTACCCAGGACGGCACCAACAACAGCGGCTTCTTCTTCGGCTCCCGCAACTACAGCGAGGGCAAGAAGTGGTCCTTCGCGATGACCAACACCGACGTCGGCAACGGCGGGGGGTGGGTTGACGCGAAGTCGACCGCGGTCATCACCGAAGACGACGAGGGCCGGTGGGTGCACCTCGTCGGCGTTTACGACGCGGCGGCGCAACAGATCCGGCTGTACGTCGACGGTCAGCTGATCGCCACGGCCGCCCGAACAGCCCGATGGCAGGCGAATGGCCCACTGGCCATAGGGCGGGCGCAGTGGGCGGCTGGCGGTGTTTCCCAGCCGTCCGACTGGTTCAACGGCTCGGTCGACGCGGTGCGGGTGTACGCCGGTGTGCTGACCACCGACATGGTCACGCGGCTCTACGAGACGACGGACGGTGTGCTGTGAGGACGCGCTGGGGAATCGTTGCGCTGGTCGGGCTGCTGACGGTCACCTTCCTTCCAGGGGTGCCGGCGTCGGCAGCGGAGCCCTCCTACAAGGCACAGCGCCCACAGCAAGGGAACTCGGTGCCAGGTGCACCGGCCAAGCCCCGTGTCGTCACGCTGCCGGGAGTCAAGTCGTCGCACGCTCCCGCGCCGCAGTGGCCGGCAGCAGGCGCGGCGTCGGTGAGCCTGTCACAACCCTCGGCTTCGACTCGTACGGCGTCCGCCACCCGCGTCGGGAGCCTGCCGGTCTGGATCGCACCCGCCAGCACAAGGTCGATGAAGGCCGCGAAGGCGCCGGACAGCGTGCGGGTAGAGGTGTTGGACCGGGCCAGCGCCAAGCGGTCCGGCCACGATCTGGCCGTTCGCGTGTCTCGGGCGGACGGCGTCGCGGGCTCCGCCGGTGTGCGGGTTTGGATCGACTACACCGCGTTCGCGTCGGCGTACGGCGGTGACTGGGCCGGCCGACTGCGGCTGGTGCGCCTGCCGGCGTGCGCACTGACCACCCCCGCCGCCCGGGGCTGCCAGGCCCAGCCCTTGCCCTCGGTCAACGACGGCAAGAGCGTCGCCGCAGACGTGACGATGTCGGCAGCGCCGGCCACGAAGAAGGCGGCGATCGTCGAGGGCCTTGGCGCCAGCGCTGCCGTTGTGGCGCTGGCGGCCGGAGCGGCAGGCGGCTCCGGTGACTACGCCGCGACTTCACTGTCCCCGTCGGCCACCTGGTCAGCCGGCGGTTCGGCGGGTGGCTTCACTTGGTCGTACAGCGTGCGTACGCCGCCCGGCCTGGGCGGTCCGGCCCCGGCGATCAACTTGGCGTATTCATCGCAGGCCGTAGATGGGCGCACCATCTCCACAAACAACCAGCCTTCCTGGGTGGGCGAGGGTTTCGAATACTCGCCGGGCTACATCGAGAGGCGCTACGTCGCTTGCTCCGACGATATGGAGGGGGAGAACAACAACACCACCAAGACCGGCGACCAGTGCTGGAGGAACGACAACGCGACCATGTCGTTGAACGGCGACGGCACCGAACTCATCTACAACGCCGCCGAGAAGCTCTGGCACGGGCGGAACGAGGAAGGCGCAAGGATCGAGCGGAAGACCGGCGCGGCCAACGGCGCCCGCAATGGCGAGTACTGGGTCGTGACCACAATGGACGGCACGAAGTACTACTTCGGGCTGAACCGTTTGGACGGCTGGACCGCGAGCAGGCCGGAGACGAACTCGGTGCTGACGGTGCCAGTGTTCGGCAACCATCCTGAAGAGCCGTGCCATGTGTCGGCGTTCGCGTCGTCGTCCTGCGACCAGGCATACCGGTGGAACCTGGACTATGTCGTCGACACGCATGGCAACACCATGTCGCTGTGGTACGGCCGCGACACCAACCTGTACGGGCGCAACAATTCGACCAGCGACCTGGCGAGCTACCACCGTGACGGCTACCTCATGCGGATCGACTACGGCACCGACCAGCGGACCGTTGTCAACGGCGTCAAGACCGACACCGTGTTCACCGCCGCAAAGGCCCCGGTTCAGGTGGTGTTCGGCACGGGCGACCGGTGCCTGATCACCTGTGGCAACCGCGAGAACTGGCTGGACACGCCCTTGGACCAGGAGTGCACCGGCACGACGTGCGACGATCACAGCCCGACGTTCTGGTCGAAGAAGCGGCTGTCGACGATCAGTACCAAGGTGTGGAACACGACGACCTCGGGTTACCGCGACGTGGAGCGCTGGACGCTCACGCACTCGTACCCCGACCCCGGTGACGGCACGCGAGCCGGCATGTGGCTGGCCCGGCTCGCCCACACCGGGCTCATCGGCGGCACGGCGTCCGTTCCAGACATCGAGTTCGGGCCGATCGCCATGGACAACCGCGTCGACACGGCCTTGCAGAACGGCCTGCGACCGATGCGCTGGCACCGGATGGACAAGATCAAGACCGAGGCGGGCGCCATTATCGATGTGAACTACAAGCCTGCCGAGTGCGTTGCCGGCGCGACGCCGACGGCGCATGCGAACACCAAGCGGTGTTATCCCGTGCGGTGGGCCCCGGAAGACCTGGGCCAAGCGCCCGGCGCTGAAATCACCGACTGGTTTCACAAGTACGTCGTCGACAACGTCGTCGAGAACGACGCCACTGGAAAGCCCACCGGCAGCCCGTTGGCCACCGTGACGCGTTACGACTATTACGGAGGCGGCGCCTGGCGGTACGCCGACGACGACGGCCTTACCAAGGACAACCGGCGGACCTGGAACCAGTGGCGTGGCTACGAACTCGTCCGCACCACCCTCGGCGAGCCGGGGGAGCAGACGTACAGCGAGACCCGGTACTTCCGCGGCATGCACGGCGACAAGCAGCCGAGCGGTACACGGACCGCGCGAGTGACGGATTCCAAGGGCCGAGCCACCATCGACGACCACGACGAGTACGCCGGCATGCCGCGCGAGACGATCACGTATAACGGCTCGGCCGGGGCGATCTCCGGCTCGCTCAACACGCCGTGGCGTGGCGGGGCTACCGCCACGCGCGTTATCGACGGGCAGACCGTCAACGCCCGGTTCATCGGAATGTCCGACACGGAGACCTGGACCGCGCTCGACCGCGGCCGACAAGACCGGTGGACGCGTACGCAGACAGAACTCGACGGGTACGGCATGGCGAGCCGGGTGACCGAGCACGGCGACGTCACGGTTACCGGCGACGAGAAGTGCACGCTGACCGACTACGCCCGCAATCAGGGCGCGTGGTTGATGACGTACCCCTCCCGCGTCCGCACGTTCGCGCTCACCTGCGCGGACGCTACGGCGGCGGGTCGGGTGCTCACCGCGGAAGACGCCATCGCGGACGTGAAGACCTCATACGACCACAAGGTGTGGGGCATCGTCCCGATGATGGGTGAGCCCACCCAGGTCGACGAGCTCAAGGACTGGCAGAACAACGCCCCGACGTTCCTGACCACCAAGAAGTCGGCATACGACGACTACGGCCGCCTGACCGACAACTGGGACGTCGATAACCGACGCACCGGCACCTCCTATGCGCCGGCGGCCGGGGCGCCGGTCACCTCGGTGACCACGACGAACGTCCTGGGCTGGACCAGCGTCGCCGAGATGGAACCGGCGTGGGGTGCCACCCTCGCCGTCGTGGACGCCAACGGCCGGCGCACAGCGAAGGCGTACGACCCGCTGGGCCGGCTGACCGGTGTCTGGTACCCGGGTCGCAACACAAGCCAGACGCCCAACACCGCGTACACGTACACGATCAGCAACACAGCGCCGAGCGTCGTCGAGACGAAGATGCTGAACCCGGCCGGCGCGCAGGTCAGCTCATATGCGCTGTACGACGCGCTCCTGCGCCCCCGGCAGACCCAGGCACCGTCGGCAACCGGGACCGGCCGAATCGTCACAGACACCCACTACGACTCGGCAGGACGCTCGTACCTGACCTGGGGACCCTACTGGGAGGAGGGGGCGGCGCCGTCCGGTGAAGCGTGGGTGCCCGATGACGCCCACGAAAGGATCGACATCTGGCACCGAACCGTTTACGACGGTGCAGGACGGCCGACGGCGGCGATCCAGTTCAACCGGTTGGTCGAGAAGTGGCGCACCACGACCACGTACGGCGGTGACAGCACCACGGTAGTGCCGCCCCCCGGCGGTACCGCCACGACGACCGTTGTGGACGCGCAGGGCCGCACCACCCAGCTGATGCAGCACCGCAACCGCGACCTGACCGGAACTCCGTTGGTCACCACATATGGCTACGACCGCAAGAGCAGGAAGGTGCTCGTCCGCGACTCGGCCGGCACCGAGTGGCGGTTCGGATTCGACCTACGCAGTCGGCAGGTGTTCGTGGACGACCCAGACAAAGGTGAGTCCACGACGGTGTACGACGATGCCGGCCGGGTCGTTAGCACCGTCGACGGACGCGGCACCACACTCGCGTTCACCTACGACCCGCTCGATCGCAAGACCGGCCTGTTTCTCGGCTCAACCAGCGGTACGAAGCTGGCGGCCTGGGGCTACGACGGCGTGGTGGACGCCTCAGGCGAGAGCATCTCGCGCGGGATGATGACGTCCAGCACCCGTTACGTGGGCGGTGCCGGTGGCAGCGCCTACATCGCGGCCACCACCGCGGTCGATGCGGCCGGCAGGGCCACCCAGTCCAAGGTCACCATTCCGGCGGGGGAAATCGGACTGGCCGGCACTTACCAATACGACACGACGTACAAGGTGGACGGTTCGCTGGCGACCACCCGGCTGCCCGCGATTGGCGGGTCCACTGGCCTTGGCATCGAGTCGCTCACCACCAACTACCAGGCGACCGGTATTCCGACGACGCTCGCCACCACTCTCGGTACGAGTTATGTGGTTTCGACGAACCTGACCGAGTTCGGCGAGAGCAACATCGTCACACTCCGCAATAACAGCGGGAAGATCGTCCAGCTCGGCACCTACTACGAAGCGAGCACCCGCCGACTCAACCGGATCTGGTCAACCCGCGAGACGAGCCCGTCGAGCCTGTCGGACCTGTACTACTCGTACGACCACGCCGGCAACATCAAGTCGGTCACCGAGACGTCGGCGGTGGCGGGCGCGGAGACCCAGTGCTTCGGCTACGACTTCCTGCGCCGACTCACCGAGGCATGGACGCCGGCCGGGCAGAACTGCGACGCTGCACCGACCGCCGCCGGGCTGGGCGGCCCGGCGCCATATTGGACCAGCTGGGTGATCGACGACGCGGGCAACCGCAAGAAGCAGACGGAACGAGTGACAGCGGCCGGCACGAGGATCACCGACTACACGTACCCGGCGGCCACCGCGAGCCGCCCGCACACGGTGTCAGACACCTCCACTACCGACAATGCCGGCACGCGCACCGCTACGTACGCATACGACGGCGCCGGTAACACCATGCAGCGACCGACGGCAACCAGCGGCGCTCAGACGCTGACCTGGGATGCCGAGGGCCACCTGGCGACCAACAAGGACAGCACCGGAACTACGAGTTACCTGTACGACGCGGACGGCAAGCGGCTCATCCGCACCGACCCGAACGGCAGCAAGACCCTATACCTGCCGGGGCAGGAGCTGAAGGTCAATGCGACAGGCCAGACCCAGTCGTGCGTCCGCTACTACAGCCACGGCGGGAAGACCATAGCGACGCGTACGCCGGCAGGTGTGACCTGGCTTCTGCCCGATCACCAGGGCACGAGCCGGCTCTCGGTGGACGCGTTGTCACAGGCGTACGCGATCCGCCGCCAGGACCCGTACGGTAACCAGCGCGGCTCGGTGACCGGCACCTGGCCAGCCGCCATGGACAAGGGTTTCGTCGGCGGCACCAAGGATGACAGCGGGCTCACGCATCTGGGCGCCCGCGAGTACGACCCGCTGATCGGCCGGTTCATCTCGGTCGACCCGATCGTCGACTTCAACGACCCGCAGCAGGCACACGGGTACTCGTACTCGAACAACACCCCGGTCACCATGAGCGACCCGGATGGTTTGCGCCCATACGACGATGCCGGCAGCGAAAACAACGGCAAGGACGGCAAGACATCCGACGGCAAGAAGATCAACACGCATTCGTCGGACGATGACGAACGCCGTGCCACCGGAGACTCGGCCAAAGCACATCGCATCCGCCAACACCGCTACAAGCAGATCATGGAAGGTAAGTTCGGCATCCGTGCTTGGCTTGCGGAGCTTGTCGATGAGGCGATGGACCGGTCCGAACGGCAGGCGGGCGGCGGGAAATTCAAGCCGTTCCGGAAGGCGGTCACTGAACTAACCGAAGACATGATCGTTAGTGCCTGGATCGAGGAGGCGCTGGAGCGGATCGACGAGTCCCGCAACGACGGCAAGGTCCATCCCGACGGCGTAACCGTCGCGTTCGACGACGACGAGTTCAAGATCGCCTTCCGGCTCGCCTTCACCGGACGTGAGGTCGAATCCAGGGACGAGAACCTCCAGACGGTCGGCAACCCCGACGGGAAGGTCTTCGACGCGTACGTTGACGGCGTGCGGAGTGAGTTCAAGAGCGTCTTTACGAACTCGGAAGGGAAGGTCTACCGCGACTTCAGCGACGCCAACAAGCAGCATGCCGTCCGGCTATACATGTGGACCGGCGACGACGTGGAACCCGAGAAGGTAAAGGAGGGGCAGAACAACTTCTGGCGCAACAGCCACAAACGGCCGAACCAGTCGCTGCAGCAGGTGATGGTGATGGGCGAGGTTGAGGCTAACCTGCAAGATATTTCCGAAGACCTGAACTGTGCCGGCATCGACTGGTTGTCTGGCTGCTGAGGTGAGCCATGGCTGACTACATGATCGATCTTGGTCCGCTTGAGCCGATATCGACCGATGCGCTGGTGGAGGATCTCGGCAAGGTCTTCGGAGTGCCGTTCCGCGGCCATCCGACGCCGGGTGCCTACTCAGCCGGCACCGAGCTGTTCCATCTGAACCTCGATCTCGATACGGATGCGGTCCAGGAGCCGAAGGGCGACTACGACCGTGACCATCCATACCATCTTGAGGTGGAGCCCAGGAGGTGGGAGAAGTTGACGATCGCCAAGGAGGTCTTCCGGACGCTCCAGGAGTCGGGCCGGTACCGCGTCGTGCTCTATGAGAACTATGTGGTGATCGAGTCTACCCACTACCGGCCGGAGGACATCCCGTAGCGGCTGGCAGAGTGTGACTGTGACCCGCGCAGACCTGGACAAGCACCCCCACGAGATAGCCGCGATGTTCGACGGCGTGGCCCGGCGGTACGACCTGACCAACACGGTCCTGTCGTTCGGGCAGGACCGGGGCTGGCGCCGTGCCACCCGGGAGGCGCTCGGACTCCAGCCGGGCCAACGGGTGCTCGACGTCGGCGCCGGGACCGGGGTATCCACTGTGGAGCTGGCCACCTCCGGGGCGTACGCGGTCGGGCTGGACCTTTCGATCGGCATGCTCCAGGCCGGGCGCCGGGTGCGGCCGGACGTGCCGCTGCTGGCCGGTGACGCGTTGCGGCTGCCCTTCGCCGACGAGACCTTCGACGCCGTGACGATCTCGTTTGCGCTGCGCAACGTGGTGGACAGCGCGGCGGCTCTGCGTGAGCTGGCGCGGGTGACCCGGCCGGGCGGGCGCCTGGTGGTTTGTGAGTTCAGCCACCCGACCAACGCGGCGTTCCGCACCGCCTACCTGCAGTACCTCATGCGGTCACTGCCGGCCGTGGCGCGCAAGGTGGCGAGCAACCCGGGTGCGTACGTCTACCTGGCCGAGTCCATCCGCGCGTGGCCCGACCAGGGCGGTCTCGCGGCCCGGATCGCGGCGTCGGGCTGGGACCACGTCGCCTGGCGCAACCTGACCGGCGGCATCGTCGCCCTCCACCGCGCCACCCGCCCGTAGGGCTGATTTCCTCTGCGGGCGTTCGGCGAGGCGCGCATAGCGGATCGTACAAAAGGGACATTTGTGGTAGTAAGCTGCGTCACATGTTGGGGCAGACCGACGACGCCGCGGACACGGTGGCGCAGATGCGGCAGCTTGCCGCCCAGGACCCTGAAGCCGCTCAGAAGCTCGCCGCGGACCTGATGGCCGCGCTAGCCCGCGCCGGCGCCCCCCTCCCCGTGGACCTCACCGCGCCGGCGGGCGCCGCTCCCGACCCCGCCGTGCGCGCGGCGGGCGAGTCCGTGGCTCCCCCGAACCCCGAGGTGGCGGCGGACGGACCCGGCGCCTGACCGATCAAGGCCATTTGCATCGATCAAGGGCAAATGCGCGCGGATCGGAGATCCAAGCACGTGCATTTGTCCTTGATCGACGGAACTGTCGGCGCTGCGGCGGCACGCGGGCGTCGCAGGCTGCGCGGTTAGGGTGACCTAAGACCGCCAGGGGCCCTGGGCGGTTCTAGACTCCACTCGGAAACGCTTGTGAAGCATTTCACTAGCGCCCGAGTGGAGGTGAACCGGTGACCGACGAAGCCGACGTCATCGTCGTAGGCGCCGGTCCGGGCGGTTCGACAACCGCCTACCACCTGGCCCGGCACGGTCTCCGGGTGCTGTTGCTGGAGAAGACCGAGTTCCCCCGAGAAAAGGTCTGCGGCGATGGGCTCACCCCGCGCGCGGTCAAGCAGATCGTCAAGCTGGGCATCGACACCAGCCCGGAAAACGGCTGGCTGCGCAACAAGGGCCTGCGCGTCATCGGTGGCGGCGTACGCCTGGAGCTCGACTGGCCAGAGCTCGCCAGCTTCCCGGACTACGGCCTGGTGCGCACGCGCCTCGACTTCGACGACATGCTCGCCAAGCAGGCGGTGAAGGCCGGCGCGATCCTGCACACCGGCACAAATGTGGTGAAGCCAGTTCTGGATGCTGCCGGGCATGCGGTCGGGGTGGTCGCGGAAACAAGAGGCGAAGAGCGCATCTACCGCGCGCCGCTCACGATCGCGGCCGACGGGGTGTCGGGCCGGTTCCCGCTCGCTCTGGGTCTCGCCAAGCGCGAGGACCGCCCGATCGGTGTCGCGGTCCGGCGGTACTACCACTCGCCGCTCCGGCACCAGGACGACTATCTGGAGTCGTGGCTCGAACTGCGCAGCAAGGAAGCCGGCGACAAGCTGCTGCCCGGATACGGCTGGATTTTCGGCATGGGCGACGGCCGGGTCAACGTCGGGCTCGGCGTGCTCAACAGCTCGGCCGCGTTCGGCAAGACGAACTACCGGCGGTTGCTGGTCGACTGGCTTGGCAGCACCCCGCCGGAGTGGGGCATGAACGACGAAGCCAACGCCGACGGCCCGATCCTGGGTGCGGCGCTGCCGATGGGCTTCAACCGGGTGCCGCACTACACGAGGGGTGTGCTGCTGGTCGGTGACTCCGGCGGTATGGTCAACCCCTTCAACGGCGAAGGCATCGCGTACGCGATGGAGTCGGGTGAGCTGGCGGCCGAGGTGGCCGTGCAGGCCCTGGCCCGTCCGGCCGGCCCGGCCAGGGAGCGTGCGCTGGCCGCATACCCGGCCGAGCTCAAGGCCCGGTACGGCGGCTACTACCGGCTCGGCAACCTTTTCGTGAAGCTCATCGGCAACCCGCAGATCATGAAGATCGCCACAAAGCACGGCATGCCGCACCCGACGCTGATGCGGTTCGTGCTGAAGCTGTTGGCCAACCTGACCGATCCGCGTGGTGGCGACGCGATGGACCGGATCATCAACGCGATGACCAGGGTGGCCCCCGCCGTGTGACGGTGCGGGTTGCCCAATAGTGTGACGTAACCGAGGCAAGGCAGGGAAAGGACGAGCAGGGGAAACACGATGTCGCTCTCGCCTTACGTACCCATCATCGGGATGTTCGCCCTCGCCGCGGGGTTCGCGGTCTTCTCGGTCGCGATCGCGCCGTTCCTGGGCCCACGTCGCTTCAACAAGGCCAAGCTCGCCGCGTACGAGTGCGGCATCGAGCCGTCGCCCGAGCCGATCGGCGGCGGTCGCATCCCGGTCAAGTTCTACCTGACCGCGATGCTGTTCATCATCTTCGACATCGAAATCATCTTCCTCTACCCGTGGGCCGTGTCGTTCGACTCGCTCGGCCTCTTCGGGTTCGTGGAGATGCTGCTCTTCATTGGGACGGTCTTCATCGCGTACGCCTACGTCTGGCGGCGCGGCGGGCTGGACTGGGACTGAGGATCTGGCGCTATGGGTATCGAAGAGAAGCTGCCGAGCGGCATCCTGCTGACCTCCGTCGAGAAGCTGGTCAACTGGACCCGCAAGACCTCGACGTGGGGCGCGACGTTCGGCCTCGCCTGCTGCGCCATCGAGATGATGGCCGCGGGCGCCCCGCACTATGACCTCGGTCGTTGGGGCATGGAGGTCTTCCGGGCCTCGCCGCGCCAGGCCGATCTGATGATCGTGGCGGGCCGAGTGAGCCAGAAGATGGCCCCGGTGCTCCGCCAGATCTACGACCAGATGGCCGAGCCGCGCTGGGTGCTCTCCATGGGCGTCTGCGCGAGCAGCGGCGGCATGTTCAACAACTACGCGATCGTGCAGGGCGTCGACCACGTGGTGCCCGTCGACATGTACCTGCCGGGCTGCCCGCCGCGGCCCGAGATGTTGATCGACGCGATCCTCAAGCTGCGCGAGAAGATCATGCAAGAGCCGCTCGGCGCGAACGGCCGCAAGATGCTCGAGGCGCGCCAGGCCCGCGGTGACGTGCCGGCCGTCGCGCCCGGTGCCATGCCCTCGTCGTACCGCTCGGACGCGGCGAAGCGTGCCGAGTGGACGCAGGCCGTCAAGGAAGGCCGCGAGGAACAGCTCCGCATCGAGAAGTGGATGCAGGAGCAGAGGCATCTGCAGGCAGGGGGTCGCTGGTGAGCGACGACAAGAGCTCGGTGCCCGCCGAGGCGCCGCCCGTCGGCGCGACCGCTGGTGCGCCGGCTGAGTACCCGCCGGCCAGCCGCGCCGGTCGCGGGATGTTCGGCATCCAGGGCAGCGGTGACACGTCGGGCTTCGGTGGCCTGGTGCGGCGCCGGGTGGCGCCCGGCGGGGCGGAGCGGCCGTTCGGCGGGTACTTCGACGAGGTGTACGACGCTCTGGAGGAGGCTTTCCCGGGGCTGGATGACGCGATCGAAAAGGTCGTCGTCGACCGGGGCGAGCTGACCCTGCATATCAAGGCGGAGCGGATCGCCGAGGTCTGCCAGGTGATGCGCGACGACGAGTCGCTGCGCTTCGAGCTGTGCTCCAGTGTGTCCGGTGCCGACTACCTCGGTGCCGACGACCGGCGGCTGCACGTCGTCTACCACCTCACCTCGATGACGTACCGGCGGCGCGTGCGGCTGGAGGTCGCGGTCACGGCCGAAAACCCGCGTGTTCCGAGCGTGACGAGCGTCTACCCGACCGCCGACTGGCAGGAGCGGGAGACGTACGACTTCTTCGGCGTCATTTTCGACGGCCACCCCAACCTGACCCGGGTTCTCATGCCGGACGACTGGGAAGGCTTCCCGCAGCGGAAGGACTACCCGCTCGGCGGCGTGCCGGTCGAATACAAAGGCGCCGAAATCCCACCGCCGGACAAGCGGAGGAGCTACCAATGACGTACGCGACCGAGCGGGAGACGACCGAAGGCAAGGTCTTCAACGTCACCGGCGGCGACTGGGACACCGTCGTCGGCGGGGCCGACCCCATCGAGGCCGAGCACATCGTCGTCAACATGGGTCCGCAGCACCCGTCGACGCACGGCGTGCTCCGGCTGGTGCTGGAGTTGGAGGGCGAGACCGTCCGCGAGTGCCGGCTGGTGGTCGGATACCTGCACACCGGCATCGAGAAGAACCTCGAATACCGCAACTGGATCCAGGGCTCGACGTTCGTGACCCGGATGGACTACCTGGCGCCGCTGTTCAACGAGACGGCGTACGCGCTCGCGGTCGAGAAGCTGCTCGGCATCGAAGACCAAATCACCGAGCGGGCCACCACGATCCGGGTGCTCATGATGGAGCTCAACCGGATCTCGTCGCACCTGGTGTGGCTGGCCACGACCGGCATGGAGCTCGGTGCGATCTCGATGATGCTCTACGGCTTCCGCGAGCGTGAGTACATCCTTGAGATCTTCGAGATGATCACCGGACTGCGCATGAACATGGCGTACATCCGGCCGGGCGGGGTCGCGCAGGACGTGCCGGAAGAGGCGGTCAAGAAGATCCGCGAGTTCCTGGAGCTGATGCCCAAGAAGCTCAAGGAGTACGAGGACCTGCTCTCCGGCCAGCCGATCTGGCACCAGCGCACCAAGGACGTCGCGGTGCTCGACGTGACCGGCTGCCTGGCCCTGGGCATCACCGGTCCGGTGCTGCGCTCGGCGGGCCTGCCGTGGGACCTGCGCAAGACCATGCCGTACTGCGGCTACGAGACGTACGAGTTCGACGTGCCGACCACGACTACCGGTGATGTTTGGGGCCGGTACCTGGTGCGTGTTGCCGAGATGCGCGAGTCGCTGAAGCTCGTCGAGCAGGCGCTCGATCGGCTCAAGCCGGGTCCGATCATGGTGGCCGACAAGAAGATCGCCTGGCCGGCGCAGCTCGCGATCGGCGTCGACGGCATGGGCAACTCGCTCGAACACGTCGCGAAGATCATGGGGCAGTCGATGGAGTCCCTGATCCACCACTTCAAGCTCGTGACTGAAGGCTTCCGGGTCCCGCCGGGCCAGGTGTATGTGGGCATCGAGTCGCCGCGCGGCGAACTCGGCGTGCACGCGGTCTCCGACGGTGGCACCCGGCCGTACCGGGTGCACTACCGGGAGCCGAGCTTCATCAACCTCCAGGCCATCCCCGCGATGGCCGAGGGCGGCCTGATTGCCGACGTGATCGCCGGCGGCGCCTCGCTGGACCCCGTGATGGGTGGATGTGACCGATGAC
This sequence comes from Micromonospora sp. CPCC 205371, assembly GCF_026130045.1. GTDB lineage: Bacteria > Actinomycetota > Actinomycetes > Mycobacteriales > Micromonosporaceae > Phytohabitans. The sequence goes on from NZ_JAIBNX010000018.1 coordinate 47,151, forward strand.
AGTGCAGTATTCCGACGACCTCAGGGCCAAGGCGAAGGAGATCGTCGCGCGGTACCCCGCCGACCGGTCGCGTTCGGCCCTGCTGCCCCTGCTGCACCTCGTGCAGGCGGAAGAAGGGCACGTCTCGCCGGCCGGCGTCGAGTTCTGCGCCGAGGTCCTGGGCATCACCAAGGCTCAGGTCGGTGCGGTGGCGACCTTCTACACGATGTACAAGCGCCGGCCCACCGCTGACTGGCTGGTAAGCGTCTGCACCAACACGATGTGCAACGTGCTCGGTGGCCAGGAGGTCTATGACCGGCTCACCGAGCACCTTGGTGTCGGGCACGAGGAGACCACCGCCGACGGCAGCATCACGCTTGAGCACGCCGAGTGCCTGGCCGCCTGCGACTACGGCCCCGTCATGACCGTCAATTACGAGTTCTTCGACAAGGTCGACCCGGACGGTGCGGTCGGCCTCGTGGAGAAGCTGCGCGGCGGCGAGCGGCCGATGCCGAGCCGCGGCGCTCGGCTCTGCACCCTCAAGGAGATGGCGGTGCAGCTCGCCGGCTTCGCCGACGACCGGCCGGAGGGCGTCGCAGACGGGGTTGCGGGCGAGCCCACCCTCCGCGGGGTGCGGCTGGCTCAGGAGCACGGGATCAGCGTCGCCGGGTTCGACCCGGAGACGCCTATCAAGGCGCAGGAGGCGAAATGAGCACTGCCCCTCGGCGCGAGGTGCTGGAAAAGCTCACTCCGGTACTGACGAAGCGCTGGCTATCGCCGGAGGCGTGGCGCCTCGACGTTTACGAGCAGCTCGACGGGTACGCCGCGCTGCGCAAGGCGCTGGCCGCCCACCCCGACGACCTGATCCAGCTCATCAAGGACTCGGGCCTGCGCGGCCGGGGCGGTGCGGGCTTCCCGACCGGCCTGAAGTGGGGCTTCATCCCGCAGAACGACGGTAAGCCGCACTACCTCGTCGTCAACGCCGACGAGGGCGAGCCGGGCACCTGCAAGGATCTGCCCCTTATGACGCACGACCCGCACTCGCTCATCGAGGGCGTGATCATCGCGTCGTACGCCATCCGAGCCAACCGTACCTACATCTACATCCGGGGTGAGGCGGTCAACGCCGCGCGCCGGCTGCGTAACGCGGTCGACGAGGCGTACAAGGCGGGGTACCTGGGCACGAACATCCTCGGCTCCGGGCTCGACCTCGACGTGGTCGTCCACAGTGGCGCGGGCGCCTATATCTGTGGCGAGGAGACGGCGCTGCTCGACTCGCTGGAAGGCTTCCGCGGCCAGCCCCGGCTGCGTCCGCCGTTCCCCGCGACCCACGGCCTGTACGCCAGCCCTACGGTGGTCAACAACGTCGGCACGATCGCGAGCGTGCCGTACATCGTGCTGGGCGGGGCCGCCTGGTGGAAGACGATGGGCACCGAGAAGTCGTCCGGCCCGATGATCTACTCGCTGTCCGGCCGGATCAACAACCCCGGGCAGTACGAGTGCGGGCTCGGTGTCACGCTTCGCGAGCTCATCGAGCTGGCCGGCGGGATGCAGCCTGGTCACAACCTGAAGTTCTGGACGCCGGGCGGCTCGTCGACGCCGCTGCTGACGGCTGAACACATGGACGTACCGCTCGACTTCGAGTCTGTCGCGGCCGCCGGTTCGATCCTTGGCACCACCGCCACCCAGCTCTTCTCCGACCAGGACTGCCCGGTCTACGCGACCTACAAGTGGCTGGAGTTCTACCACCACGAGTCCTGCGGCAAGTGCACGCCATGTCGTGAGGGCAACTTCTGGATGGTGCGGGTCTACCGCCGCATCCTCTCCGGCGAGGGGACGTTCGAAGACCTCGACACCCTGCTGGACACCTGCGACAACATCCTCGGCCGCTCGTTCTGCGGCCTCGGTGACGGTGCGACCAGCCCGGTGACGTCCTCGCTGCAGTACTTCAAGCAGGACTACCTGGACTACATCGAGGGTCGGACCCCGCCGAAGTTGTCCGCGAAGCAGTTGGTTGGAGCACACTGATGACCGACGTCGCCAAGAAGGCGGACACCGTCACGCTCACGATCGACGGCATCGAGGTGACCGCGCCCAAGGGTGCGCTGCTCATCCGGGTCGCCGAGCAGCTGGGCATCGAGATTCCGCGGTTCTGCGACCACCCGCTGCTCGCACCGGCGGGCGCCTGCCGGCAGTGCCTCGTCGAGGTGGAGGGCCAGCGCAAGCCGGTCGCCTCCTGCACCCAGGCGGTGGCCGACGGCATGGTGGTGAAGACGCAGCTCACCTCGCCGGTCGCCGAAAAGGCGCAGGCCGGGATCATGGAGCTGCTGCTCATCAACCACCCGCTCGACTGCCCCATGTGCGACAAGGGCGGCGAGTGTCCACTGCAGAACCAGGCGATGTCGACCGGCCGTGCCGACACGCGTTTCCACGAGCACAAGCGCGAGTACCCGAAGCCGCTGCCGATCTCGACGCAGGTGCTGCTCGACCGTGAGCGGTGCGTGCTCTGCCAGCGCTGCACGCGGTTCTCCGACGAGATCGCCGGTGACAAGTTCATCGACCTGATGGACCGGTCGTCGGGCGAGCAGATCAACGTCTACCGGGACGACTTCTTCGGCGAGGTGTCGGAGAACCCCGAGGGTGATGTCCCGTTCAACTCTTACTTCTCCGGCAACACCGTGCAGATCTGCCCGGTGGGCGCGCTCACCGGTGCCCAGTACCGGTTCCGCGCCCGCCCGTTCGACCTGGTCTCCTCGCCGAGCGTCTGCGAGCACTGCTCGGCCGGCTGCGCCCAGCGCACCGACCACCGTCGCGGCAAGGTGCTGCGCCGAATGGCCGGCGACGACGCGGCGGTCAACGAGGAGTGGAACTGCGACAAAGGCCGGTGGGGCTTCCAGTACAGCACCGCCTTCGATCGGCTCACCATGCCGCTGGTGCGCGACGCCAAGACCGGCGAGCTGCGCGAGGCGCCCTGGTCCGAAGCGCTCTTCGTGGCGGCTGAGGGGCTGCGCAAGGCCCGCGACGGCGCGCACGGCATCGGCGTACTGACCGGTGGCCGGCTGACGGTCGAAGACGCGTACGCCTACGCGAAGTTCGCCCGCGTGGCCCTGCGCACCAACGACATCGACTTCCGCGCCCGGCCGGTCTCTAAGGAGGAGACCGACTTCCTGGCGAGCACGGTGGTCGGCAGCACCGAGGTGACCTACGCCGACGTCGAGAAGGCGCCGGTCGTGCTCATCGCCGGGCTGGAGCCCGAAGAGGAGTGCCCGATCCTGTTCCTCCGGTTGCGTAAGGCGGTCCGGAAGGGCAAGCAGAAGGTGCTGGCGCTGGCGCCGTTCGTCAGCCGCGGCCTGGAAAAGCTGGGCGCGTCGGTGGGCATCACGGTGCCGGGCGACGAGGCCCGTGTGCTGTCGGAGGATGAGCGCTTCACCGAGGCGCTGCGCACCGAGGGCGCGATCCTGATCGTCGGCGAGCGGCTCGCCACCGTCCCGGGTGGACTGTCGGCCGCCGTCACGCTCGCCGCGCGTACCGGAGCGAAGCTGGCCTGGGTGCCGCGGCGCGCGGGTGACCGCGGAGCTGTCGACGCCGGATGCCTTCCCAACCTGTTGCCCGGCGGGCGCCTCGTCACCGATGCGGCCGCGCGTGCCGAGCTGGCCGGGGCGTGGGACCTCGAGGCGGGCGTCATCCCGAGCCAGGCCGGCCGCGACACCGACGGGATCATCGCGGCGGCGGCCGGCGGCCGGATCGGCGCCCTGCTCGTTTCTGGCGTCGACCCCGCCGACCTGTCCGACCCTCGCCTCGCCGAGCAGGCGCTCGACGCGGTGCCGTTCCTGATCAGCTTCGAGGTGCGAAACAGCGCGGTCAGCCGCCGCGCCGACGTGGTCTTCCCGGTCGCCCCGGTGGTCGAGAAGGCCGGTAGTTTCGTCGACTGGGAAGGGCGCCTGCGCACGTTCGAGGCGGTGCTGGAGACGCCGGCGATGACCGACGGCCGCGTGCTCGACGCGCTCGCCGCGCAGCTGGGCATCCAGCTCGGCACCGGCCAGGTCAACCTGGTCCGCCGCGAGTTGGGGGCACTGCCCGCGACCCGTTCGGAGCGGCCCGCCGCGCCGCTGGAGGCCCCACAGCCGGTCGCTCGGCCGGGCCAAGGCGAAGCGGTGCTGGCGACCTGGCACCAGCTCATCGACCTGGGCAGCATGATCGACGGCGATGAGCACCTGGGCGGCACCGCCCGGCCGCCGGTGGTCCGGCTGTCGAAGGTCGCCGCCGAGCGGCTCGGCGTGGCCGAGGGCGAAGCGGTGACCGTGGGCACCGACCGCGGGGCGATCACGCTGCCGGCGGCGCTCACCGAGCTGCCCGACACGGTGGTCTGGCTGCCGACGAACTCTCCGGGCTCGACCGTCCGCCGCGCACTCGGCGTCACGGCGGGCGCGGTGGTACGGCTCTCGAAGGGGGCATCATGATCGTCGCCCAAGATCCGACCCTTCAGGACTTCGGCCACGATCCGTGGTGGCTGGTCATCATCAAGATCGTTGCGATCTTCATCTTCGGCATGGTGATGACCCTGCTCGGCGTGTGGTTCGAGCGCCGCGTGGTGGCGCGCATGGCGGTGCGTCCCGGCCTCAACCAGGCCGGCCCGTTCGGCCTGCTGCAGACGCTCGCCGACGGGCTGAAGGGCGCGTTCAAGGAAGACATCATGCCGCGCACCGCGGACAAGGTGGTCTTCTTCTTCGCGCCCACGATCGCGGTGATATGCGGGTTCACGGCGCTGTCGGTGATCCCGTTCGGCCCGATGGTGAGCATCTTCGGCCACAAGACGGCGCTGCAGGTCACCGATGTGCCGGTCTCGGTGCTGCTGGTCTTCGCCTGCTCCGGCATGGCGGTCTACGGCATCGTGCTCGGCGGATGGGCGTCCGGCTCGACGTACCCGCTCCTCGGCGGCCTGCGGTCGAGCGCCCAGATGATCTCGTACGAGGTCTCGATGGGTCTGTCGATCGTGGCGGTGTTCATGACCGCCGGGTCGGCGTCGACCAGCCAGATCGTCGCGGCGCAGCGCAGCGGCCAGCCGATCAACTTCTTCGGCTTGGACCTGACCGCCCCAGGCTGGTACGCGATCCTGCTGATTCCCAGCTTCCTGATCTTCTGCATCGCGGCGGTCGGTGAGACCAACCGGGCGCCGTTCGACCTGCCCGAGGCCGAGTCCGAGCTCGTCGCCGGCTACATGACCGAGTACTCGTCGCTGAAGTTCCTGCTCTTCATGATGTCCGAGTACGTGGCCATGGTCGGCATGTCCGCGATGGTGACCACGCTCTTCCTCGGTGGCTGGCGGGCCGTTCCGCCGATCACCACGTTCTGGGAGGGTGCGAACTCCGGCTGGTGGCCGCTGCTGTGGTTCACCACCAAGGTCGTGCTGATGCTGTTCGTCTTCGTGTGGCTGCGGGCGACGCTGCCCCGGATGCGCTACGACACCTTCATGCGGCTCGGCTGGCGGGTGCTCCTACCGATCAACCTGGTGTGGATCCTCGTTCTCGCCGGCATCAAGGTGCTGCGCGAAGACGTCGACAGCACCTCGCGAAACCTGATCCTCGCGGGTGCCATCGTCGCGGCACTCCTGGCGGCGCTGCTGTGGCCGTCGAAGAAGAAGCCACCGGCGCCGACGCTGGAGGAGCTCGCCAAGTCGCGTCCGGCCGGCAGCTTCCCGCTGCCGCCGATGGACCTCGCGGTGCCGCCGAGCCCGCGGGCCCGCCGCGCGGTGGCCGAACGGGAGCCGGCCAACGTCGGCGCCGCACCCGAAGGAGAGCAAGCATGAGCGCATTGGGCGCTGTGAAGGGCTTCGGGGTCACCTTCGCCCACATGTTCCGCAAGACGGTGACCACGAAGTACCCGTTCGAGACCCCGGTGACGGCGCCGCGCTACCACGGGCGGCACATCCTCAACCGGCACCCGGACGGCCTGGAGAAGTGCATCGGCTGCGAGCTGTGCGCCTGGGCCTGCCCGGCCGACGCCATCTACGTCGAGGGCGCCGACAACACCGAAGAGGCTCGCTTCTCCCCGGGTGAGCGGTACGCGTCCACGTACCAGATCAACTATGCCCGTTGCATCTTCTGTGGACTGTGCATCGAGGCCTGCCCGACCCGGTCGCTGACCATGAGCAACGAGTACGAGCTGGCCCGCGACTCCCGCCAGGACCTCATCTTCACGAAGGAGCAGCTGCTCGCCCCGCTGCTGCCGGGCATGGAGCAGCCGCCGCACGACATGTACCTCGGCGAGACCGAGAAGGACTACTACGTCGGCGCGCTGACGAACCCGGGCACCTCAGCGGGTGCCGAGCGGGCGCCGTGGTCCGACCAGGACACCGCGGACGGATCGGGGGCAACCGCATGAGCACCGGCGAAGCCGTCACCTTCTGGATTCTGGTCTGGCCGGCTCTGGTCGGCGCGATCGGCATGGTGCTGGCCCGCAACGCGATCCACTCGGCACTGTGGCTCGTGCTGACGATGCTGAGCATCGGCGTGTTCTACGTGCTGCAGTCGGCGCCGTTCATCGGCATGGCGCAGATCATCGTCTACACCGGCGCCATCATGATGCTGTTCCTCTTCGTGCTGATGCTGGTCGGCCGGGACGCGTCCGATTCGCTCATAGAAACGTTGCGAGGCCAGCGGGTCGCCGCGGTCCTGCTCGGCATCGGGTTCGCGGCGCTGGTTGGCACCGGCGTGTACCGCGCGCTCAACCAGGCCACGCCCGCCGGGCTGGAGCAGGCCAACGCGCAGGGCAACATCGAGGGCATCGCGCGGCTCCTGTTCACCAAGTACGTCTTCGCCTTCGAGGTGACCTCGGCGCTGCTGATCACGGCGGCGGTGGGCGCGATGGTGCTGGCGCACAAGGAGCGGCGCAAGGGTGAGAGGCGAGGCCAGCCCGAGACCATGCGGGCCCGGTTCTTCCCCGGCAACTACCCCGGTCCGAAGCCCGGTCCGGGCGTGTACGCCACGTCGGACTCGGTCGCCACGCCGGGTCGCCTGCCCGACGGCACGCTGACCGAACGCAGCATCTCCAAGATCCTGCCCGTACGCGAGCTGACGTCTTCCGAGTCGGCGCCTAAGGGTACCGAGAAGTGAGCGCAGCGAGCGACCGAAAGGAAGGCACTGCGAAGTGAGTCCTTCTAATCCTGAGTGGTACCTGGTGCTGGCGGCGGTGCTGTTCACGATCGGGGCGTCCGGGGTGCTGATCCGGCGCAACGCCATCGTGCTGTTCATGTGCGTCGAGCTGATGCTGAACGCGGCCAACCTCGCGCTCGTGACGTTCAGCCGGATGAACGGCAACCTCGACGGCCAGATCATGGCGTTCTTCGTCATGGTGGTGGCCGCCGCCGAGGTGGTCGTCGGCCTCGCCATCATCATGTCCATCTTCCGTACGCGCCGGTCGGCCAGCGTCGACGACGCCAACCTGCTGAAGTACTGAGACCGAGGCGGAAATGCACGACACCGTGGAATACGCACACGCGAGCGGGTTCCTGTCCAGCGTCTGGCTGCTGATCGCCATCCCGCTGGCCAGCGCGGCGGTCCTGCTGCTGCTCGGCAAGCGCGCCGACAAGTGGGGGCACTGGCTCGGAGTGGCCAGCGTCGGGGTCGCCTTCGTGCTGGGCCTGACGTACTTCCTCCAGCTCCGCGGCCTCGACAATCGCGCGGTCGAGCTGAGCCTGTTCGACTACATCGAGGTTGGCTCGCTGCACGTCGACTTCGGGCTGCTCTTCGACCCGCTGTCCGCGGTGTTCGTGCTGCTGATCACCGGCGTCGGCTTCCTGATCCACCTGTACGCGGTCGGCTACATGGAGCACGACGAGGGCCGGCGCCGGTTCTTCGGGTACTTCAACCTCTTCGTCGCCGCGATGCTCCTGCTGGTGCTGGGCAACAACTTCGTGATGCTCTACATCGGCTGGGAGGGCGTGGGTCTCGCCTCGTACCTGCTGATCTCGTTCTGGGTGAGCCGGCCGTCGGCGGCCACCGCCGGCAAGAAGGCGTTCCTGATGAACCGCGTCGGTGACGCCGGGTTCGCGATCGCCATCTTCCTGATGTTCGCGCAGCTCGGCACCACGCAGTACGACGAGGTGTTCAACGGGATCGGCGCGGTCGCCTCGGGCACCGTACTGATCATGGGCCTGCTCCTGCTGCTCGGGGCCACGGGCAAGTCCGGCCAGTTCCCCCTCCAGGCGTGGTTGCCGGACGCGATGGAGGGCCCGACCCCGGTGTCCGCCCTCATCCACGCGGCAACCATGGTGACCGCTGGCGTCTACCTGATCGCCCGGTCCAACCCGATCTTCTCCGCGAACGAGACGCTCCAGACCGTCGTGGTCAGCGTCGGCGCCCTCACGCTGCTGATCGGCTGCATCATCGGCTGCGCGAAGGACGACATCAAGCGCGTCCTCGCCTGGTCGACGGTCTCGCAGATCGGCTACATGTTCCTCGGCGTCGGGCTCGGCGGTGCGGCGTACGCGCTGGCGATCGTGCACCTGCTCGCGCACGGCTTCTTCAAGGCCGGCCTGTTCCTCGGTGCCGGCTCGGTGATGCACGGCATGAACGACCAGACCGACATCCGGCGGTTCGGCGGGCTGTGGCGGTACATGCGGATCACCTGGGCCACTTTCGGCCTGGCGTGGCTCGCCATCATCGGCCTGCCGCCGCTGTCCGGCTTCTTCTCCAAGGAGCCGATCATCGTGGCGGCGTACGAGCGGGAGGGCTGGACAGCCTGGCTCTTCGGCACCGCCGCTCTCATCGGCGCTGGGGTCACCGCGTTCTACATGACCCGGCTGTTCGTGCTGACGTTCCACGGGCCGAAGCGGTGGACCGAGGACATCGATCACCCGCACGAGTCGCCGCCGGTCATGACCGTGCCGCTGGTGCTGCTCGCGGTCGGCTCGGTGGCCGCCGGTGGGCTGATGGCCACCTCCGTTCCCGACTGGCTGGTGCCGGCGCTCGGTGACCACTCCGGCGAGGAGGCGCACGCGGTCATGTCGCACGGTCTCATCACCGCACTGTCCATCGTGGTCACGGTGCTCGGTGGCGGCCTGGCGTACGCGCTGTTCCGCAACGGCACCGCGCTGCAGGAGCAGCCCGCGAGCCCGATCGTCGTGGCCGCCCGCCGCAACCTGTACGCCGACGCGTTCAACGAGGCGGTCTTCGAAAAGCCCGGTATCTTCCTCACCCGGGCGCTCGTCTTCCTCGACAACCGCGGCATCGACGGGCTGGTCAACGGGCTCGCCGCCGCGGTCGGAGGCGGCTCCAGTCGCCTGCGTCGCCTCCAGACCGGTTTCGTGCGGTCGTACGCGATGTCCATGCTCACGGGTGCGCTGCTGGTCGTGGCCGCGTTCCTGGCTCTCCAGCTTGGGTGGTTGGCGTGAGTGACTTTCCGTTCCTGTCCATCCTGACCGGCGCTCCGCTGGTCGGCGCGCTGATCGTGGCGTTCCTGCCGCGGGCGAAGCCCGAGCTGGCAAAGCGGGTGGCGTTCGTCTGGTCGCTCGCGGTGCTGGTGCTCGCGGTCGTCATGTGGATCGCGTACGACGCCGGCGGCGCCCGCTTCCAGTTCCGCGAGTCGTACACCTGGATTCCCGCCTGGGACGCCAAGTTCACGTTCGCGGTCGACGGCATCGCGCTGGTCATGCTGCTGCTGATCGCGGTGCTGGTGCCGCTGGTCATCCTGGCCTCGTGGCACGACGCCGACTCGTCGCGGCGCAGCGTGCCGGTGTACTTCGCGCTGCTGCTCGCCCTGGAGAGCACGATGATCGGCGTCTTCGCTGCCGCCGACGTCTTCCTCTTCTACGTGTTCTTCGAGGTCATGCTCGTGCCGATGTACTTCCTCATCGGCTCGTACGGCGGAGCGCGGCGCCAGTACGCCGCGGTGAAGTTCTTCCTGTACTCGCTGGTCGGCGGTCTCTTCATGCTGGCAGCGGTGATCGGGCTGTGGGCACTCGGCGGCAAGACGTTCGACTGGCAGCAACTGCTGTCGGCCGACTTCTCCACCGGCACCGAACGCTGGCTCTTCCTGGGCTTCTTCGTGGCGTTCGCCATCAAGGCGCCGTTCTTCCCGTTCCACACCTGGCTGCCGGACGCCGGTGGCGCGGCACCGGCTGGCTCGGCGGCGCTGCTCGTCGGCGTACTCGACAAGGTCGGCACCTTCGGCATTCTGCGGTACTGCCTGCCGCTCTTCCCCGAGGCGTCCACCTGGTTCGCGCCGTACGCCCTCGCCCTCGCGGTCATCGGCATCATCTACGCGTCCCTGCTTGCGGTCGGGCAGAACGACCTCAAGCGGCTGGTGTCGTACACCTCGATCGCCCACTTCGGCTTCATCGGGGTCGGCATCTTCGCGTTCACCACCCAGGCGGGCACCGGCGCGGTGCTGTACATGCTCAACCACGGTCTGGCCACCGGCCTGCTCTTCCTCGTGGTCGGCATGTTCGTCGCCCGGCGCGGCTCGTCGCTGGTCAGCGACTTCGGCGGTGCCGGCAAGCTCGTGCCGCTGCTGGCAGGGGTGCTCCTGTTCGCCGGTCTCGCGTCGCTGGCGCTGCCCGGCACGGCGCCGTTCGTATCCGAGTTCCTGGTGCTCATCGGCACGTTCTCGGTCAACAAGACGGTCGCGGTGATTGCCACCGCCGGCATCATCCTGGCCGCCGCGTATGTGCTGTGGATGGTGCAGCGCACCACACAGGGGACGCTCAACCCGGCGCTGGCCACAGTGGACGCGATGCGGCGTGACCTGACCGTACGGGAGAAGGTCGTGGTCGCACCGCTGATCGCGCTGCTTCTCGTGCTCGGCTTCTATCCCAAGCCGGTGACCGACGTCATCAATCCGGCTGTGCAGGCCACCATGCAGGACATCGAGAAGTCGGACCCTGCGCCGGCCGTTACGGAGGCGGCAAACTAATGGAAGACCTCAGCCTGCCGAAGATCGACTATGCGGCCATCGCGCCGATGTTGATCCTGTTCGGCGTTGCCTGCGTCGGGGTGCTCTTCGAGGCGGTGCTGCCCAAGGTGGCGCGCCGCTCGACGCAGCTCGTCCTGGCCCTGCTCGGTCTGGTGGCCGCGCTGGTCGTTATCGTCTGGCAGGCCGACACCCGGGTGCTCACGGCGGGCGGAGCGGTCGCGATCGACGGGCCGACACTCTTCCTTCAGGGCGCGATCATCGTGCTCGGCATCATGGCGCTGCTGCTGATCGGTGACCGCGCGCTGGAGCACGGCGGCGCGTTCGTCGCGCAGGCCGCGGTCACGGTGGGCTCCGAGGCCGACCGGCGGCAGGCCGTCAAGGAGCAGGGCGCCACCGAGGTGTACCCGCTCAGCGTGTTCGCGATCGCCGGCATGCTGCTCTTCGTCGCCGCGAACGACCTGCTGACGATGTTCGTCGCGCTCGAGGTCTTCTCCCTGCCGCTGTACCTGCTGTGCGCGCTGGCCCGCCGTCGCCGCCTGCTCAGCCAGGAGGCTGCGCTCAAGTACTTCCTGCTCGGCGCGTACGCGTCGGCGTTCTTCCTCTTCGGCGTCGCTCTCGTCTACGGGTTCGCGGGTGGCGTCGAGTTCGGCACCATCCACGACTCGGTTACCGAGTCGACGCAGAGCACCGTGCTGCTGTACGCCGGTCTGGCGATGATCGCGATCGGCCTGCTCTTCAAGGCGGCGGCCGCCCCGTTCCACGTGTGGACGCCAGACGTGTACCAGGGCGCACCGACCCCGATCACGGGCCTGATGGCGGCGTGCACGAAGGTCGCCGCGTTCGGTGGCCTGCTGCGCGTGCTGTATGTCGGCTTCGACGGGGTGGCATGGGACTACACGCCGATCCTCGGCGTTGTGGCGGTGCTCACAATGCTCATCGGCGCGGTCCTCGCGGTGACGCAGACCGACATCAAGCGGCTGCTGGCGTACTCGTCGATCGCCAACGCCGGCTACCTGCTGGTGGGCGTGCTGGCGCTCTCCAAGGACGGCCTGTCGAGCACGATGTTCTACCTGGTGGCGTACGGCTTCACGGTCATCGCCGCGTTCGGCGTGGTGACGCTGGTGCGCGACGCCGACGGCGAGGCCACCCACCTGTCCCGCTGGGCCGGCCTCGGCCGCCGCTCGCCGCTGTACGCGGGCATCTTCACGTTCATCCTGCTTGCGTTCGCCGGTATCCCGCTGACCAGCGGCTTCATAGCGAAGTTCGCGGTTTTCGGCGCGGCGCTCGACGCGGGTGAGGTGTGGCTGGTCGTGTTCGGTGTGATCACGAGCATGCTGCTGGCGTTCCCGTACCTGCGGGTGGTCGTGATGATGTGGCTCTCCGAGCCGGGCGAGTCCACGCCCACGGTCTCGATCCCGGGTGGCCTGACGGCGGCGGCGCTTGTGATCGGCGTCGTGGCCACGCTGGTGCTCGGCGTCGCGCCGGCACCGTTGCTGGATCTCACGACCAGCGCGGCAGACTTCGTGCGCTGACGGCCACAACGGGGCCTCCCGGGGACGCGCCGGGAATCCCGTGTGGCATCGTGGGGATGTGGACGGGGTGCTGGCGGCTGGCGGATTGACGTCGATCGGGGTCGATTTTGTCGACCCCGCACTCGAGGCATCGGTTCTACAGACGTTGGCCGAAGTCGAGCGTGAGCTGCGCACAGGCGTCGAGAGCGCCGATCCGTTCGTCACCGAGGCGGCGCGCCACCTGGTGGAGGCGGGCGGCAAGCGGTTCCGGCCGCTGCTCGTGGCGCTGGGCGCGCATTTCGGCGATCCGCGGGCTCCGCTGGTCGTGCCTGCGGCCGTAGTGATGGAGCTCACTCACCTCGCGACGCTGTACCACGACGACGTCATGGACGAAGCGTCCGTCCGCCGGGGTGCCCCGAGCGCCAACTCCCGCTGGACCAACTCGGTGGCGATCCTCGTGGGCGACTATCTCTTCGCCCGCGCCGCCGACATCGCTGCCGACCTGGGCACCGAGGCGGTCCGCCTGCAGGCGCGCACGTTCGCCCGGCTGGTGCACGGCCAGATCGCCGAGACGGTCGGCCCGCGCGAGGGCGACGACCCCGTGGTCCACTACCTCGACGTGATCTCGGAGAAGACCGGTTCGCTGATCGCCACGTCGGCGCGGTTCGGTGGCATGTTCGGGCGCGCTGAGCAGGCGCACATCGAGGCGCTCGCCGGATACGGCGAGACGATCGGCGTCGCGTTCCAGCTCTCCGACGACCTGCTCGACATCGCCTCCGACTCCCTCCAGTCCGGTAAGACGCCCGGCACCGACCTGCGCGAGGGCGTGCCGACGCTGCCGGTGCTGTATGCGCTGGCCGCCGACGACGCCGACGCCGCCTCGGTGCGCCTGCGGGAGATCCTGGCCGCCGGCCCGGTGACCGACGACGACCTGCACGCGGAGGCGCTGGGCCTGCTGCGCGAGTCGCCGGCGCTCAAGCGGGCCCGCGAGACCGTCCGCACGTACGCCGAGGACGCCCGCGCTCGGCTGGCGCCGCTGCCCGAAAGTCCGGCGCGGCGGGCCATGGAGTCGCTCTGTGACTTCATCGCGGACCGCACCGGCTGAGGTCTCAAACGCGACAGCCGAGACGAAAAATAGTCGGGCGTATCAACATAAAGTCGTGCTACCCCTACCGTCGGTCGCCGTAGATGTGGTCTCTTCGATCCGAACGGGCGTTTCGCTCGTGCACGGTTTTTCATATGGTGTAAGTCCCCGGCGGCGGAGGTGGTTGTGCGCGACCCCTTGGCGGAACCTTCCGACCTGATCCGTAGCGTCTCGCGTGCGCTGCGAGTCCTGGAAGCGGTGGGCAGGGCCCCGAGAGGCCTGACCGTCAAACAGATCGCCCGGCGTTGCGAGTTGACTGTCGCGACGACGTACCACCTTGTGCGCACTCTCGCGTACGAGGGCTACGTGATCCGGCGGGAAGACGGCACCTACATCGTGGGACTCGAGGTGGCCGACCGGTACCGCGAACTGGTCGCGGCGTTTCGCGGGCCGCCCAGCATCGGCGAGGCGCTGCGCCGCGCGGCCATCGAGACCGGATACAGCCACTTCGTGGGCCGGTTCGTCGGCGGGCGGGTGGCGATCACCGCTGCGGCGGAAGGGCCCCGCTCGCCGTACCTTGAGGACCTCATGCCCGGGTACGACGAGGGTGCGCACGCGACGGCGCTGGGAAAGGCCCTCCTGGCCACGCTGACGGCCGATCAGCGCTTCCGGTACCTCAAGGAGTGGGGTATGCGGCAGTTCACGCAGCACACCCTCACAACGCCCGAGGCGTTCGAGACCGATCTCGCCGCGGGTGACCGGCGCGGGATGCAGGTCGAGATGAACCAGTACCGGCAGGGCGTCGGCTGCGCGGCCGTGATGGTGACCCAAGACAAGGACATGGAACGCCGGGTGGCGCTGGCCTGCGCGATGCCGGTGGCAGAGCTGATGACGTCGGCCCGCGTCGTACGCACCCGCTTGATGACCCTCGCCAAGGGCCTGGCAGAGACCATCACCGCAGACATCTAACGGCGTGATCAGGGCGTCCCTGAAGTCGCTCTAACGACTTGAGGGACGCCCTGATCATGGGCTAGCTGGCGCTAACTGCCGATGGCGCGGCCGTCCAGGCGCCACGTGCAGACCACGCCCGGCTTGGCGTAGTCGCCGTCCGGCCACGTGGAAGCCGGGTTCTCGATGGACGCGCCGGTGATCTCGCCGGGGTGCTGGACCGCGACGAAGACCGACCGGTTGTCGGTGGTGATGAACGGGCCGCAGGTCTCCGCGCCGACCGGCACGGTGAGGAACTGCTTCAGGTGGCCGCGCTCCGGGCCCTCGATGGCGGTCGCGAACAAGCCGTCGTTGCTGCCCAGCGCGTTGCCGTCGGTGGAGATCCAGAGGTTGCCGGCGCCGTCGAACGCCACGTTGTCCGGGCACGAGATCGGCGAGACCTTGGTCTTGTCGTACCCGGCGAAGTACGTCGACGCGTCCGCCGGGTCGCCGCAGACGATCGGCAGCGACCAGGTGAACGTCTCGGCGGCGTTGTCGCCCCGGTCCTCGACCACCTCGAGGACGTGTCCGTGCCTGTTGGCGTTGCGTGGGTTCGCCTCGTCGGCCTTCGGGTTGGTGCCGGTGCCGCGGTTGCTGTTGTTGGTCAGCGCCACATAGACCTTGCCGGTCAAGAGGCTGGGCTCGACGTCTTCGGGACGGTCCATCTTGGTCGCGCCCACCGCGTCGCCGGCCAGCCGGGTAAACGTGAGCACGTCGGCCGCGGTCATGCCGTCCACGTAGGACCTGTTGCCCTGCACCAGCTTGATCCAGCGGCCGGTGCCGTTGAAGGCGCCGTCGGTGGGCAGCTTGCCCGTACCGTCGATCTCGGCGGCGCTGGTGTAGTCGAGCTTCGCCACGTACAGCGAGCCGGACTCCAGCAGCGTCAGGTTGTGCTTGCGGGCGACCCAGGAGTTGCCCGGCATGTACTTCTTGTCCGAGACGAACTTGTACACGTAGTCGAACCGCTCGTCGTCGCCCATGTAGGCCACGACGTGGCCGCTCTTGGCGACGATGACGTTCGCGCCCTCGTGCTTGAAGCGGCCGAGCGCGGTGTGCTTGCGCGGCTTGGCCTCCGGGTCGAACGGGTCCACCTCGACGATCCAGCCGAAGCGGTGCGCCTCGTTGGGGTGCTTGGCAAGGTCGAAGCGCTCGTCGGCACGGTCCCACTTGCGGCTGTCGCTCGGGTACCGGGCCGTCGTGGAGATGCCGTACCTGGCCAGCTTCGGCTTCAGCGCCTCCGGTGCACCGTCGCCACCGACGAAGTACTGGTTGAAGTTCTCCTCGCCGGAAAGCACCGTGCCCCACGGGGTCACGCCGCCGGCGCAGTTGTTGAGGGTGCCGATCGCCACCTTGCCGCGCGGGTCGGCCGCGGTCTTCAGCCACGCCGATCCGGCCGCCGGACCGGTGAACTCGAACCGCGTCGAGAGCGCGGTGATCCGGCGGTTGTACGGCCGCGGGCCCTTGCTGACCGGCGTCCACTCGCCGGTGTCGCCGACCCGCTCGATCTCCACGACGGACAGGCCGTGCGCGGCGATCGCGATCTTGAGCTGCTCCACGGAGAGGGCGTCCATGGTGGTGAAGCCGGGGAACATCAGGTTTTCGTTGGTGTACTCGTGGTTGACCACGAGCAGGGCGCGGCGCCCGCGCTTGTCGACCGGCAGCACCGCGACGAAGTCGTTGTTGTAGCCGAACTGCTTGGACTGCGCGGCCGCGGTCTGGTTGTGCAGGTCGAACTCGGGCGCGCCCGGCTCCACCCGGTCGCCCCAGCGGATGAGCACCGCGTGGTCGTACCCGTTGGGGACGACGAACGTGTCGAGCTTGTTCGGTGGGATCGGCTTGAACGTCAAGGCGCCGCTGAACCGTGCGGGCTTCAGCGCGTCCGTGTCCGGCGCGGCGCCGCCCGCGGCGGCCTCCACGGCCAGCGCTGGCGTGGCGCCGGCGGCAGCGGCGCCGGCGAAGCCGAGCACGAGGGCGCCGACGGCGCCCGCCTGGACGACACCGCGGCGCGACACCTCCGTGCGCACCACGTCACCGAAGTACGGGTTGTCCGAATCGTTCGGTACCGGGTGGTCGCAAGCGTTGCCGCAGCGGTACTGGCAGGTCATCGCGTCGCGCGCACCGTGCACGGTCTGGCCGAGCAACGGGAGCAGCCGCGGTCGGTCACTCATCTCTGGGGAGCCTCCTCGCTATCCGATGCCCCCATGGGAGGCACCGAGCAGGACGCTAGGAGTGGGCCATGAGCGCTGCTCAGATATGTGGTGAACGGAAGGTGAACGAGCCTGGATGAACCGCTTGGCGGCCTGGTGCGTAAGAACGGGCGAAGGGAGGCGCGGGTGGCTTGACCGACCAGGATGCCCAATTGCTGCGTGCGCTGCAGGACGAACACGGCGACGCACTATTCGCCCACGCCCTGCGGCTCGCGGGGGGCGACCGGCAACGTGCCGAGGATCTTGTGCAGGAGACGCTGCTACGTGCGTGGCGGCACCCCGAAGCACTCGATCCCCAGCGTGGCTCGGTACGGGCCTGGTTATTCACCACCGCGCGCAACCTGGCAATCGACGCGTGGCGGCGGCGTTCCGCCCGGGTCGGGGAGATCGTCACCGACGAGCTTCCCGAGCCGCCGCCCGCGGTGGACGAGGCTGACCGGGCGGTAGAGGCCTGGACCGTCGCCGAGGCCCTGGGGAGGCTGTCCGCGTCCCACCGTGAGGTGCTCGTGGAGTGCTTCTACGAAGGGCGCTCAGTGGCCGAGGCGGCGACCCGGCTAGGCGTGCCCGCGGGCACGATCAAGTCCCGTACGCACTACGCGCTGCGCTCGTTGCGGCTGGTATTGGAGGAGATGGGGGTGACGAGATGAGGTGCGACTATGAGTACGACAGTGGTGCCTACGTGCTCGGTGCCCTGTCGCCCGGGGAGCGGGCCGCGTACGAGCGGCATCTGGCCGGCTGCCCGACCTGCCGCGAGGCGGTCGGCGACGTGGCCGTGCTTCCGGGACTCCTCGGTCGCCTCGATCCGGCCGGGCTGGAGACGATCGCATCCGCGCCGAAGACCGAGTCGCGGATGCCCCAGCTGCTCGCCGCCGTCTCGGACTCGCGCCGGCGCGAGAAGGCGAGCCGGCGCTGGCGCACAGCCGGCTCCATGCTCGCGGCCGCCTGCCTGGCGCTCTTCGTCGGCCTGGGCGTCGGCATCCTGCGCGACGGCGGGCCAGCGGGCACGACGCCGCCGCAGGTTCAGCTCGCTTCGATGCAGACCGTGGCGTCCGATGTGCCGGTGACCGCCGAGGTGGGGCTGACGACCACGAAATGGGGCACCGAGGTGACGATGCACTGCTCGTACACCGGCAAGCCCGGGGAGAACAAGGCGTACACGTACCGGCTGATCGCGTACGACACCGAGGGTGACGAGGAGCAGATCAGCTCCTGGTCGGTGTCTCCCGGCGCCGACCTGAAGCTCTCGGGCATGACCAGCTTCTCCGGCGCCAAGCTCGCCAAGATCGTCCTAACCAAGAAGGACGGCACGCCATTGCTGGAGTACCGCGTCCCCTAGCGCCCGCGACGCCCGCTGTCCGTGCCCGCGCATCGCGCTGTCCGCGCCGCGCTGTCCGCGCCGCGCTGTCCGCGCCGCGCGGGAGCGCTCTCTCCCGCCGATCAAGGGCAAACGCACGTGGTTCGATCTCTTTTCCGCGTGCATTTGCCCTTGATC